>AQSC01000034.1 GCA_000402775.1 Euryarchaeota archaeon SCGC AAA252-I15 | reverse complement strand
CCTTTAGGCCCGAAAGGGGAGACTGGGGAAAAAGGCCCAGTCGGGCCTGATTCTGGAGGAAGAACTGTGAAAACTGTCGAAGGCGGTAGGAAACCTCGTCGCGTAACAATAAAAAGGGGGGAGCCTCTCGGGGAGGGGATGGAGGGTAAAGTCGAGAAGGTCGAAGTGACTGTTATGGGGAAGGGAGGTAAGAAAAAGACCATAGATCTCGCACGGAAAACCCCACACCGCAGATGGCATTTTAACAGGATTATCAGACCCTCATATCCTGTAAGGGAATTCACATTGATTGAGGCGCTTAAGGCAGTAAACCGCACGGAAAATCTGGACTTGAATATCGTGGATACGGCCCGCCTTGAAAGCCTTGGGAGAGGCGAGCACGCTCTACTTACAACGCTTTTAGACACTGGCGTGAAAAGCGACATAGCACAGCTACCCAGGCAGGATTCACTCGACTTTTATGCAGACATGAAGCGTCAAACTGAAATTGCGAGAATTCATGACTTTCAACTCGAACCAGACTGTTTTTTCCCGGTTCGAGACAAATCATCGGGAAAACTGACGGCAGTAATCGGCGACTTCGGTTCGATAAAAAACATTTCAGCGGAAGTAAACCTGCCCACCCAACAAAATTTAATCGATGCGGGATTAGGAACTCAAAGCATCCAAAGAATTACTACAAGAATCCAAAACCTCGACGGCAGGACAAAGCGGATACTGCGAGCCGCAGTGGATACCAACCCTTCATCCGCGAGAAACGCACTCTTCACATACCTCGGCGTAAAACCAGTAACGGATTTGGCCGTTGGAGTGGAAGGCGTTTTCCCCGAAAGCCCTCCCAAAACCTTGGAAATCAGCAAGAACATGGCCGACTTAGTGAACAAGTTAGTAGATAACAACCCGAACTTGAAATACAATGCAGCAGAAGGGTATCTGGTAAACAAAAACCCGCTAACAGAATTCGACCCCCGCAGAATGCAAGCAGGCCTGACAAAACCACTGCCTAAATCAATCGAACAAGGATTCAGGGAATGCTCTCGCGCACGCGACGCCTCCGCAGGATACAAACGAGCCCTCTACCTCGGCTTCGACCCGAAAAGCGCAAAGGACGCAGTAAGACACGCAACTCAGCCAGTAGAATACTGCAAGGACATTGCCCAAGAAGTCTTCGGAAGAGAAGCGATAAGTCAATTAAGCGAGCAACAGGTTAGAGCACTTGGTGAACTCCATAGGCTGGTATTCAATGAACGCTCTCCAGACTGCTATGCACCTGACATACCCCGGCGAGGAGGCTCGAAAGTGCATTCCATGCGCCTTGCCAAAGCAGGTGAATACGCATTAAAAATCATCGACCCGGAAATCGCGCGACAGGCAATAGAACACAAGCACGTTTTTATAAACAAGACAACGGTCGCTAATCTCGAAAAATTAGGGATTTCCCCTGAACAAGCACTCGCACTATTCGACCTGGAAAGCACGGACCCGCAAGTCGCGGGTACGCCCGAGCTTCGAAGGTCCGTGACACGCTCCCTGGTGAAAAGGTGGGGTCCGAAATTAAAGGATTTGCTAAAGTCGAAGAGCTTGTGGAAGGGTGTCGGATTCACCGCCGCATTCACCATGGCCCAGGCAGGCCACACGATAGTGGACCACCCAATAGAAACTTTGAAGGAGGTGCCGTGGACTGGGACTAAAACCGGGGCGGCAATTATTGGTTTCGGCGTGGTAGACCATGTTGCGCTCAAGTTTGGCGTTCCCGCAGGAAGCATTTTCATGGCAGTCGCAGCACCAGTCGGCATCGTCACCGAAGGCTTGCACACTGGAGCCAAGGTTAGCGACCCAAACATTTCCACCCCGCAGCTCATGGTATCTTCGGCCATCACGGTAGGCGAAGGTGCATTGCTCGGAAACTTCGTTGGTGGACCGTATGGCGCCGTCGGCGGCGCAGCCCTCGCAGCCGCAACGACAACTGCTCGCGCCTTCTACGAGCCGGTAAGGATTAGACTTGAGGGGGAGAGGTTTATTAGGTTCAAGGCAGTCCAGGATACGATTGAAAATGCGAGGAAAGGTTTTATAAAAAATGTAGATTCTCCAGATAATGTCGTAACAGATAGTGTTAGAGAATACATAGACCTCGTTGAAAACCACTTCATGAACTCCTGGCTTCATGAAAAAGATCTCCTTGGAGACAGGGATTTTCTCACTCAAGACGAAATCACAAAACTTGAAAAGCTTGTTGATTACGATGGATCATTAGCCGGGCGAAAAAGCATGGCAGGGGTATTTTCAGCCCCAGAAGGAGGCTCCCTCGAGCTCGGACCCGATCCTTTCAGGGACGTGAGCGCGCAGTCTGAACAAATGCGGCTAAATGATTTAGACAGGAAACGCAACCTCGAAAACATCGCCCGCCTGCTGGGATTGCCCAGGCACAGCATCCTAACACTTAAGGCACTCGGGGAGATAAACGATGGGCTCAAGAAAATGCATGAATTCAAGGAGGCGGAAAAAACGCTATATCAACGCGGATTATTCGTTGAATACGGTGAAAAATTGGGGGAACCCGTCGATAAAACGGATGAACTCTCAGACATAGGTAAAGAGTACGGGAGAATGAGGGAGAACGGCGAACTTAAGACACTCGAAGAGCAGCGTGATTTCCTGGGAAAAAGACTCCCAACCATCGACGCCCTGCTCGGGGACGGGTCGGACTCGGGTCTTTGGGTTCGCTCATACGACGATGTCGTAGAAAACGTAAAAACATTAAGGTATGTGGCCCCTGAATTATTCAGGTCGGAATCAGACTACGTACCCATGAAGCTTGCCCAGCTCGATGCAGTCCAAGGCGAAGTAAACCAGTTAGTCTATGAGAACCTAGAGGGGGGCGAGAAGAATGAGTGGGAGGCGTATGCATCGGGCAGGGTTAAGCCTTCACCTGAGCGGTGGCTTGAACTATTGGAGAAGGCTTCCAAGAACTTTGAGGGGAAGGAAGGGGGAGTGACGGGGTTTCCTACCGCCTTCGACAGTTTTCACAGTTCTTCCTCCAGAATCAGGCCCGACTGGGCCTTTTTCCCCAGTCTCCCCTTTCGGGCCTAAAGGCCCCATCAAGGATACTAGTCCCTCCGGTTTGGTGGCTCTGATGAGAGTCCTCCGCGATTTAGGGTCTACGACCTCCACTTCCAAATCTCGGGCTCCTTCGATTGCTTCCAGACCCGGCTTACGAGCAGACTTAAGCTTTTCGTTGACTCCTTCAATGGTGAAGGGGGTTTCATCGCTTTCTGAGAGTTGTTGCAATAACTCTTCGGTCGAGACGTCACCTCTTCTAATTGCCTCTTCTAAAGCTTTGGGCAACTGTTCTTTACCCAGATTGACTCTAAGCGTTGGTCTGCCAGACTTGTCCAAGCCGATCTCGTAACCCTTGTCCTCTATTATCCTGGAAGGCATTTTAGGCGTCTCACAATTGGTCTGTTTATATATAGTAAATAAAGATTATTATTCAATGATGAAGTGGACGAAAAAAGACGTGATTTCGATTCGGGACTTGTCTCGGGAGGAGATTGATCACGTTCTGGAAAAGTCTGCCCGGATGGAAAAACTTTTTAGTCAGGGCAAGGCTTTGGGTCTTTTAAAGGGGAAAATATTGGGGACATTATTCTTCGAGCCTTCCACTAGGACGCGTCTATCCTTTGAGTCTGCAATGCTCCGTCTCGGCGGATCCTGTCTGGGGTTTTCCGCTCCTGAAGGCACTTCCGTTGAAAAGGGGGAGACGATCATCGACACCATCAAGATGACTGAAGGTTATGCAGACATTATCGTCATGAGAACTCATATGGAGGGTCCTGCCCGCCTCGCAGGGGAAAACACGGAGTTGCCTGTGATAAACGGTGGTGACGGCGCCAACCAGCATCCCACCCAGACGCTTTTAGACTTGTACACGATAAAGAAAGAGTTTGGGGGATTAAACGGGCTTACGATAAGCATTGTCGGGGATTTAAAGTACGGCAGAACCGCGCACTCTCTAGCTGAAGCTTTAAAACTTTATGACGTAAACCTACGATTCATCTCTCCATCCGACCTTCGGATGCCCGCAAGGATTACTAAAGAGCTTTTAGATCTAGGTCTTTCGGTTAACGAGACGAGCGATCTCGATGTTTCAGGCTGTGACGTAATATACTCGACTCGCATTCAAAAAGAGAGGTTTCCGGATCTTCAGGAGTATGAGCGGGTTAAGGATGCTTTCATCCTTGACGAGAACATTCTAAAGGATTTGAAGAAGAGGTCGATTATCCTACATCCTCTGCCAAGGGTTAATGAGATACACTATGATCTTGACAAGACGGCTCATGCACGGTATTTCGAGCAGGCGAAAAACGGGGTGCCCGTGCGGATGGCGCTTTTATGTCTTGTTTTGAATGTGAGGTTTTAAAGTTTTATGGAGAAGAAGTCACTTAAGGAGGCTGAGACCCTGAGGGTCATGCGGATTAAAAACGGGGTTGTCATAGATCATATTCCGCAGGGTAAGGCGCCGGAAGTCTTGGATATCCTGGGAATTGACGAATCCTTCTCCGACACAGTCACAATCGCCATGAACGTTCCTTCAAGCGTTTACGGGAAGAAAGATATCGTGAAAGTCGAGAACAAGAAGATTAAGGCTAGTGAACTCAGCCACATTGCATTAATTGCTCCGACGGCGACTGTAAACGTTATCACCAACTTTAAGGTTGTTAGGAAGGAGAATGTCAAGCTCCCCAAGAAAATAACTGGAAGTATATGCTGTCCGAATCCAAACTGCATTACCAACAAGGAGCGCGAGCCGGTTGAAACAGTATTTATCGTAAGGGAAACAGACCCCCTCGTGCTTTCGTGCAAGTTCTGTGAGAGGAACTTAACGTCAGTTACTTTAATCTGACGTCTTAATCCAGTGTACGGTTTTTCAATTCATGAAAAATATCAGGTACACTAGAAACAGGAATACTATAACCAAACCTATGACAAAGATTTTGTCATCTTTTGGCATGTCCGGGGTTGTTTCTGAATCAGTCATAGTATTAAACTAATTATTTTCGTCCATATAAATATTGCATTAAATAAGCTTCCTAACCCTCCCGTAGCTTGCCGCCACGGGGATTGTGAAAAAGAGTGTTGAGAAAATGAATTCAATGTCTGCCGGCAAGGCAAAGTATTCCATGTTGTATCCGATCACAATCCCTGTTGCAATCCCGATTAATGCACCTCCAACAACATCAATCTTTGTGTGATACCTTTCGATAATTCTAGCGTAAACGTAGAACAAGCCGACCGGCAGAAGGATCAAAGTCAACCAAGGATTTATGAAATAGACGAATGAGAGGGCTCCCACAGAGATCATCGTGTGCAGTGAAGGGAAACCGTATTTAAACAAACCAAACCTTGACTTATACTGTTTAGGCCTGCTCGTCCTGAAAGTTAGTTTTAAAATGACCCCCATAACCAAGGTCACTACGAGAAAAATGAATGCCCCTGAAAAGTAATGGCCTAAGGATCCGTAAGGATTCTTAAAGATGAGTGCGAGCGCCAATATGAAATAGGGTATCTCAGGGACCTTGTCCACCAAGTATAAAATCCGTTTGTAAACCATTTTAACTTTTCGCGGTATTCTATTTTTTTTCGAGGGCGTTCTTCCTCTGGGTGAAGGCGTCAGAGTATCCTGGATCGACTTCCAGTGCTTTTGAGTAGTCTTCAACAGCCCGCTCAACCCTTCCCTCATGCTCGTGCAATAATCCCCGCGCGTAGAATGCTTCAGCCAGGATGTCGTTCAACTCGATTACTCGGTCCAAATCCTTTATGGCCTTAGGATACTCATTCTTGCGGATGTAGGCGAGGCTCCTGTTGAACAGTGATTCCTTAAGCTTCGGGCTTATCGTCAAAGCCTTACTGTAGTGTTCGATGGCCTTGTCGAAGTCTTCGATGGCGAAATAATCGTTGGCGAGATTATGATACTCGTGCTCTAAACCCAATTCCTCAACCGACTCAGGATCCTTCATAAAAAAAACCACCCATAAAAACGATAAAGTAATTAGGATAATGAATATAAATGTAGATTTTTCCCTAGGGAATATCACCTAGATAAAAAGTGATTTAATACTCTTTTCTCCTCATATTCTAAGGATGATCAAGTTTTACATTCCCGACGGGCACTTGGAGGGCAAGACGCTTGAAATATTCGAGCGTGCCGGATACAAAGTCAGGATTAGTGATAGGGCTTATAATCCCTCGATCGACGACGAAGAAATCCTATTGAAGCGGCTTAGGCCGCAGGACGCACCCTTCCTTCTGGGAGTGGGCAAAGGCGACATCGGGGTCGCCGGCACTGACATAATACGAGAGTTTGAGCTCAGCAATCCCAAGCTTGCGAGAAATGTCACCAAGCTTTTGGATTTAAAGTTTGGGGGTACTAAGCTTGCGGTCGCTGTTTCAGAGGATGTTTACCCTAACGTTAAGTCTATTTCCGACGTGAAAAGGATTTCGGATAAAAAGATAATGGAAGGTGACTCGTTTGTGGTTGCCACTGAATACCCTGCGATAATAGGAGACTATCTTTCTAAAAAGAAGATTAAGGCCATAATCAGAAAGCCTGCCGGCAAGACTGAGGCGTGGGTTGTGCCTCCCACACCCGAGGCAGACCTTATAATCGACACTACTGAGACGGGTGAAACCCTTCGCGCAAACAACTGCCGGATTCTCGACTTTGTGATTTCTACGTCGTCTTATCTCATCGCAAACAAAAAAACCCTTAAAGACAAGGACAAGAAGCGGAAGATCGAGGAAATCGTAAAGCTTTTCGAAGGGGCGTTGAAATCCAAGGGGAAGGTGAACGTGTATCTAAATGTTGAAGACCCCAAGAAGTTGGATGCAGTACTCGGCTCTCTAAAAGACTATGTTAAAAAACCCACGATTTCCGAGCTTTACGGCGGCGGCTTCGATATCTTCGTCGTGATGGACGAGAAAAGCTTGAAGTACATCCTCCCCGAGATTCGGAGGAAGGGCGCGACTTCAATTGCTATCTCCGACACAAGACTCATATTGGATTAAAAAAAAATCATGGCATCACTCGCCTTTGGAAGACTAGATCTGAGTTTCTTTCTCGAGTTGATTAAGGGGTCTTCCCCCATTGACTTCCACTTGATAATCGAAGGCGTGTATGTGGCGGCATTCCTTGCGGTCATCGTCCTTGCATTTTTCTTCATTCTGGGTCTCCTGTCGAAATCTCTATTCAACCTTCAGGTAATCAACAAGAAAATCAAGGCCAAGGAAAAGAAATACGAACAAGCAGTCAAAGAAGCTGAGGCTGCCTTAAAAAAGCTTCACGACCTTAAAAACGAAATCAGTGATGAAGAAAAAAAGCGCCTTTCAAAAGAGCTTGAGAAAGCCGACTCTGGAGGAGAAACAATGCACTCCGAGAAATCAAAGCTACAGTACTGGCGCATGGTCGAAGGCGGATTCAAAAAGAAGTAACACTACTTCTTCCTGCGAATGTTTCTAAGCTTTTTCCTGCGCTTTTTCAGCTTGTGTTTGCGCATCTTAGCCCGCTTCTTCTTCCTAGACACACCCATAGCAGAAACATTAGGATTTAAAGATATATAAATAAACAGCAACCATCAACTATTTTTCAAGTACGTCCCTAATCATGATTAAGACCTCATCATTCTCGCATTCACAGTAACATGCATTTCAACATCCTCCGTCACTCCGCCGGAAAAACATCGGATTCACCGTAACCTCCCGGAAAGAGTGCATATTTATAACCTAGTAACTCCATTTTCTCTCATATGGCTTCAATGCGCGGTTTCAGGAAAGTCGAGGATATTAAACTGTCTGAAGGCATGAGCGTAGACGCTCTCATTAACGCTTACTCTGCATCAGGGGGGTTTACAGCGAAGAAGCTCGCAGTGGCAGTCGACATACTCTCTGACATGCTTTCCGATGAAGCGTCAGTGAATTTTCTAAGCTTTCCCGCCTGCATAATCTCGACTGGCACACGCGGAGTCATAAAGGAGCTTGTCAAGCGCCGTTTGTTCGACGTCGTCGTCACGACTTGCGGGACACTGGATCACGATCTCGCCCGAGTCTGGAAAGACTATTATCACGGTGATTTTATGATGGATGACTCTGATCTCGCCGAGAAGGGCGTGAACAGGCTTGGAAATATCCTTATCCCCAACGAGTGTTACGGTGAAATCCTTGAAGAAAAGCTTCAGCCGATTTTCGAAAAAATATTTTCGGAAGGCCATGATAATCCTTCGGGGATAGAGCTTGTCCGGGAAGTCGGAAAGCATATTATGGACGAGTCGAGCATAATCTATTGGTGTGCTAAAAACGAGATTCCTGTTGTAGTCCCGGGGTTTTTTGACGGGGCGTTTGGAAGCCAAGCATTTTTTTTCAGTCAAGGCCGGGATTTTAACGTCGACTTGCTCGCAGACCAAAAGTTCATGTCAGACCACGTCTTCGGGGCTAAATGTACTGGGGCGCTTATGGTGGGGGGCGGAATATCAAAGCATCATACTATCTGGTGGAACCAGTTCGCAGGCGGCCTAGACCGGGTCGTCTATCTAACGTCCGCTCCCGAGTGGGACGGCAGCCTTTCCGGAGCCAGGATTCGTGAGGCAGTGTCTTGGGGTAAAGTCAAGAGAAAGGCTCGATACGTCACTGTTGAGGGTGACGCCACGATTAACCTCCCATTGATTGTCGCGGGAACCCTAAAAAACCTAAAATGAACAATGTTTAACGTTTTTATATTCTAATTACCCTTAACTAATACAATTATGAAATCTTTGAAAGGCAGAGTTTTCAAGTCCGCCATACTATTCTTGTTTTTAGCTTCAGTCGTGTGTGCGGTACCCCCAATGCCAGGCCCCCTACCCTGGGCGGTCGACTGGAAGGATTGTGAGGCTCAGGGAGGAAAACCAGAGCTCGTTATTCCTGAAAAAAACGAGACTGACGGCTGGGGATCAGACTTAATCCCCTACGTCGTATGCGTCTACCCGGAGGAAGCGCCCAGAAAAATCACATGCGAAGACGGAACAACACTTCGAAAATGCACTCAAGACCTCCCGCTATACTGCGACAAAAAAGGGGAGCTGATAGACCAGTGCAGCAAGTGCGGATGCCCTGAAGACCTAGTCTGCGTGGGGGAATCCTGTGTTACGACTTCGACTTCCAGCACGACTTCAACAACATCGACTTCGACTTCCAGCACGACTTCATCAACCACCTCGTCGACTCAGCCGGCTACTTCAACGACGACACTCGTTAAATACACGACGTCGACAACGCTTACCACAACAACTTCGACGACATTGACTAAACAGGCTTCTGGAATAGTTGGAAGGGTAACTGCTGGTGCTGGAAGCGGAGAAGGCAAGGTTATATTATTCCTATTGGTTTTGTCAGCTCTTATGCTTTTTTTGGATGAGCGGACTCATCATCCTTCCCATAAGAGTGGGTGAGTTTGACACCGCAGTTCGGGCATTTTGGTGACGTCATGGCCAAACCGACATTGCATCTCGGACATTTCACTTCAACTCCTGGCCCATAGATTGCGCCCACGGTAGGAGAGTCTCCCTCCTTCTTTGAGGGTTTAGAAACCAATGGCTTTTTCTTTTCAACCCCCATTTTTCCCTCAACCTCAAGGTTCATCTTCCTGGCGAGAAAGTAACAGTCTAGTGCGACTACCGAACTTATGAAAAACTGCATGAATATGAGGAATGGATTCTCCATGTAGGGGGCTGTTAACTGGTCGAAAATCTGGGATTGATTTAACGGCTCTGTAAACAATGAGGGAATAGTCTGGTTTTGAGAGAGATTAAGCTGCGAGCTTTCATTCACGCTTCCCGCCGAAGCATTCGCATTCGTCAGATTCCCGGAAATATTTTCGAGGAACTTGAATTCATCAGCCGGTATAAACGGGCTTGTGACCAGATACACTATGAATATGACTGCAATACCCCTCCAAAAGTGCCCTAAGTAAAAGTATCCTAGCGGGTAAACGAAAAAACCCAGTATTGCCGCGAGTATCGGATTCCTCTTTTTCATCATAATATAAATACAAATAGTATTGAAAAACCAATCAAGCTAAAGTAGACTGGCTTGCTCCAATTCAAAATCTTCTTCCCGTCCAAATTCAATATTGGGATGAGGTTAAACAGCGCAAGCCACCCGTTAATCGTGTACCCAATCCTTGCGATAAATAATAGTATTCCCCCTGAAACAAGTGATAATCCGAAGAACAAGCCTGCGAGAATCAGGTTCGCACTAGGCCCTGCCGCCGAAATCACTCCGTTTCTCCGCCAGTCTACAGGTCCCGCAATCATGACTGCGCCGGGGGCTGCGAAAATAAACCCTAAGAAGGCCATAAATACCGCCATTAAAAGCATTTGATCGTTTCCGCGAAACTCCGCCCAACAACCGTACTTCTGTGCTAAAACCTTGTGGGATAACTCGTGGAATATAAAACCTACTCCAACAGTCAAGGCTGACACTCCGAACATCAACATCAAAGTTGGCAAGCCCCCTCCTCTTGAATAGATTATCGCAAAAGCGAGCGACAATGCGAACCAGGCGCGCGCAAGCTGCCGGATCTCGGTTTCGCTGGTCGAGTACGGTCCGAATCGATACCTCTTCACAGGCTGGGGTGCGTGATAAACAGGATACATGATACTGTTTGAAGGAATACGAACCTAGGCTATAAAAATGTGCTAGTATAATCGGATTATGCCGACGACTAAGGGGCCGTCTTCACTTTATGCTCGACAACCCTGCCGTTACCTCTTCAAAAGGACTACTCGACTATCCTCTTTCTCGTTTGAAATATTGTATCCCGTCTCGTCGGAAAGCTTTTTCGCGAACTTTTTTATCTCACCGTGGCTTGGCATGTTATCCCTGCAAAGCCTCGCCCGCGATCCTCCCAGATACATGAATGCTTTCGCCTCGATAAAATCCGGCTCCGCTTTTCCTATGAGCTTTGCATACTCGCCTTCTTTTTCCATATTCAAACCCTTGGTGAGAGTGAGCCTTAAGACCTTCCGCGTGTCGAGCGACGGGAATAATTCCAGTGTCTCGTTCAGTCTCTCCCACCCGCAGGCTACGAGCGGATTGCAAATTTTTTTGAACGTCTCTTCGTTCGGTGCGGCGAGGGAGACGTAAAGCTGCGTGGGAAGCGGCTCCAGTTTTTCCAGTGCGTCAGGATTCGTCCCGTTCGAGACCAGGAAAGTCGTGAAATCCCTCTTTTGGAGTTCCTCAATTAATCCGGAAAGTTTGGGGTAAAGTGTGGGTTCTCCGGAAAGGCTTATCGCGGCCTGGTTCGGATTCTTCGACTCCGCAAGTTTTTTCTCGTCCACCCCTTCGAATCCTCCGAAACCTGATAAAAGCAGTCTCTGAGCTTCAATAAGCCCTGGGACAATATCTTCCGGCTCATCCCACGTTACTTCGGGCCCGGGTTCCGTGAAGTTCGTAGTCCTCCAGCAGAAGACGCAGTTTTCAGTGCAGTATTGTAGTGCCGGCGTCATCTGAAGGCACCTGTGGCTTTCTATCCCGTAAAACTTTTCCTTGTAACAGACGCCTTCACCGCGCAAACTCTTCTTAGTCCAAAGACAAATTTTCGCAGCGCTGTGGCCGCCAACAACCTTGTAATGCTGTTTCTCGAATTTATTCCGCTCCTCTAAATCCAACTTATCGTCCCTCCTCCAATGGTCTAGTATTTTTATATGCTAAAGCCTAAATATGATAGAATCAAAAATGGTCACATACATAATCGCAAGACAGCTTGGGGGAAAACCAGTAATAACCGTTTCTGGAGAAGAGTTGGGAAGACTCGACGACGTACTAGTGGATGAAGCCACCGGCTCATTCATCTCAATAATCGTAGACCCCATCGAGAGCACGCTCCCGAGGATATCGTATCCAAAAGACTCTGACGGCAACCTCGTAATACCCTACGACGCAGTCAACGCGGTAGGAAAAGTCGTAGTCGTAAAAGACTAAAAACCGAAGGCGACAGCAACCCTCTTCTTGATGGCTTATCTATGAATCAGTCTCGTTCTATAATAGAATTTAAACTTAGAAAGCAATTCTTTTGTTGAAATGGTAAACGTTCTGGCCTTAACTGCATGTTCTCTATTCGGCATGTATTTTCTCACCTTCCTGTGCCACAGGATCCTATATGGTAAAAGCAGGAGGTTTATAGATGCGCTCTCATCAGTTCTCATATTCCAATGGATTCTCGGCATCCTCCTTCTTATTCAGGCGTTCTCTTTTACTTCGAATCCGCTGGTTACTCTGATACTCTTGCTGGTGGCGGTCTATATGCTTCGAAAGCGCGTCCGGGAGATGACGGCATCACTTACGTCCCCAACCGTCGAGTTTTCTGATGTGATCGCGGTCTCATTATTCATCGTATTTCTGGTTCTCATACTCAAAAACGTCTTCATAAATCCGTTTCCTCCCGACGCCTTCACCGCGTATCTCCCTCTCGCCCGAATAATGGTGGTTGAGGGGGGTCTACCCGCATTTCATTTAGATGGAAACTTACACTACATGGTTTTATCGCCATTATTTCTCACCTTACTCATAAGCTTTCTCTTTTCTCTTACGAATACTCTCACTCCCTGGTTTGCTGTCGGAATACCGTTGTATTTTTCGTCACTTACGTTTTTCTTGATTTGGATGTGGGGAAAGCAAAAGAGGGGAGTTGCCCTTTCCATGGCAATACTTATCTGTTTGCTTTTATCGCCCAACATACTCGAATACTTAGTGCAAGTCATGCCGGAACCACTCATCCTCTTCTATTGCACGCTCGCATTTTACCTCATCTCAACGTGGCTTGATACAAGACACCACACCTGTATAGTCCTCACCTTTCTGGCGTTGTCCCTATTTTCCCTTTCGAAGTTCACAGGAATCGTCTTTACTGGCATATGTATCCTATTTCTCATACTTCACAGGCTTCCTCTTAGAATTCTCCTAAGGTATGGCGTAGTCGCATTCCTTCCCGTAATAATTTTGGCTTCATGGAACCTGGTCAACTATCATGATCCGTTCGTCCCGTTTTTTACGGGGTATCTGAAAATCATCGGGTCAAAGTACAACGAGCTCATGCCTGTTCATTGTCCTGCCGAGATTGCTTATGGTTCTCAGGAATATGGGACGTTCTCACCGCTTACGTATGCAATATGGGTTTTTCGGGATTATCCACTCCTCATAATCTTCTTACTCTCTCTCTTTGTACGCCCAAGAAACAGTTTGAAGTGGTATGCTGGGGCCGCCCTAATTCTCTTTTCCATCATGAATCTTACATTCCTTTACCCTGAAACACGACACATTAATTTTCTGATGGGTGCCATCGCATTCTTTTGTGGTGAGGCTCTCTTGAAGGTTTTTGAATATGTCGCGCCCTCTTTCATGAACAAACGCACTCTTTTAGCTGTTGTGACGTACGTTCTCGTCGTATGTCTTACTATCACTTCCTTTAACCGCGGGGGAGTAAGTCTGTTCTGGGTGAATGTCCTTTTTCTCATACTCATTATTCTCAAAATCATCTCGTTGGCACCGACTATCTTTGAGGGAGCATACAAACGATTTAAGAAACTGCTTTTTGTTGGTATCATCGTTGGTACACCCATCCTCCTTTTTATCGTGTCGACTCCAGGGGATTTCCCTGCGGAATTTAGAATCTCAGACACGCTCTCTTTTGTCAGGAATTTTTCTAACCCCAAAATGACTGAGACGCGGCCGTTTCCCGAATCTTTCTCTTGGGACGCACTTAGCTACCTTCAGGAATACGAGAACGGCACTATACGAATTACGGGTAGGGATGGATATTTACTCATCTGGTATGGTAATTATACATATCTTCCTTTGCGTTCTGAGAGTCTTATTTTCGCAACTGGTGGGGGATTCACCTACACCGAGGATGCTGAATTAATTCACAGGAAAATCACACAAGCCAACATATCTTATATTTACGAAACCTCGGATTGGCGNAAGAAAATGTGCGTCCAACCATTCTTCGATGCTGTGGCCTCTGATAAAAATCTTTTCACCAAGGTTTTGGAGGACGGCGGTAACATCCTTTGGCATGTAAATGCGTAATTCTCTCTTAAACCCCTATTTATATCCATATTACCAATAATGCTTCTATAATAGAATGGAATACGATAATAAATTGTGCCGGATTGTGCAGCTTCGCGGTCTCGGGTGGCCTGAGAAGGATATTGCGAAAGAAGTCGGGCTAAGCCAAAAGTCGGTCTCATACCGTCTCAACAAACTAGAGGCCTTATCCAAGAAGGAAGGCACTCACGTCTTCTGGGAGATTATCACCATATCAGGTGTCCGCTGGCTGTCGGATAAAACCCGGAAGCTAAATGGTTTTATCTAATTTAAGTTAGTATCTCCATTCATTGAACCGTGAAGGTTTTACTCGTACAACCCCCTTGGTTTGGGACAGGGAGTGACAGAGTTTTTCAACCTCTTAGTCTAGCTTACTTGGCTGCATCATGTCGAGAAAAAGAGATATCTGACATAACGATATATGACGGTTTTTTACGAAGAGTTAAGAACAATTTTTCTCCTAAAGAAGCTGAATCCGATCTAAAAAGAATCCTTCTTAAGGATGAATACGACCTAGTTGGAATAAGCAATCCCTATCAAGCATTTTCTGATGATGCAATACAATGTGCTTCCTATATAAAATCAATTCGTAACATACCTATTGTTATGGGTGGTACCCATGCTACTGTTTGTTATAAAGAACTTCTAAAAGAAGAACATATTGATTATATTGTAATTGGGGAAGGAGAGCTAACCTTTCCAGGTCTAGTCAAGAAAATTGAGGTAGGTAACGATGTAAAAAAAGTTGATGGATTAGCCTATAAAGTCGGAGAAAAAGTTTTCCTAACAAAACCACGGGAATTAATACGCGATTTGGATGCTATTCCATTCCCAGCACGGGATCTTCTTGAAATGAATGATTATTTTTCTCTTGAGAGTAAAATCTGGAATATGCGGCTTCCAAAAGCTGCAATGATTTCTAGTCGGGGATGCGTTGGTCAATGTATTTATTGTTCAGCCCATCAAGTGTGGGGTGGACGTATCTGGAGAGGACGTAGTCCTAAAAATGTTGTGGATGAGCTAGAGCATTTAGTTAAGAAATACGGAGTTCGAGAAATAGATTTTGAGGATGATCAAATAGCTACTGATCCTAGACGACTTGAATTATTATGTGAAGAAATATTAAAGCGGAATCTTGATATAAAATGGAAAACTCCAGCTGGAATTGGACACTGGTCACTTAACAAAAAAATTTTAAAATTGATGAAGAAAAGCGGTTATTACCGGGCTACCTTCGGTATTGAATCTGCAACACCTCGAATCCGGAAATTCATTCGGAAGACGCATGATATCCAACAGGCCAAGGAAGTAATTAATCATGCTCATGATCTTGGTTTATGGACTAATGCCACATTCATCGTGGGATTTCCAGATGAAACTCTTGAAGAGATCATGGTCACGTACAATTGGTTTGATTCATCACAACTTGATTACGGGAATTTCTATTTACCTGCAGTTCACCCTGGAACGGAACTCCACGACTATTTCATCCGAAATAATCTTTCAATAAATCCTGAAATATCGAAATATGCTTCTATTAGCGGATACAAAACCTCTTACTTTTCAGAAGTTGAGTTGAGAGATTTAGTTCTTAAACTCCAAAAAAATGCGGAAGCAAGGATTATCAGACGGTTTATGAATCCAAAAAATATTATTCGGAAAATTCATTCAATTGAAGATCTGAAATATGTTATTCGGTTAATATTATTCTATACCTCCTCCGTTATCCGAAACAAATTAAAGATTCAGGGGAGCTAGTTTCGAATTTAGTATTGTTTAGCGTCGATATAATATATTTACTCCGTCTGATAACTAAACCATGTTATCCGGGAAGCAGGTGGCTGTAGTCATACCTGTCTATAACGAGGGGGCGGTTGTGCAATCTGTTATCTCAGCACTTCCTGCATTCGTCGACAAAGTTTTCGTCGTCGATGACGGGTCTGACGTTCCCGTATCCCACTCTTTACCTATAAACAATAAGGTCACGGTATTGCGCCATCTTGTCAACCGGGGTGCTGGTGCTGCGACTGCGACAGGCATCACAGCCGCTCTTTCAACTCCCGCAGACATCATCGTCACCTTGGACGGTGACGGCCAACACGATCCCACAGACGTGGACGAACTCATAGCACCCCTCTTAAACGGTGCCGCGGACGTCGTTGTCGGTAGCCGCTTCCTCGCTGACTACGCCTCCATGCCGTATCTTAAACGATTAGGCAACCACGTACTCAACACGGTTACTCTCCTCCTATACGGTTTTTCCTGCTCTGACACACAATCCGGGTTTAAGGCATTTTCGAGGAACGCAGCCCAAGCAGTCACCATCAGCATCGATCGTTACGGTTTTTGCAGCGAAATAATCGGCGAAATAAAACGCCATAACTTGCGCTTAAGTGAGGTTCTAGTTTCTACCCGCTATATTAATAAATCCGGGGGGACAAATATATTCGATGGCATTGAGATTTTCCTTGATCTAGTCGTTGAGAGGTTTCGTAAATGATAGCACAAATAATTGGCGTACTCGTCCTTTTCACAGCCCTTGGAATCATCCTCTACTACACTCGCATCTACGGAGTAGACAGGCTCATACTCGTTTTCACCCTAATATTTCTAACACTTCTAATTCTTGTAAGCTTCCCCTACCTATTCCGTCAACAAATCCAGATGGGATTCATACGTCCCCTAGACGCCTTCCTCACCCTCACCGCAATCGCAGCACTACTTATGAGCCTCGCACTCTACCTACGCCTTCGAAAAACAGAACAAGACCTTACGCGTGTAATTCGGTCTATTGCGTTAAATGAATCTCGTAAATCTTAACATGGAATCATGGATTATACTGAACAAGATATCAAGGAGTATTATGAATGGGAGGCTCAAGTCTATGATCAACAAAAATTCTATTATGAAAACAAAAACAAGATACGGTCTAACTATCATAATCGAAGGAAATCAATCATTATCGAGGAGATAACTAAACTACAACCTTCAACGATAATTGATGTGGGTTGTTCTGAAGGCTATTATCTCTCAGAATTCAATAAAATTCATTCCATTAACTTCGCGTGTGGTGTCGATATATCCCATTCGTATATCAAAAAAGCTAAAAACCGTGTGAGATCTTTTTATGTGGTATGTAATGCTGAAAATCTTCCCTTTCGTGATAAATCCTTCGACTTGGTTCTTTGCTCGGAAATGATCGAACACACATTACAACCGGTTAATGTGATCAAGGAATGTGCGCGAATATGTTCCAGATATGTCGTACTATCTGTTCCTACTGATCTGCACCTTCCTTGGATAAGGATTCCCGTTAAACTGCTACAGATAGACTACGGTAGGGATGGAAAACTTGAAAAGGATACTGAGAAAAAAAAGATTTTTGATAATCATCTTCATCACTTCACTCCCAAGCAAATAGTATCCTGGGCTTCAAATTTTTCATTGATTCCTCAATCAATTATTGCTGTTTGGTTTACGATGATGCCTTACATGGCCTTTTTTATTAACGAAAAAATCCCGTTTTTGTATCATCCCCTGTGTCTAACCGTTAAATGTTGTTTATTATTGGAAAAAATATTCTGCCATATTTATCCATTTAACAACTTAGGTGTTAATACCGTCTTTGTATTGAGTAAAAATGATATTCCATGATAAACGTTAAATCTAATTACTTCCCGGTATTTTGTATCTTTGGTTTACTGTTCCTATCTCCCGTATTAATCTTTCAATCCTCTTTCCTCGATTCAATAAAGTTTTTCCTGATTATTTTACTTCTCATATTCCTTCCTGGATTAATACTTCTTAAGCAGCTTCAATTCGAGAGGATTGATGCAATCCTTCTAATATTCCTCGTTTTTACTTCGGGTTTCCTGTACCTGATTTGTATCTCCCTTCTCTCGTTGTTAACTAACTCGTCGCATAAATGGTTTACCCTCATCTTTTGCTTCTCGATTATCCTACTCTACATTTTTTCCAGGAACCTGCGATTTCCCCGAATCAAAAGCAACAATTCTACAAATCACTTGATTCTATATTCCATCATATTGCTCGTTCTGCTCCAAACTCGCTTCACAGCCGGAGAGAATGGAAGAATGACGCCAGATGGTCTGGTTTTTTATGGGTGGTCGGCGGGCGACGAAATGAATCGTATGGCATTAGCCACATCACTTAGTGTTGGTGAATACCCTCCAAAGGAGTACCTCCTGGGTCGTTGGAATATCCGGTACCACTTCCTTTTCTATCTTGCCTTGGCCATACTGCATCGTCTAACTGAAATTCCATTATACCTACTTTTTTTCCAATTTATACCAAGCTTACTTTCCGTAATATTGCCTTTGAGCGTCTACAGTGTAGTTACGTTTTTTTGGGGTGATCGTGTTGGAGTTTCTACGTCAATCCTTCTCTTTCTATCAGGCTCGCTAGGCTACATCTCTTATCTCCCCTTTTTTGTGAACAACCCAATTAAAGTGATTGCTCAACCTTTGTGGTGGGATAATAATTTCGGTGGCGACTCTTTTTTTGTGCGGTTTCACGGTGGATTCCACACTCTTATGGGCGTCTTGATCTTCCTTTATTTTTTTCTCTTATTTTCCATTGCTTTAAAAAACCGGGATAAGCTTCAACGGAGGAGAGTTCTCATATTTTTAGGAATCTTTCTATCAGCCACTGCGGGCATCCAACTGCACACCTTTATGGTGATTGTTCTCAGCATACTCCTTTTTATCTGCTTATACCGACTTGGTTCAGATACTTCATCTAAGAGATTATGGTCCTTTATCACCAAGGAAAAAATTCCTCTTATCACATTTATTTTCTTTTCAGGGTATTTCATTTTACACATGCTAATACTCCTTAGTTTTCGTATTTTTTCTGCAAGTGGTTTATTTAACCAGAGAATCTTCTTACCGGGTTTAGAATCGATAGTAAAAGCATACTACATCTCTTTTTTTTTATTATGTCTTATTGTCCTCTATGTTTCTAAAAAAGTGGCTGGGCATGATCTGAAATCTCGCTTTGTTCTACACTCCTCGGATATTTTAACTGTGTTATCAATTGGACTAGTTTTGGGTTTAGGCATCTCCTACACCACCTTATTCAATTTTGATTCTCCAGAAACTGAATTCTCCAATAATAGAATCGATTTTGATGCATTGCGATTAATGGATAGTTTTTTCCCGTTCGATGGATACGTGGAACAAAAATATTTTTCGTTTCCGAAAAATTTTATTGAATTATCTATTTTTCGAAATTATTTCATTTCTTTTCAGGGAATAGGAATCAATCCTGGAGTATTATATCAATTCATTATGTTTGAACCATTTCTATTTTGCATCTTTGGCGTTTCTAGCGTGTTACTCTACCTTTTTTGTAATTATTTTTTAAAAATAATCTTTGCCTCACTCTTCTTTAAACGTCACACATCCTCGTTTTTTTTAACTGAACCTGAGAATCTTCTCATTGCCTCAGTCCTTATCGTCTCAATCCTGCTTCCCCTCCTATTTAACATCAACAATGTCCAGTATGTCCAATACATTTACATTCCATTAGCTTTATCAATCTTTGGAGGAATGTATCTCGCTAAAATAGATTTCACGGTGAAAAACAGGATTCTCCTGTTGATACTATTTTCTTTAAGTCTGCCAACTCTTATTCAATCCCCTTTTTGGTTTATACATGGACAAACTAAAGTTTTCGTCACCCCACTTGAACTCGAAGCTGCAAAATATATTCAGGACACAACCCCCCCCAAGAGTTTTGTTGTAGTCGCACCGAAGAACCATCCCTTACCCAACTTCTTTGAACGAAGGACCGTGATGTCACATTCCTGGTTGTATTCACTCTATGCCGATGAAAGCATTTTTTCAATCGATGAACAATTCGTTAATGATCTATATTCAGGGAATCTGACCAAACCCCATCTCAAAGGATTAAGCACCCCCTATTATGTGTATGTTGGGCCTT
>AQSC01000033.1 GCA_000402775.1 Euryarchaeota archaeon SCGC AAA252-I15 | reverse complement strand
TCACACTTGAGTTAAAAAAGAAGCTCGAAGGACTAAATGTGACCTTAATCCTAATCGGAGAAGCAGACGAGTCAGGAAACACAATCACAAAAAACGGGATAGCAGAATACGAAGCAGACGGAGTGTTCATCCTCAACTACATGCCGGTTGGAGTTGCAGACAAGAGGACTCTCATAATACGGAAGATGCGTGACACCAAACACTCAGAGGATCCACACCCCATTGAAATAGTGAAAGGAAAAGGAATAATAGTGAAGCCAGCCGAAAAAGCATTCGAAGCATAGTCTCAACTCATCCTCTCTCATAAACACCAGAATGTTTGATTTAGTTAAACAGCTAATGATAGCTAGGGAACTGGAGTTCGGGGAAGGTAAAATAGCCTTCTTCAGCCAGAGAATGCAACTAGTTGATCCAGCATTCTTTGCTTACCGGCTCAAGCACGCAGACGACTTCTGGAAAGAAGCACACCTACAATACAAAAGTATGAAAGAAGCTAATATGGAAGCTTGGTTCGAGCCTGTAAAAAAAATCAAGGAGATAAAGGGCGATGAACTCGTGAAATGGGCAACTAGATACCATAATCTCGCTGGTTGGGGCAGTGTATCCTTCGAAGCCACACAGATTAAAAAAGGAAGAGCCAAGGTAAAAATACTGAATTCACCAATAGCGACGGCTTATATACAAATGTTTGGAAAAACAAACCATCCAATTTGCCACCTAAATCGAGGGGGTATCGCTGGAGGGGCAAGTACAATAATAGATGGGAATTTAGATGCTATAGAAATTAAATGTTTGGCTCAAGGGCACCCCCATTGTGAGATGATAGTACGCCCAAAAGATGAATTTAGAGAATTTGAAGACAAGTCACTTTTGAAACAGTTAGAGGGATAAAGGTTTGGATTGGCTTTAGCAATGAAGAACATAGAATTACTTGAAATAAAGGGCAAGTGTGTAATACCTGTGTTAAAAAAAAGTGTGGAAGAACGCTTGAATTCTCTCAAATTTGTTAACCCTAAAGTTAGAGAGTTATGTGATTATGCAATTTCGGATGATTTGTTCCTAAGAGCTGGCCTAGTTATTTTGGGTTGTGAGGCGGTAGGTGGACACGAAAATGATGTATTACCCGCTGCTGCTGCAATAGAACTATTAAATAGGTCTACACTTGTGCATGATGATTTAGTTGATGGTGATAGTATTCGATACGGTAGAGAAACTATATGGTCAAAGTATGGAGAAGGTAATGCAGTATTTGTTGGTGATTTCCTATGCGCACAAGCATTTTTAATGATATTAAATGACAAGAACTACACTGAAGATGTTAGGACCCAATGTAGCCTGCTTCTATCTGAGATGTATACTCGATTATGCATGGGCGCTATAAAAGAGGAGTTATACCAAGTCGATTACATAATATCAAAGGATGAATGCCTAGAATTAATTGAATTGCTAACCCCCCCAATAACTGAGCTAGGCATGAAAATGGGGGCTATTGTTGGTGGAGGCAAAGATGCGGAAGTGGAATCACTAGCAAATTACGGTAAACATTTAGGCATTGCATTATTTGTCTATAACCACATAGAGGGAATCTTTGGTTCCAAAAAAGCAAGCAAGATAAGGGGGGTGGACATTCTCAATAAAAAAATTAATCTATTGCTTGTATATGCCATAGAAAATGCAAAAAATAGAGATAGAGAAAAGTTACTAAAAATTTTAAAAAAGAGAAGAATATCTAATGCTGATACAAATTTTGTCATAAAAAAAATAATAGAACTTGGATCTCTTACTTATGCAAAAAATTTGATTATCTCAAATCTAAAAAAAGCGAGAAAGAATATCTCTCTTTTTCCAAAATCTAAGATAAAAAAAGATTTAGAGCATCTAACAATATCCATGTCAAATTTGTTAAATGAAAACAACACAACTAATTAAAGGATTATTATGGAGGCAAATTATCTTTAAGGAAGGAGAGATAACTATCTATGGTCATCCCATGCAATTGACTGTTTCAGCACTTTTTCCGTATCTCCTCAAAAATACAGAAGACTTCTGGAAGGAGTCTTGTTTTCAGTACGATATGATGAAAAAAACGTATGTTGAAGGTATTTACAGAAAGCTTATGAACCAGAAGGACATGACTGAGGACAAGTTCATAAAATCATGTATGAATCTACTGGATTTGTGTGGTTGGGGTAAACCATCATTTGAATCATCTGAGATTCTAAAAGGAGATGCGAACTTACAGATTGAAGATAGTGCTATTGCCACAATGTACAAGAAACTCATTGGGGTATCAGAGCATCCTGTTTGTAGTGCAACCCGGGGCGTACTCGCTGGAATAGTGACAGTGGCCTCAAAAAGAGACGACATTGAGGTAGTTGAAACAATGTGTTTAGCTAAAGGAGACCAATACTGTGAGTTTTTAATTAAGCCTCGTGAAGAATTAGTTAATAGCGGGAATAAAAACTTTCGCATACAACTCGGGATGCACCTAAAGGATGAATCCAATTCCATCACCTCAAGAGTTCCTCCAGGAAGAGGCTAAAAAAGTTAGCACTCTCCTAGAGGGGGGTCGGTTTTCTCACCCAAAAATCAATGAAATGTATTCTCATGTAATCGCAACCGGAAGAAGACTCCGAGGAGTGCTACTACTTCTATCCTGCAGGGTGGTAGGTGGTGACTCAGAGAAACTCCTGCCCGTAGCAGCGTCAATCGAACTTATACATAAGGCAACTCTTGTCCACGATGACATCATAGATGAAAGCGAAATAAGGCGGGGGAATAAAACATTCCACATAGTTTATGAAGGAGAACTAGCTCTTGTTTTTGGTGATCTATTGTATGGAAAAGCCCTTGATTTTCTGAAAAACCTAAATAAAAATTTTAATCCGGATGAAGTAGGCTTTTGCTATGACAAGATAGCTGAAGCCTATAAAAACATTTATGTTGGACAATACTTGGATCTCTCATTCGAAGGAGGTAATCTACCATCTGAGAAAGAATTTCTGAGGATGCTTTATCTTAAAACGGGTGTTTTGATAGAAACATCAGCGATGATTGGCACAAAGCTTGGAGGAGGAACAGAAAAAGAAATCAAGGCGCTTTCATCTTATGCAAAGAATATCGCGGTGGGCTTTCAAATCCAAAACGACCTGAATAGCATACTAGGTCATGAAAAAAAGATGGGGCTAAAACAGGGCACAGACATATACCAAGGAAAATGTTCGATACCGCTAATCAACTGCTGTAATTCAAATGAAGAAGCCAAACAAGAGATGATGAGGATGCTGAAAAAGGAGGATCGCAATAGAGCGGATATTCTTAAACTCACTAAAATCCTCAGAGAGAACAAATCGATAGAGTACGCCGAGGATATGGTCGAGAGCCTCCTTTCAAAAGCTAGAAAATCACTGCAGCCTTTACGTGAATCTAAGGTCAAGGATTTTTTGGTGTCAATGACTGATCGCAACATACACAAGTGGTATTGGAGTTAATATGAAAGAACTTGAACAGTACATGAAAGATAAAGTAAATGAAGTGGTAAAAAATTTGGATGAGATTAGATTTGAGGATGATAACCTAAATTCAATGATTAGATACTGTGTAACAGGTGGCCGAAGACTTAGACCAACAATGGTTTTTCTGTCTTGTGAAGCCGTAGGTGGGAACTGGAGAAAATCCATTCCGGCGGCAACATCTATCGAGGTTATGCACAAATTCACGCTTGTTCACGACGACATCATTGACGAAGATGAACAACGACGTGGAAGGATCACAGTCCATAAACGGTATGGCCGAAAAAATGCCATAATCTTAGGGGATATTGTAAGCGGGCTTTCATTAAATGCTTTAGATAAACCCGAGTTTCATGACTCACCAAAAACGATTCTAAGGTGTTATGAAGTTCTATCTGATACAGTGAACAAACTCTGTGAAGGTGAAATCAAGGACCTTATCCTGAATGTGAGGGGAGATGTAGATGAAAATGAGTACTTTGACATGGTATGTGAGAAGACGGCATATTTAATAGAGAGCGCTTGTAGGATTGGCGGTATCGTGGGTGGTGGAACAAAAGAGGAAGTAGAATGTCTTTCAAGATTCGGGAAAAATTTTGGAATAGCATTTCAAATCATAAACGATGTCAATAACCTGGTAATGGAGGATAAAGATGGCAAAAGAAGGGGTTCGGATTTACGTCAAGGGAAACTGACTCTCATGGTTCTAAAGATACATTCCAATAGTTCATTGGATGAAAAGAAGAAACTACGTACTGTACTCAACAAAAGAGATTGTTCCGAAAAAGAGCTTGATGAAGTAATACAAATGCTTATGGAAAATGGTTCTATTAGTTACGCGATTAACAAGGCTGTAGAATATGCAAACAAAGCAAGAGAAGAAATTGCTGGTGTTCAAGATAGTGAATCAAAAGAATTGATGTTGAAATTGATTGACTATATCATTATCGAAGACTACTGGAAAGAAAACCCAGAAACATGACCAATTAATAACTCAAATTTTAAGGATAGTGGGGAATAATCAACAAACAATAAAATGACACTCAATCGTTTTTCAACGGGCATTGAAAGGCTTGATGTTTTGTTGGGTGGTGGTATTCCCGAGCATTTTAGTGTTTTGATTACTGGTTACACGGGTACTGGTAAAACCATTTTAGCTCTTCAGTTGATGCACAATCTAGCTCAACAGGGTCTTAAGGGCTTGTATTTGACTTTTGAGGAGGACACTAGGAAACTCATCCAGCAGGGGGAGTGTTTTGGCTGGGACGTGCAAAAACTTTTAGATGATGGTTTGCTTGAAATCCATCCCGTCCGAAAGTATGAGTACGACATCCGGGAGATCATAAGCTACATCGCCGGCAAGAGGACTGAGGATGAAATCGGTGTTGTCGTAATCGACTCTCTGCTTATGATGACTGGGCTTAAGAGGGTTTTGAGTGGTGGAACAGATTCTGCGGTCCTACAGCAGCTTTTAAAGCGCCAGGAACTCTTCCAGCCGGGTGTTGAGGAGGAGCTTCGTAAGGAGCACATTGCCTACATTATTAAGGAGATTGATGCGATGAAATTGATGGCCTTGTATGTGAGTGAACCCCACCACGAGGGCATGTTGCTTACCGCCGAGGGGGTGGCAGAGTACGAGTGTGATGGCGTAATCCTCCTCAAGAAAAAGCTGGATAAGAGTAAAGTCGTCCACGAGTTTGTTTTGGAGAAGCTTCGTTGCACGCCAGTCGAGTGTCCGCCACAACAGTTTTTTTACGGGAAAAACGGCATCAAATTCGCCTAGTGAATGAACTTGTATACTTCAGACAAATCTAATTCCTCGACCCGGCCCGCGTTTTCCACAGTCCTCGGGTTAAACTTTCCGTCCCGCCAGACCACGAGAATCTTGTCCCTAACCCTTGCAGACAACACAACATCAGGGTGCTTGCCTGCCTCCTCACCAAGTTTACTTACATCCTTCCCTAAAGGGTGAGAGAAGAGGTACTTCAACGGGTGGATGAACGCCGCCCGCAGTTTAACGTCTCCTCTACTTAAGAGTATCGTATATTTTTTAATGACTCCGCCATCATTTAACTTGTTTATCCTATTGTAGACGGTTTTTCGGGCGACCTTAAGCTCCTCCGCGATTTTGGCCGGCGACATCCGCGAATCCTCCCTGAGAAATTCAATGATCTTCCGATCCAGTTCATCCATACTCTCAATTACTAATCTGAATCACCTTATTAAACTACACTTTCAGGCATCCTGTTACTGCATTGATTTTTATTGAATGACTGCATAACATTACCGCCCTAAGTGAGGGGGCTGAGAGTGTAACATGAAAGTCGAAGAACTACAAATCCGTCCGCCAAACTTACACGATTGTGTAACAATGGAAATGGGAGACAAAACAGAGAGGAACTCGGGTTGCTTCGCAAAGATTTTGAAGACCAGGAACAGCCTGCTAATCCCTAAATCGTTCATAAAGGAGAATAGAGTAAGAGAAGGAGACTTCCTGTTTTTCGTTAATAAATGCGGTAGATTACACGTCAAAGTATACCCGGATGGTGAAAAATGATTATCGGCGCCGGATTAATCAACATAAGAGCCAAAGGAGACGGAGAAGTAGTAGTTCCCGAACCCATATACCATCAAATACTAAGCAAATCCTACGATGAACTGGAAATAACAATCTGGTGATATATCTATTTCATAGCGATTTTAAAATACAGATGGAAGATAATACTTCGAGGAATATAGAAAAATGAGGGGGTTGCGAGTAATAAATCTAATGGGAAAAAACCTGTAAGGGATGCAGAGATAAAAGTCCCTAGGCCACCATAAATAGGGAGGATTATTGCAAAGGAAAATAGTTCCAATAAATTCTTATGTTTGGATTGAATTTCGGAGGAAATTGGAGTGACTTTTCTTACGTATTTCTTGAACATCCTAGTTGAAATAAAAAGAACATTAAGAAATCCCCATAATAAACCGATGTAGATATAGCTAGCTAGGATGTTAATTTTTCCGAGAGATAGGAGAATTAAAGGGGAAAATGAAATCGCAGACAGTAACCAAGGTATTGGGTGGTTCAGATAGGTTAAACTCTGATTTTGTTTATTAGAGCTCTTTAGAAAGTTATTTTCTTTATAGGCTGAAAGAAGGAAGACACAGAATATAACCAAAAATAATATAAAGGACAATATTTTAAATCCAGTACCTCTAAGGAATAGATAATCTGAAAGGAGGATAGAAAAAACTAGGAGATATGGTATAAAAATTGACCATGCCCAAAACTGTGGGAACCATATACTCCATTTAATCTTATTTTTAGAAAGGTCATTCATTTTCAATCTTCTGGTTCGTCTTTCTCTTTTTCCTTTTCATACTCATACATAATAAATCCCTTTAAAGTGTCAATCAACGTTTCACCCATAGCTCCACTAACTTCCTTACCAAAAACATCTTTACCTATCAACACTGTTCCGTCTTCAGTGACTTTTACTATAGCGTCTTGCCCTGCTTTGTTCCCTACAGTACCTATTAAAGACCACCCCCCAATCTTTGCCATCTCCAAAAAACTCATGTCTTCTTTTCCAAGTAGCATGTTGGATCCCTCTTCCGTTAATAGGTTTATAGTGTATATTGCAGAAAAACTTGCAATCATAGCATCACTACCGGCTGCTACGGCAGGATTTAAAGTGATTAACCCTCCAACTCCTGCACCAGTGAAACCACCAACTGATCCAGCACCCACTCCAGTTGCTATATATGCATTTCTCATTTGTGTTGATTTCTGTTCCTGAGGAACAGTAAAAGTGTACTTTACATAACCAGTTAGTCCGCCTGTAATTGCTCCAATTCCGATGGCAGTCCCCATTACACCTGCTGCTCCTGTAATTGCTGCAGGAATTTGGATGAAATGCCCACTCGGATCAGTATATTTCAGCGGATTATTCTGTGTGTATGAATATCTGTTCAACGCTTGTGGATTGTATACGTTGGGTATTTCTGTGTCTGCCTGTGTAAATCTTCTTAATAGTGGATTGTAATATCTTACGTCGTAGTAATACTGTCCTGTTGCACTATCCCATATCCGATTAGTGTATAGTCGGCTGCTTAGTCCTCCGGTGAGGATTGTGCCGAAGGGGTAGTAGCGTGTCCTTTCGGTTACGCTTCCACTCTGGTTTGTGACAAGGCTTGTGCTTCCTAGGTGGTCTGGGTGGTAGTAGTAGATTTTTTCGTTGGCGTCTTTCCTCCCTACGAGTTCCCCGTTCGCGTAGTAGTAGATGGTTTCGGATTCCTGCCCACCAGTGACCTTCACTTCATAATCCTTCCCGAAGTAGTAGGTTGTTGTATCACCATACACCTTCTTGACTCTATTTCCCTTATAATCATAAACATATTCTTCAATAACTCCGATCCCGCCAATAACCCTCTTCAACCGGTTTTCATCGTCGTATTCGTACTGTAATCCGAAGCCGCTGGTTAAACTTCCGGAGTTGTCATACATTAAAGTCTGCGTTCCCGCCGGACTCGCGCCTTGCGTGGCGACTCCACCGTTTCCGCCGAAGTTGATTCCCGCCTCAGGACCGTCTAAGACCAAGTCGCCGTCTAACTCCACGTCACCGTCCAAATTAAGGGTGGAGTCCTCAAGAGTGACGGTGTTCCCGCCGGTAACGCTAAGTTTACTACCTAAGCTTAGGATAATACTCGAAAGTTTGCATAGTGTGGGTGAATTCACGATCCAGTCTCCCACCAGCGGCGGAAGGCTTCCGCTACAGTCCACACTCTGGCCGCCTCCGCCCGTAATCTCGACGACCGCATGCGATCCCGGGCTTGCGCCAGTGCCGTACGTGTAAGTTGAAACCACGCCGCTGCTGTTCACTAACAAAAGATTACCTATTGAATCATACTTGAAAGACATTTGGAAGCCGCCTGTTTCGTCGGCCGAAACAAGCCTGTCCAAGTCATCGTAATTAAAGGACTGCGTGTAGACTTCCACTTCAGACGACGAGATAAACTTGATATTACCTACGTCGTCGTAAGTGTAAGATAAGTCTTGGAGGCCGGAAGTCGTAATGGATTTAAGCCGGAAGTCGTCGTCAAAGAAACTTAAAGTCGTCTGCAAGCCATTCACGTAATCTTTTTCCCTTACCCTACCGAAGGCGTCGTACGTGAAGGATGCGACACCGGGGATGGTGTCGAGGAGACCCATGTCGTCGTATGAGTATGTGACCTGCCCGCCATCAGGGTACACGGCAGATACCACCCGGTCCATGCTGTCGTAGCCGTAATTCTTAATCCATGAATGACCGTCCGCAATCCAAGACTCCTGGACGGGGTGGAGGCGGTCGTCGTAGGCGTAAGAGACCAAGCCGAAGCCGCCGGAAACAGACGATAAAGCACCCTTCTTCGGCGAGTCGTACTCGTAGACCACGTCAGCATCGCCTAGATAATCAACCATCAGTACCCTATTTAATTCATCGTAATTAAAGTCGACTGAAACGCCTCGGCCGTCAGTCTGCTGGATGAGGTTGCCGACCGCGTCATAAGCGTAAGACCAAGCCCCCAAGTCAGGGTCGTCCAACCCCGTCTTCCGGCCGAGGCTGTCGAAGGTGAAAAGGAACTGGTTGCCTGCGTGGTCAGTAATCTGAACCAGCTTACCAGCGGGATTGTAGTCGTATGTAGTAGAGTATGTTTCCCCGCCGTTGTTTTCTTCGACTTCGACGACGCGCCCGTAAGCGTCCAGCCCGTAGACCTTCTCATGGCCGTTCTCGTCGAAGACGGAAGTCACCCAGCGGTCGTAGTCCACAGTCTTCACCGACCCGTCGGTGTTCGTAACCTCTACAACGCGGTCTAAGGGGTCATAAGAGTAGGATGTCGACCGAACGCTTGCGTCGGGATTGCAGTAGCCGTTATTGCAGGTGTCGCTGAAGTATGGGACGCTTTGGGCGGAAACCCGCCCTAATTCGTCGTAAAAGGTGTTGACGACAACTTTATTGTAAGAGGGACTTCCGTCCGTGATAGTCTGCACCACACGACCGAAACCGTCCACGAAAGAAGAGGAGTCCAAAGTCCCCGACTGGCCAGCATCCTCCCTCAGAGAAACCAAGACCCTGCGAGGCATCTCATTGTCGAAGTACTGGAATCCGACGGTCGGATACTGGCTGGAATCGTAAACCCGGATTTCCTTGGTCTTCCGACCCAATGCGTCGTATTCAAAGTCTGTTGCCACCCCGTTTACGTCGATAGCCTGTAAGATATTCCCCGAGCCGAAGTCATAAGCGTATTGTGTGGCATGCCCCAGAGGCTTCTCCTCCCGCGTAAGATACGTGCCGGAAGAGTCGTAATTGTATGTCGTAACCCTGCCCAACGCATCAGTCGCATCGATTAGGTTTCCGAAGGAATCATATGCAAAATGGGTTACAGGGTTGACGCCCCCGGAAAGCAGGCGCTCCTCACGGACTAGGTCGCCGTTTCCATTGTACTGAAACCACGCCTCAGAGTACGTGAGACCGCCCTCGCCTTCAAGCCGCGTGTGCGACGGCCGGTCGACAATCCACTTTTGCGAGTCATACAAGTAATTAATGTACTCGAATCTTTCGTCACCGGAGACTGAAACATCACCGAGATGTGATACCTCAACAATATTACCGTAGACGTCATAGTGATAGTCCCTTCGAGTGACCTTGGGTCCCGCGTTCACGCCGTCGTACGCCGACTCGTCAACCCGCGCAAGCAAGACCTCGTAGACTCCGGCACCCTCTGAAACAATCCACGTGCTGTCAGTCGCCGACCAGTAATTACCCAGCAGGTCACCGACCACGCGCCGGAACTCCCGACCCTTGCGGGCGTCGTCCTGGTGGTACAGGTGGCTGATTTGCCGGTCGGAGAGGACTTCCGTGACGTTCATGAATCCCCTGAACTCCCTGTCCTCAGCGTCGTAGAGTCCGCCAGAGTACGTGAAGTTGCGCTGGAGGACAACATGGTGGTCGCCTGTGAGGCCGTTGTCGTGGGACGTTGAGCCCACAACCCAATAAACGTGTTGTAGAGGGCTGTCATCCGGCTGGACCACTGTCTCTGTCGTATTGTAGAGGTAATCCACGTCAAAGTCCGCGCACTCGCCCTGGTTCGTGCAGTCTCTGCCGGACGCGCATTTAGTGCACCCGTAAACAGTCAAGCTATCACAGTCGACGTCCAAACCGCCGCTAGTGTATTGAGTCCACTCATTAGTCGAGCCGTCTTTAACGCACACAACACGTATGTAGGCGACGGTATCCAAGTCGGTGACTCTCCCGCTACAACTCCAGGGTATGGTGATAACCCAGTCAACTCTATGTATGGTCTCGTTTCCGGACGGGCCGAAGCTTCTGGAAGCGCAGCCTTGACACGGCGTTCCATAACAGGGGTTCTGGTACCTGAACTGCTGGTTTTCCGTCTTCGTGACTGAAACACTTTCCTGTGCCGGTTTGTCGTATAAGGATGACGGCCTGTAACCTACTTCCATAATACCGCCCAAGGAATCCTCCACTTCAGTCAAGAGATTCGGGTGTTTTATCGGATTCACGTGAACAGTCCACGTGCCCCCGCCCGCCTCGACGTAATCAGGCATGTTATCACCGGTTAAATCAATGAGGTCTTTAATGACATCCCCGTTAGAGTAAGATTGCTGTAGAGGCTCGTTAAAAAACCATGTCTTCGGGATAAACCTTTTGCCCGTGTTCACCATAATATCCCAGTTACTCCCATCCTTTACGACGTAGTCAGGTAACCCGTCCCCGTTGAAATCGATTATTCTTTTCACGACGGTTTCACCGTCCTTCTCATAGAAGAAGGGTTCAATAACATTCGTGGTCCACGTAGTGTAATTATCGAATCCACCCCCATTATTCAGGTAAACAAGCCAGTCGTTACCCTCCACGCGGACGTGGTCGGGGAGGCCGTCCCCGTTTAAGTCGAAGGTGTCGGCCGTCACCCTGCCCGAGGAATCCATCTCCCGGATAAACCAGGCAGATGCACCCCATTCGACTTTGTTATCGAATCCCTCACCAGTGTTAAAGTACACAAACCAGTCAAAGTCCATTTCGTAAACGTATAGAATATTGTTGTCATTAGGGTTCTGTTCAGCCCTTAATTCTGTGAATAAATTCCCCTCCGCTAGGGTGTTTAGATACAACCGGATCTTTTTTTCGCTTGGTTTATGCCAGAGAATCACGGTGTTCCCGCTTGTAGTGGATACAGTCCACTTCAATTTTTGGTCTTCTTGACCCACCTCAACATATGTTACGTCCCCAACATCCAGACCAATGCTCTCGAAGCCCTGAGATAATTGTGCCTTAAAGTTAACATTGTTAGCTTCACCACTATTTGAGGTTAATGTGAACGCATACTCGAACGAATATTCAACCTCTACTTTATCAGGGAGGCCGTCACCGTTCATATCCAAGACAGCCTCCACCTGATCGCCTGTGCCGTATTCGTCTATCCTCCGGACGTATCCCTGCCCGTTACTCCAAGATGCTGGTGTGAAACCGCCCCCATTATTTAATTTAAACGACCAACCGCCACCTACGTTATCGGGGAAACCATCCCCATTCAAGTCGAAGGTGTCACCTTCAGTGTTGGTGTAGCCGTCCGTCTCCCGTATCTTGACTCCGCCACTCCAGAAAGTTGGGGACTCACTAAACATAACTCCATCACCGAAGTAAACACTCCACGGACTAATGCTAGCGTCCACGTAATCCGCGAACTTGTCACCATTCAAGTCAAAGACTTCGGTCAACACATTCCGCTGATTACCACTCAAATCACTAATCACATTCGAGGGGCTGCTCCAATTCACGGGTGAGTTAAACTGATCCTCCATACTATCTGAGTAGTCGAATGTTGTTGGAGGGAGATGCGATACGTCATCGCTACCGTATAAAGTGATTGACGTAAGCAAGGGCTTTTTATTCTGAATGCTTGGAGAATAATCAAGATGGTGTCTGCGAACCAGCTGTCCGTCGGCGTAAACCTCGACATCACTCAACAAGCGAGTGTAGTGTATCCGTGAGCCCTGCTCGTAGTAGGTGTAGTCGAATGACCTAGTATCACCTAAGATGAACTTAATCACTCTTCTTCCATCGTTATTGTAAGTTATGTTACTCAAGTAAATGGTTCCCTCGTCCCCATTACCCAAGTCCTGAACGTAATTGTAGGTTACAATGTTATCATGTGTGTCTCTCATCTCATCGAGACTCCAACGCCACGTATACGGTCGGCCGTTGGCTCTGCGCTCACTATTGCCGCACTTAAACCCGAACCTGTAGGCTGTGCCGTCCTTGAATCTCACACGCCAGTATTCGCGACCACCACACCCACCAGATAATTTCTCCATGTAAAAGTAGGACTCAGTTTTCGTGTGGTATCTTCCATCCGCCGAGTAGACGAGGTCGTGTTTCTGCCCATTTAGGATTAACTCGAAGCTGTCGTCTGAGACATCATCTGGCGTATAGTTCACGTCCCTCTGTATGTAGTTCTCGGAAAGACTCCAAGCCAAACCAACCCACGAAGCCTTTCCCCTCGCACCAAGACTGCTGTAGGTTAACTCAAGCTGCGGCGCTAATCCGTCTGTTCCCTGTGGAACACGTAGGTTGTAAGCGTATGCACTACCTCCAGTGTAAAGGCTGGTCTGATAAAAACCGTTTTCCATGATACTTGGAAAATCGGATGTGCTTACTGGGTTAATCAAGAAGGGACTTTGAGGGGGCTCTTGCTCCTGCGCTAGCACGCCCACCGAAATCACGCTGGAAAGAAGGAGCATGCAAGATGCGAGTAAGAATGCTTTCCGCATGCTGTTCCCCCGCCTCGTCCGCGCCACAGTTTCCATTTTTCACCTACACCCCCATTTTAAGTAAGCCGCCATTATCACGGCTTCCCCGCTCTCGCAGGGTTGCAGCGCCTTTGCGAACGAACTGCCCAGCCTAGCCCATATCTCCTCTGAATTTCTCGGCGTTTTTGTTTTCATTTCACATTAACCCCCCTTTTTTTCATGCAATAATGTTTCGACAGAGGAGGTTGAATTCACCCCCGCCTCCGCCGTTTTCTCCTTTTCTCACCCTGAAATCACTTTAACCGCTATCGTCCCCTTCCCAGAGTCCAAGTCTTCAAGCGCTTTACCAACGACGCTGTATGGCTTGGGCTCTTCAGCCGCTACCGCGTATCCCGCGTTATTGCTGGATACCAGCAGGTCTCCCGCCTTGACCGGGTTTTTCCGGGCGTCCACCTTAATTGTGTCGAATGCCCCCAAGGTGACGGCACGGTAGTATCCGCCGTCTTCTTCTGGAAGGTGGCTTATCACCCCGAAGACGCTAGTATCCTCGTTCTTATCGCACTTAGCGACTTTCGCGACCGGGATGTCCGTATCTTCCTCGCCAGACTCCTCGCGAACCATAGTCTCTTCGCAGATTTCCACCGTCTTTTCGATATAGCATTCCCCGTTCTTTTTCTTCTCTTTGCAGGATGACTCAGCCTTCTTTTCAAAACATTCTGGAGGTCTTCCTTCCTCGGTGCAAGGAACGTACACGATATTCTCAGTGCAGTCGCCGTCCACACACTCAATAATCTTCTCCTCCCACACGCAGTTGTCGACTGCGCCTTCAATGTCGCAGTCTACGTCCAAAGTCTCGTTCCAGCATTCCTTATCTTTCCCGTGCGCGCACTTCTTCACGGTCTGCAAGTTGGTGCAGGTTGCCTTCGCACCCTTCACTTTCCGGCAGGTTATCTTCGTCGACTCTTCCAAGCACTCTTCAGTGCACGGGACCTTCACCTTTTCCTCCCGGCATTTTTCCTTGACATCATCTTCAAAGACCGGGGTCGTCAACTTTTCATCCGACTCTCCTGCTATGCACACAACGTCTCCCACTTCGAACTTTCCGTCCACAGATTCGACGAAGTCGGTAACAAAGCCATCTTTCGTGCCGTAGACCTTAAGGTTTCCGGTGACAGTCAAGTCCCCTTGAACGCGCATACCTTTATTCAAGTAGGTGTTTGGATACCAGTACACTTCAAAGTATCCTGTTGAGGGTACCGATTCAAGACTTGTTCCCCGCACCCAGCTGTAGCTCGGCGCGATATATACTCCCCGGTAGGTCCCGCCGATAAGCCACAGAGTGCTCGCATAATCCCTTATCAAGTGCTCTCCGACGCCGATATCCGCGTAAGACCCGCTCTTTCTTGCATTAATCTTTCCGGCTACGTCAAGTTTTGCAGAAGGGGTGGAAGTCCCCACGCCAACGTTTCCGGAGAAGGCGACGGAGCCGCCACCGTAGACGTCCCCGCTTATCGCGAGTACGCCTCCAGTATGTTTCCCGTAGATGTCAGGGTATTGGAGGCTGCCGGATATTCCGCTTCGACCGAATGCCAGCGAGTAGAGTTCTGACCCCCTTCCGTAATTAGATGATAAAAAACCGTCGAGAACCACTTTTTTACTCTGCGATTGCAAAGTCAAGTCTCCCGTCTGGGTCGTAATCAATCCGTCCGCGGCCGCGTAGAGCGCGAACGCCACTAATAAAATTCCAATCCAAAGTTTCTTGTCATCCATATTTTTCACCTCAATTTTTCAGCAATTAGTGCACACCCATTGGTTGGTGTTGTCGGGCCCGCAGCATGCGTAAGCGCCGTCGGGCCGCTTGAGCTTGATTTTCCCGGAAGCCTGTATGTTTCCGTCCACTGTCAACTTCTCAGTGGCACCTGTCGTCCCTACTCCCACATTTCCTCCTCCAGGTAGAAGGTAGATGGGGTTATCGCCGTTATTCCAGATGCGCAGTGAGTGGTCGGTTCCTTCAAAGATGCTGTGATGATTGAATATTAAACCTGCATTAGGCCACAAACCTGTCGTGTAAATCTTTCCGGCGACGGTCAGCTTATGGGAAGGCGACGTAGTACCCACGCCGACGTTGCCGTTGTTGAGGATGGTGAAGACGTATCCTGCTCCGGTCTTCACGGTGACGGCGTTTACGGAAGCAGAGTTTGCAGTACGGATGAAGAGGCCTCTACCATCAACAGGATCGGTATTGTAGATGTATCCCGCATATGATGTAGGATTCTGTACGTAGACGTGAAGGGGGTAAGATGGAGTGTTCCCTCCAATACCCAATTTCCCATCGAGTAAAATGTTCCCGCTCGCGGGCGAAAGCGTCAAGTCCCCCGTCTCCGTCGTTATGGTCCCGTCCGCGGCTGCGTAGAGTGCGAACGCGACTATAAACATCCCAATCCGAATATTGTGACGTTAAATCAGGTTTCGGCTGAAAATCCTTTTTCCTTATCTGGCGGAACCGGGCTATTGGAGTCATCCACAATCACCCAGACGGTGGGGACACAACTGTTACCAGCCGGCGAGGCGATACGTGAGAAGGAAAACCTCTACAACGAGGTACTCGACAACATTACGAACGGTTACTTTGAATTGTATGACATTCCTATCGATGAAGTCCTTGATGAATACGCGGAACGGGAGGCTGAATTGGATGAAGTAATCCGACAGAGCCAGGTCAAGACGAAAATACGCTTGGAAGTTCCGAAAAATTATCCCGACGGCTCTGTGGTTACTGTCTTGGCGATAATATCCTACTCACTAAACGGCGTATCACAAACCCTGACGAAAGAAATCCAGGTTGAAGTGACGAACAATCCCACTGTGAAACGCGCCATCCTCGTTATCATTGATGCAGGAAGGCCAGACAAATATTATAATTATGAGGATTCTGGAGGAGGAATACAAACTCTCCTTGAAAACGGTGTGAAATTCAACGATGCATCAACCATATTCCCCTCTATCACCACCGCCAGCCACACCAGCATAATGACGGGAATGTTCCCAAAACAAACAAAAATACCTGCATTCAGGTGGTATGATAAGGACCTCAAAAATGTTATTGATGAAGGCAAAACCGAAGAAAACGTAAAATTTTATGTTCTTCCATGGGATGATGGAATGAACGAATATATTGAGGACGAGACAATCTACGAGCAATTAAATAGAAAAATATCCAGTTTCGAGGGTTTATCAATTTTTGAGTTCGTCAGAAATGGTGGTGAATATCAGGGGGCTACTGCAAAAATGATTCTAAGTATGATTCGTATTAAGAGCGGTCTTGCTTCAATCTCAAAAATTAAGGAAGATTCAATCGACCTTGATTCCGAGGCCACTTCTCTTGCTTTGGATAATTTCGATTCTTCTGTTGATTTGATGGCGGTTTGGTTGTTGGGTACTGATGAGATTAGTCATCATGCGGGGCCTTTGTCGTCTGAGACTGGGGAGGTGATGGATAATGTTGACAGGCAGCTTCAGCGTTTGATTGATGAGTTGCCTGACGGGGTCGTCGACGAGACTGTCTTCGTAATCACTTCCGACCACGGGCAGACTACTGTTGAAGCTGATGATGAACATTCAGTTTCCCGTAATGAATTAGAAAAGGTTTTGCGGGATGCTGGTTACTCCCTTAAAGAGTGTATGCAAAATCCGCTTTCTCCCGTACTTCCTAAGGTATGCGTGAACTACGACTTACCTCTTACTCAGCTGTATGGGAGAGATTATGAAGGCAGTAACGCCGTAGCCGTCCACAATGCCGGTATTGCGATGCTTTACTTTAAGCATAATAGTGCGTGGAGTGGTGTGCCGTCTTGGGCTGAGGTCGAAGATGCGGTGCTTTCGTTGGATGGTTGTGAGGTGAGTTTTCCATGAGGAGTTGGTTGATTATCTTTCTTATTGCGCCTTTGGCGTCGGGTTCGGTGGTTTTTTCGGAAGTCATGTTTAATCCTTCGGGCACTGATGAAGGCCGTGAGTGGATTGAAGTCTACAATGGGGGTGGTACGGTGGACGTGTCCTCGTGGAGGCTTCTCGAAGGGGGAGTGCACCATACGCTTACGGCAATAGCATCCCAGCCTGCGCCCAACGACGACAGTGTGCTTGGGGTGGGGGAGTATGCGGTGGTAATCGACGATTGGGAGCAGTTCCTACTTGATTATCCCGGGTATGGTGGGACGATTCTGGATTCTAGTTGGTCGAGCCTTTCGAACACTGGGGAGGCCCTGGTCTTGAAGGACGGTTTGAATGGGGTGGACGTCGCCTCCGTTACTTATGATGATGATTGGGGTGCGGACGGGAACGGGAGGAGCCTTGAGAAAATTAATGTGGCCGGAGGCGATGGCGGGTCGAATTGGGGGGAGAGCGCGGTTGAGGGAGGAACGCCCGGTCAAGTCAGCAGCATAGCGTTGGCAGGAACGACTACAACATCAACGTCAACTACAACAACTACGTCCTCGACTACAACTTCTACGACTTCAAGTTCAACTTCCACAACAACATCAACGTCAACTACAACAACTACGTCCTCGACTACAACTTCTACGACTTCAAGTTCAACTTCCACAACTACTTCAACTTCAACTACAACCACCATTATGACAACATCAACTTCAAGCACTAGCACTTCGACTTCGACGACAACATCAAGCACGACAACCTCAACATCCAGTTCCTCAACTTCAACGACGACTATCTTGCAAGAGACGACTAGCACAACTTTATCCTCTGCCAGTTCGACGACAATTCAATTGACGACGACAATGCCTGCGGCCACGACAACAATGTATATGGCTTCAACGACTACGACAACTTCTTCAAGCACTACGACAACCTCAACGACAACAACTAGTTCATCGACATCGTCTACAACCACGTCCTCTTCAACCACCAGTACCTCAACTTCGACGACCACGACGCCATCTTTTCAAGCAACGACATCTTCGACGACCACCACGTCGACGACATCCTCGACGATGCCGAAGGCGAACGTAATAATAAACGAAGTCATGTACAATCCGGAAGGAGACGACGATAAGCGGGAATACGTCGAGCTTCTCAACCTCGAAAACTTCACGGTCAACCTGTCGGGCTGGGTTCTATCGGACGGGGGGAAAGACGATGACGTGCTCCAAGGATTTGGCGGGGGCTCGACGATACTCTCTGCTGAAGGGTACGGTCTGGTGACTGACGAAGACACCGAGTTGAACCCTCCGAAAGACGCCGTCCACTTAAGCTGCGGCGACAAGTCGATTGCAAGCTATGGGCTTGCCAACACCGGCGAAAAATTATTGTTATACGACGAGTTGGGGCGGCTCGTAGACTCCCTGGAATACGATCCCGGCTGGGGCGGAAACGGAGACGGCAAAAGCCTGGAACGCGTCTTCCCGTGGGAGATACATTGGGTTGAATCTTCCGAAGAAGGAGGAACTCCGGGGGAAGTGAACAACCCCCTCATAGACAGGGACAATCCAGTCACATATATCAGGCGCTGTAAAGACAAGACCCGGTACGGGCGGTGCAGTGAAACACAGCCGCTCTACTGCAAGAACGGGGAGCTCGTCGAAGATTGCGGCGAGTGCGGGTGCCCGCAAGGGTTAGTTTGTACTGGCGAAGCTTGCGGGAACGCGTCAACGACATCCACAACCACTGTTTACGCGGAAGAGGAAGTCGCCGAGTTAACGTCGACTTCCACCACCACAGTCGAACAGTTTAAGGTGGCGTGGACTTCAACGAGCCTTAACTTCAAGGCAGCGGAGGAAACAACAACACTTGAAGGAGGGTCTGAAGAAGGATTATCCATTCTGACTGGAAACGCAGTCTCGAATCCATCAAGGCCGGGAGGCAGGGGAAACACGCTCGCAGCATTGTTCGTAACACTTGCTGCAACAACGATAGTACACAAAAAAATGAGGTGAAATAAATATGGAAGACAAGAAAATTTGGATTGGGATGTTTATAGTCGCGTTCGCACTCTACGCAGCCGCGGACGGGACCATAACGACGGAGACGGGGGACTTGACGCTTTCGCCCGCGAGC
>AQSC01000032.1 GCA_000402775.1 Euryarchaeota archaeon SCGC AAA252-I15 | reverse complement strand
AGCCGCGAAATAGAGGATTTGGATTCAAGACAAACCCGAATAATCCAATACGCCTAACTAACATAAAATACCGCGGCCTTCAGGCCGCGGATATTTATTTTTATTTTTTGAATCATTTTTCTAAAACACAATGACTTTAAGTTCTCGAGTTCAGGGTGTTCCGCCGTCTGCGACGTTCAAGTGGTCTGCTTTAAGCAAGAAGCCAGGGGTTATAAACCTTTCTATAGGCCGCCCAAACTATGATACTCCAGAAATCATCAAGGAGGCTGCTAAAAAAGCATTGGACGAGGGTAAAGTCCACTACGCACCCAGCAAAGGCATACCAGAGCTTCGCGAAAAGATCGCGGGAAAACTTTCCACTGAAAACAAGATCGGGGGAATCGACGCCGACAAAGTGCTCGTTTCCGGGGGGGCGAAAAACATTTTGTACCTACTCTTTCAGACGCTCGTAGACGGCGGCGACGTCGTAGCCCTCCCCGACCCCGCGTGGGTGTCTTACGAGCCCATGGTAACTCTTGCGGGTGGGAAAGTCGACTGGCTGGCGCTCAAACCAGCGGAAGGGTTCGTAGCCGACGAAGACTACTTGAACGCTCTTGAAAACTCGAAGGCGAAAGTCACTTTAATCAATTCACCTTGCAATCCGACCGGAGCTTTCTGGCCTAGGGACGTTCAGGAAAAGATTGTGGACATTTGCGAGCGGAAGGGCATGTGGATTATTTCCGATGAAGTCTACGAGTACTTTGCATATGACGGGGAACCGTGGAGTCCCGGCGAAGTCTATGAAAAAACGATTACTGTAAACGCGTTTAGCAAGAGCTTTAGCATGACCGGCTGGAGGCTCGGCTACGGCGCGTGCCCAGACCAATCCGTCATCGATGCCATGAACAGGCTCCAACAGCATTCTCTTTCCAACGCCACAACATTCGCCCAGTGGGGCGCGCTCGCATGCTTTACCGAGGAGGCGAGGAATAAATCCGAGGAAATGGTCTCAGACTTTAAGAACAGGCGGGATGTCTGCATGAAGGCCGTCGAAGGCATTGAAGGAGTAGTCTGCAAAAAGCCGGGCGGCGCATTCTACCTGTTCCCGAATTTCGGAGACGTAGACGACACCGCTCTCGCTGAAAAGCTCGTCGAGAATGGCGTGGGCACGATCCCTGGAAGCGCGTTCGGGAAAGTGGGCCGAGGATGCCTGAGAATCTCATACGGCAGTGCGAGCGCAGGGGAGCTTGCGACCGCATTTACGAAAATAAGGGGGGTAGTGGAAAATGAGTGAAGTAACTGAACTTTCAGACGAATCATTCGACGGGTTCGTAAAAGAAAACGACTTGGCGTTAGTCGACTTTTGGGCGCCCTGGTGCGGGCCCTGCATGATGCTCGCACCAACCGTAAAAAAACTCGCGCAAGAATACTCTGGAAAAATCGCCTTCGCGAAATTAAACATCGACGACAACAAGGAGGCCGCCGGAAAATTCAACGTCATGAGCATTCCAACGCTCATAGTCTTTAAGGGGGGGCAGGCCGCTGAAACCATTATCGGAGCAGTCCCTGAAGGCAGGATCAAGGAAAAACTTGATGCCTTACTTTAAGGGTTTTCCATGGAGAAGGGGGGTAGGAGACGAAGGTTGCGGGAAATCGATTTATTGCCTGAACTAAGATTTACTGTGGATGCTAGTCTGGGGGGTATGGATGATGCAACCCGAGTTGTAAACACTCTTGAGGATGCGGAAATCGAAACGTTCCATGATAACCTTTTATTCACTGTTCAGGCTGTGGGGGAGCAGCATCTAAATCTTAAATCGTACGCATCCACAGGATTCACTGCACTAACGCGAAAACAAATGTGGCGTGAATACGCTGGAAGGCAAGACCTCGATCATGTTTTTGTCTGGAATGCGGAGGAATTAGAGGAAGCTGGAAAACCCTCTTGTTTTCGAGTGAGAAAGGACGCGAAAGGAAAGCCGGTTAAGGCCAGCTTAAACTTAAATCACTGAAAAACCGAAAGCTTTTTTAAAAGGGAAAAGAAATATTCTACTCATTCATGACCCGTAAAAAGAACGCATTGGAAAGAGGGGGTCGGGGTGACGGGGGAATTGACGTTCCCGCGGAAAAAATCCTGCATGTAGACGCTACGGCAAAAGAGATGCCTGATGCCGTCTATGTTTTTGAAGGTCTCGCCAGTGAAGAAATTCTCGTTCACCTCTGTGTTTTCAGGGTGCCGACAATCCACCCTACTGTGGGGGGTTGTTTCACCGCACTTCCACCCGAAGAATTCGAGAAATCCTGTCCGGGATGCGGGGAACACAACGTCTTTCTAGTCTTCGACCGCGACCTGCTCGACCCGACTGGTAAACCCCATCAATACACGCTTTCGCCGAAACGGGACGCGCTACAGGCCATGGTGATTCTGGACAGGTGATTTTACATTTAATTTCCTTTGCTTCCCATATTTTCTTCTCTATGACTTTGAAGGATAGGGTGCTTGTTACTGCGGCTCTTCCGTATGCTAACGGCCCCGTACACGTAGGGCATGCCATTGGCGCGTACATTCCGGCAGACATTTACGTCCGCTACTTGCGCGCAAACGGCATTGATGTGCTCTATATCTGCGGGACCGATGAGCACGGGACGCCGATTACGGTGACGGCCGACGCGGAGGGGGTTTCCCCCAATGATGTGGTAGACAAATACCACGACATACAGCTTGCCGCTTTCGAGAGCATTGGCGTTGAATTCGACAATTTTTCAGGGACCTCCCGCAAAATCCATCACGAATTAAGTCAGCACTTCTTCACGGCCATAAACGATAAAGGACACATATTCAAAAAGACGGTTGAACGCCCCTTCTGCCCCTCCTGCGACAAGTTTTTGCCAGACCGCTACGTCCGAGGGACTTGCCCGTCCTGCGGGGCGGAAGACCAGCGAGGTGACCAGTGCGAGGCGTGCGGGAAACAGCTTGAACCCCACGAACTTAATGATGCGTACTGCGCTATCTGCGGGGGAACTCCCAAACAAAAAGAGACGACCCACTGGTTTTTCAAGCTCAGTGAATTTGCTCAACCCTTAAAAGAGTGGATCGAGAAAGACTGCTCTCACTGGCCAGACAACGCCAGAAACTTCGCTTTAGGCTGGATTAAGGAGGGCCTTGAAGACAGGGCTATCACACGAGACTTGGCTTGGGGCATTCCCGTACCGCTTCCCGAGGCGGAAGGGAAAGTTTTATACGTCTGGTTTGACGCGCCAATCGGATACATAAGCTCTACAAAAGAATGGGCTGAGAAAAACGGTAAGGGAGACGCCTGGAAAAAGTATTGGACGCAACCCACGAAAATCATCCACTTCATCGGCAAAGACAACATCCCCTTCCACACCATAATCTGGCCTGCGACGTTAATTGCGGAGGGAAGCTATACCCTACCTTGGCGGATTGCCTCAAACGAATTTTTAAACCTTGAGGGTAGGAAGGTTTCGACGAGCCGGGGCTGGGTTATCTGGCTCCACGACATAACCCGTAAGTTCAATCCCGACGCCGTAAGATACTACCTGATTTCAATCGCCCCCGAAACGAGCGACAGCGACTTCCACCTCGACGAATTCCAGCAGAAGGTCAACAACGAGCTCATCGCAAACCTCGGCAACTTCATAAACAGGACGCTCACATTCATCCAAAAGAAGGGTAGTATAATACCCAAACCTTCGGGCAAGCTCGATGAAGATGACTTGAAACTCATCGAGGAAATTAGTGGCGCTCCGAAACTGGTGGGGGGCGAGATTGAGAGGTTTAAGTTCAAAAACGCGCTCGCAACGCTTCTCACCGTCGCGCAGAAGGGCAACCAGTACTTTCAGAAGAAGGAGCCTTGGAAGAATAACCCAGATACGGCGCTTTATCTGTGTGCGAACCTGGTCCGGAGTCTTGCAATTCTCTCGCACCCGTTCCTCCCACAATCTTCTGAAAAAATCTGGAAGATTTTAAAGCTTGATGGTTCGGTCTCGGATTTTGGATGGGAGTCGGCTGGCGAGCTTGCCGTAAAATCCGGTCACGAAATCGGCAGGGTGGAGACGTTGTACGATAAGATCGTTGATGAGGATATTGCGGAGTTTAAGGGGAAATTCCTCAAACTCGGTGAAAAAAAATTGGAGGTGGTTGAATTGCCTGAAATAGATTACTCTGAATTTGAGAAAACTGATTTGAGGGTGGGGGAGATCAAGAAAGTGGGTGATCACCCTAACGCCGACAAACTGTACGTCCTTGAAGTGGACTTGGGGCCCTTGGGCGTGCGAACGCTTGTCGCGGGGATTAAGGAGTCTTACGGCAGGGATGAGCTTGTCGGGAAAAAGATTATTGTGGTTGCGAACTTGAAGCCTGTGAAAATCAGGGGAGTCGAGTCTAAGGGAATGCTTCTCGCAGCCGACGTTGAGGGCAAGCCGATTATTTTATCCCCTGAAAAGGATGCAACAGCTGGGATTAAAGTCAGGTGACCGTGGAAATCCTAAACTTGAGGGTTCGGGCGTTCGCACTTGAAGGCGAGGCCGAAAAGGTTGCGGAGGCGTTTGAAAGATTCCTTCCGGCGAAAACAGAGGTTTTGGTGGAAGACCTTGAGCCTGAAACAGAGGGGGGGGTATTCACCCAACCCCTGAAATCGGTCACCGCCAAAATAACTCAACCTAAAGTTTGCAAGGATTTTTTAATGAAAGCATTCTCATCCCTAACTGATTCCGAGAAGTCTAAGGTTGTCCGGGAGTTACCTCACAGGGTTGACGATAAATGTAACTTTTTTCTGCGGTTTTCGAAAGCGGATTTTATTGACGGACGATTGAAAATAGGCGAATTGAATGTAGTACACTTCAAGGTCAAGGTCGCGGCATACCCTGCGAAAAAAGAGATTGCCGTGAAAGTATTGAAAGAGTTTTTGGAGTCTTAAAATGAAGGTAGTTAAAAAGGGGGGAAACAGTCAGAGGCTTTTTGCAGGAGAAGGAGTATTGTGCCTGGTAAGCCAGCCTGACGGAGAGTTTTCCCTAATGTTTTATGATTCGAAAGAAGAGTCTGGTGAAGTCCCACATCCTGAAGTTCACCGGTGGGAGTGTGTGAGCAGTAAAATTCTCGTGCCTGCCGTCGAAGTGCTTGAACGCGCCAATGATGGGGATAAGCCTTTAGAGAATGCTGTTTCCGGGATCGGAAGCCTCGCCGAAAAGTTGGCCCGCGCGGACGATAAAAACCTTATGGGAACAAGAATACTTCAGCTCGTACACGCAGATGATGGTTCACTTGAATTCCGCTATCATGCAACATCACTCCCTGAAACTGAGGTTGCACAAATGGGGGGTGACGTAGCCTGCAGTTGGGGGGATTTGAGCGCGCAGGTTTTACCTTTCGCTCAAAGAATCCTCGATGAAACACCCATCTTAGATAAATACGCTCAAGCACATGTTATCGAGAGGGTGAATGAACTTCTGGAGGTGGATGATGGCGAATAAGTGTAGTGTTTGCGGGATGAAGATGGGTGGTTTTTTACGGTGCGTTAAGGAGTCCGATAAAGTTGGCGTCTGCGAGAACTGTCGCAAAGAGTCTTTGGATAAGAAGCAGGTGAAGAAGGAGAAGCGGAAGAAGGAGAAGTTTAAGAAAGCGTGGCTTTATGGCAACAGATAAATTATTTTTCGACTTGCTTGTGGGCGAATCATTAGTTGACGAGCTTGCTGGACTCGGCTTCTCCGGGGCTTGTGTGGGTGGGAATGAACTTAATGCTCCCAAGGATTTCCAGCTTTTGTGTTCTAAGGTTGTCTCTGATCCTGTTCAGAACAATGCCAGAAACGCATTGAGTGCGAACGACCTGGTTTATTTCGAATTAGCCGATGATGTCTCTAACAGGAAGGCTTCGGAGTGTTGGGAGGTTGACGCTTTCATCGTGTCTGCGGATTTCGTGAAAAATTATCGCCCCCTTAGAAAGCCGGTGCTAGACTTCGTGTCCCTTAAGAATATGGGTGAGCGTGGTATCGCCATAATAATCCCTGTTTCACTGCTCCTTGAGTCGACCGGCTTTTTTCGTGCCAACACTTTGAATTGTTTTAAAAGATTGGTCCGTCTTGCTGGTAAGGCTAAGGTTGATGTGGTATTGGCTTCTGGTGCTAAAGAGAAGTATGGAATTAGGTCTCCGAAGGACCTCATGGCGGTTGGGGTTGCCTTGGGAATCCCTGCGAATGTTGTTGTAAAGACTGTTTCTAACAATCCCTTAAAGATTGTGAATCGGGCTGAGAGCAGAACGGATCCAAACGTGATTCTTCGCGGGCTCACAGTCCTTGAATGGGGGGATCAGAAACCAGTCGACAAAAAGCGGTTGTGGGGTTTTTACTGAGCACTTATTAAATCCATTTTTAGTAAGTATTTAACATGCCTTCAACAATCCACATGCCTTTTCTTGGAAACTCCAGAATCCGAAGTGTGGCTAAATACTTCACTGGCGTTGGAAATATTATGAGCAAGGCATTCCCTTATACTGGGCTCGTCTTAAAGCAGTCTGGCGTTGCTGAAGAGTATGGTGTGAGCGCTAGGGGTTTTATGTCTGTGTGTTTCGTGACGACTCTTATAACTTCGATCATCCCGGCCGTAATCATTCACGTAATCTTGACTTTAGGGGGTAATTCAAATCCCGTATTAAGTCTGCTTCTCGGATGCTTGATTGGCGGGGTAATGTTCATGTATTTTATGATGTATCCTAAATCGATCGTAAGCCACCGGGTAAAATACGTTGAAAGAAACCTTCTTTTCGCGCTTAGGAGCATTCTCATACAAATCCGCTCTGGAATACCCGTATTCAACACTCTAGTTTCGATAGCCCAGGGTGATTACGGGCCAATCTCTGAGGAATTCAAGCTCGTCGTCGAAAAAGTGAATGCGGGCTCCGACATGGTCCAATCACTTGAGGAAGTCGCCGTCAGAAATCCTTCCCCCTATTTTAGGAGGTCTCTCTGGCAGATTGTAAACAGCATGAAATCCGGAAGTGACGTGGGTTCCAACTTGTCTGAGGTCATAAAAAGCCTTGCTAAGGAACAGCTCGTCGAGATTCGAAGATACAAGTCTATTTTAAATCCCCTGGCTATGATGTACATGATGATTGCGGTTATCATGCCTTCCATGGGAGTTACGATGCTAATCATTCTTGCGTCTTTCCCCGGCATGGAAGCTATCGGGACCGAACAGACCTTCTGGATTCTTTTAATTGCAATCGTTTTCATGCAAGTAATCTTTATTGGACTTATAAAATCGAAGAGGCCTAATCTCATTGGAAGATGATGGACCCTTACAAGCCTATTGGACAGCTATTGCCGAAGGGTTTTAGACGGAAAATCAAGGAGAAGCTTTCTTACTCAAACCTTCAGATTAATGCCGAAGAATTCTTGGGGTTTGCATTAATATTCGGCACGGGAATAGCCTTTATTGCAGCCTTTGTATTGGAAAATGTGCTTCAGATTCCAAGCTACGTGCTATTTCTCGGAGTGTTTATTGTCTTCCAATTAATCCTCTTCCTATGGGTGAGCCTTTCTGCCGATTCGAAGGGAAAATTCGTCGAAGAAGTCCTTCCAGACGCACTGCAGCTTATGAGCTCAAACATCCGGGCGGGCCTTACGACCGATAAGGCGCTTCTTATGGCGGCTCGCCCCGAGTTCGGTCCCCTGGAATACGAGATCAGGCGGATAGGGAAGGAGACCATGGCCGGAAGAAGCCTGGCCGAAGCCTTGGGCAAGATGACCGACAGGATAAAATCAACAAACCTTGAGCGGACAGTGGATCTAATCGTTCAAAGCTTAAAGTCCGGTGGAAAGCTTGCAGACCTTCTTGATCAAACAGCTTCGGATCTTCGCGACCAGCAGATAATCCAGAAAGAGATTTCAGCGTCTGTTTTAATGTACGTCTTCTTCATCCTGATTGCGATAGGCTTGGGCGCCCCCGCATTGTTTGCATTATCCTCATTCCTCGTCACATTATTGACTCAGAATATGGAGATGATTTCCAAGAACATGCCTTCCAACATGGGGGAGTTTTCAAGGGCCATGCCCATCGCGATCATGGACGTGAAAATCAAGGCCCCATTCATTCAAAAATACTCGATTATCTCGCTTTTAGCCTCAACCTTCTTCGGCTCGATAGTCGCAGGATTGATAATGACTGGGGAGGAAAAGCAAGGGTTGAAATACTTTCCCGTAATGCTCGTTCTCTCAATCGGACTGTTCCTTCTTGCAGGATGGATCCTTCAAAAGACGTTGGGCGGAATGCTAAACCTCTAGAGAATTACTTGTGGTGGGCGGCTAACGCTTTGTATAGTAAGTCGATGTTTTTATCTTTTTTCGCCGACAATTCAACGACTGGGTAGTCGTCGTAGGTCTCCCGAATGCTTGCGGGATTTGCCATTGGAAGGTCAATCTTGTTTGCAACGATTATGACCGGAACTTTTTTGGCTTTGAGTGCGCCTAAAATCAGGAAATTCGTGGGGTCATAGGGGTCTTCGCTCGAATCCATGACTAGTAGGGCGGTGTCAATGTAATCCAGAAGTACTACCGCCTTCTTGACTCCGAGTATTGCATCCTTAACCCGCTGCTTCGCCTTTTTCTTAGACATCTTGGAAAGAAACATCTTGTAGTGCCTGTCGAAAAGATCGTTTTTATGGGATATTCCGGGAACGTCGATTAAATCTATTGTGAACTCCTTACCTTCGACTTTTATTGTAACCTCCTTCACCTGGTTTAAAATCCTCGTCTCGTGAGGGATCTGAGACACCGTCCCAATTCTCCTCCCAGTCCACTGCATGCTTATCCTGTTTGCAAGAGACGTCTTCCCTGCGTTGGGAAGGCCATATATTGCGAGCCGGAATTTTTTCTTACCCCCAAAAATCTTTCCAACCCAGAATAGAAAACGTTTAATTGGCATGTAATAGATGATGAAGGAAAGTTAAAATAAGTTCAAGTATTTAATCTCCTCGATTATCATTTCAATAACTTCGAAATACCTGCCCAGTACGTGCACGAAAAAAACTGCGAGTTCATACCCTCCGACAATAATCACTGCAAGAAGAGTTGCACCCGAAGACAACGTGAAAACTAAAATGAAAGGGTTGGCAATCTTCTGTAATGTCTTTTTTTCTTCAGGAACTCCGTGTAAGATGAGCAGGAAAAACCATGAGAAGAGCATGGCGGAAGTAACCTCGACATAGAAACCTTGAAAAAGATATTCCACTAAAAGATAAGTTACCCCGAAAAACAAGACTACGATGAAAACAAAGACGGTCTTGGGCATGTCCCCTCCTGATTTTAAACCTAAGACCATCCTTTAATCCTTAAAGCGTTGCCATGCAGGCGTCTTGAGTCGGGCAGGCCGGGTTTTGTCCCGGACAATTCGCGCAAGGCAGACTATTCCAGTCCACGCAACAGCAGGCATACGATCCGTCGTAAGAGTATGAAGCCGAAGCCACACAGCTCGTATGACACTGCTGGCTAATCTGCGCAAGCTTCTGACTCGCCCAATCCGAACACTGGTTGGTCGAACCAATAGCAGGGCTTCCCGCCGCCCCGTCATTAATCCACTGGTAGCCGTCTACCCCCTGGTCGTCGCAGTAGTCTATGCAGTCTGGCTGGCACAGGCAGTCGAAGTCGCAGTAAGCGTAATCTAAACAGTCAGCGTCAACCTCACACTCCTCATCCGGATATTCGATGAGGCCGTTTCCACACTCCGGCTCATAACACTTGTAGCACTCGGCGTACTGGCTTTGAGGCTCGCGCGTCTTAACCTTCCTGCAAAGGTCTGAATAACAGTCGCCCTCGCAACCCTGAAGGCGATAGTAATCCACGCCTCCCGTATCTAGAGGACACTCTTCCTCGCAGTTGTAGCAGCCGCAATTTTGATTGGTTTCAAGGACTCCATGATTCAGATTGCATTCTACACTACTACTCCATCCGGAACCCAGTTTTGAGCAATCTGTCTTACACATATAACATGGTGTCCCCATGTAGGGTTCGCACGTCTCGCAGGCCGGGTCGCAGTCTCCGTCACAGTTGCTTGAGTCGGAAAGGAGTCCTTCACAGCTTGTCGTGTAAGTTATTGTTGTCGTAGTTCCTGGGACTGTGGTAACTCCAGCAATTGTCGTGGATGGAATGGTCGTAGTCTGCGTCATTCCGCAGGAGACCGAGCACTTGCACTCGTCTTCATCGTATGTGCAGTCACGCACTTCCATGCCCTTGCCAGCGCAATTTTCGCTGCAGTAGTCCAGGCATTCCTGGTTGTTCCAGGCACAATTATTCAGGGACGTAGTGGCATCGCCTCCTTCGGTAACGCAAGCCCCTCCGACACACCGCTCCGAGCATCCTTCAACGGTCTCGGTTTTGATGCTTCCAATGCATTTCGCGTCCAAGGTCGCAGGCTTGGAGCACTTAAAAGTTGTCTTATCCTGAACCACGTTTTTTCCACTGCAACGCTTTGAGCCGTATGTCGGTTCCGGACAGTCCTCGTTTTTCTCGCAAGCGTATTTTAAAGTGCTTGATGATGCCGCTCCAGGGGAAGTGGTTGTTGGTACTGTTGTTGCTTGCGCCTTGATTGTCGTCGTAGCCTGATTGATCTTGGTTTCAGAAGGCTTGCTTGTTGTTTCAGCCTCCTCATCTTCATCGCAAACAGAGTTTTGGTTTTCGTCGAGGCAGCAGCCACTGCCAACCCTGATGTAGGGGTCGTTACAAACCAAAGCCGACTTCTTCGCATCCTTTTGCGGAGAACCTACACAGCCCATTAAAAAAACAACCGTAAACAAAAGACTTAAAACAATCACGGAATTAACTCTCATGTGAACTTATTTTAAAATGATTAATTATAAAAGCGCGGATTCGGCCAAGTAAAGGCTTACCCTCAAGGTTAAATCCCAAATTATTAACAATCTAGTGAAACCTGAATTTGATAACACTACTGACTCATCCTCACCGACTTGTACCCTTCAAGCCGCTCGTCAAAGTATTTTAAATTCTGCCTGGAATGCTCTTCATACACTTTGAGTGCTGCTTCAGCTTCCTCCAACTCAACAATGTTTACCGGCTCAGACAAGTACTTCTTGATAGTCTCTAGAGCAGTTAAATAGTCGTCTACTCCAAATCTCTTTTCTTCCATAAAAAATCACCCCTCCTTCAAAATCATAGTAGTTTATTAATTAAAAATGAATGAATTACATGAAATTAGGGGTGGTTTAAGCGAAATAAGCGAAAAATCCCCTTCACGTCTTTTTTCCTGATTATCCTATGCGGTCACGCAACATCCCTTGTAATGTGCGGGACTCAAGCATTCACAAACTACTGTTCCCAATGCACGTTCGACGCGAACGGCATGATAGACGAATCCTGCCAGAAAGGCCATGAAAACAAGGGCATAGTGTGCATGACCATCACATACCCTGCGATGGCTGCAATGAACAAGCTCGGCACGTGTCCTGCTGTAGGGACTTGCGCCGCCGCCCTTAAAGCGTGCGTCGCAGTCAGATGCCCCAGAACCGACATGCAAGATTGCGTTAGTGCAACCTGCAAGAGCTGTTTCGGGGAGGGTGACTGATGCACTGTGCGGGCTGCGAAAGACTGCGACAAGAGGGAGGACTGCGTCAATAGAAAGTGCATTAAAGACAAGGGGGAGACGTCAGACACTTGTTGCAGGGGCTGCGGGTGCACTGGCGGCCTCATATGCAAGGACAGCGCGTGCGTGGAAAAAGAGAAGGCAGAGGAGGACCGGTTGCAACTACCACAATCAAGATCGAAAACCTCTACCCTATGGAGAATTCTGGAAGTAAAAAATTCGACATACTCGATTTAATATGCTACGGACCATTCGGCGCCCTCCTGATGATAACAGGCCCAATGATACTCCTCTCAAGGTCCGGGAAAAAAGATTAAACCACGTCTCCAGTCAATTTTTTATCTTAAAAACCTAATATCTGTTCATGGCTACTAAACACCTTTCCGGAAAACAATCACCTGCCTTAATCGCCGCCCACGAGGTTGCCTTTTACGGGATTATCGAAGATTTTATGCCCGAAATGTTTCAAACATGCGATACGATATCGTTTCCCGATGATGACGCGTCTAACTATCTCCAAAACCCTTTTTTAGGGAGGGGACTTCCGGTTGCGACGCTTAAGACGGGAAGTTTAGGTGAGGGGGAAGCCAGGTTTAAGGCAATACCTGTAGAAGTAAGTGACACTGGAAGCATCATAATGAATGCAAACAAAAACGACGGCTCCAGAGAATACCTTGTCGCCAGACACGACCCTGAAAGAGGCCTTCAATTCGACGCCATCAACTTCGAATCCACCGGACGCTTATCAGCCGGAGGCTACCTACCCGAAGTAATCAAAGTCACTGGCACACGAACACTCGATCAAGCAGAACACATAGAATTGCTAAAATCTGGGGCCATAAGCGAGACCGTGCAAAATATGGCGGGTGCAGAGAAAAAACACAGAGAGAAACTAGCTGAACTAAGACATCAATCCAAACTACGAGGACTTCAACAACAACTAGATTCGGCACGAAAGGTACCTTAAGCGAGAAAGAAAAGTAGAGTAATATCCTTTAAAATACTTTACGCAAACAATACTCACAAAAATACGAAGATTCCGTGGCTCAAGTTGGTTAGAGCGGAACTGTCACGCCCAGTTCACATGCGCGAACCATCTTCACTCGCCTTGCTCGGAGACTCTGAACAAAACAAATAATTTTACAATATTTAAAAGTATGCCGCATAATTATTACTTCACGAAGGTCCCGTGGCTCAGGTTGGTTAGAGCGCTCGACTGATAGAGCCCCTTTCTTTTCCCATAAAAGAAAGGTGCGACGAAAACGCACAGTTTTCGCGCACGCGAAGTCCATTAAAGATTTCGCCGTGCTTCACCCCCAAAGAAAAAGGGTGGGGTTGAAGGAGGCTTGTTAAAGCCTCGCTTCCGATATCGAGAAGTCATGGGTTCAAATCCCATCGGGACCAACAAAACCCCTAGGGGTAATATAAGATAGGAAAAACACAACGCTTTTTTTTCTAGCCGTAAAATCTCCCGTTATTTTTCTCCTTATTATTCCATATAAGGTGGCTGGGTGGGGTATTCGCGCATGCTAACTAAGTGGGGTATTGGCCTTTTCTTTAGCATTAGATTAACAAAAGCGGGTGAACGAAGTTTTTTTGGAGGCGGAAGCCGGAAGAAAAAATTGGACGAACGGAGTGGGTCGTTTAGCCGCTGTCATGCGAGATGAAGCCGAAGGCTGAGCCAGATTGGAAGGGGGCGTGCCCGCTGATAATATATACGGTTATTTTTCTTTTTCAGGAATTATTGATATTCCTGGTCCACTTGGGATCTTTTCATAAATTTGCCCTATCTCTAATCCCGATGTTGGGGGGGCGTGGAGTGTTACTGTTTCCTCACTTCTGATTCCACCATACTCATCCTTTTTTCCCCTTAATACATCCCTTTCCGCGGGATCTAAAGGTAAGGGAGCCTGGATTTCTTCATATAACCTTGCTTTTTCGCGTGCTATTTCCTCGGGTAGATTCATTAATTGGACATCAAGAAACGTAGTACCGGGTTGCCTAACATCTCTACCTTTTACAACAGCATCAACAACATCTATTCCCTGCTTCGTTCGACTTGTTTCAACGGCATAATTAACATACCAAACTGTTTTTTCTTTTCCCATAAAATAACCTAGTGTCCCTCATTAATAATTACATTAAAGATTAATAAATCATTTGGCATGTCATATAACTACGGTGGGTAAACACAGTCCCGCTGAAGGCGAGGATTTGGGGGAATTCGAAGAAATTCCCGTTTAGATGCTGTTATATTCCCTGTAAGGCTGGGGAGGGCTATCAGCCCGACGTTGAGTTGCGGGGCGATTTTTTTTTATTAGGAGTCGACTATTCCTATTCTGATTTGCGTATCCTTTTGGCCTAGTATTATGAAACTTGTTGGCTTGAAGTCAAACCTTATTTCTTCTAGGTGTGGCTGCATTTCTTCAACTACTGAATCGAGTTTTTCATAAGTTATGCTTGGATATTTTTTTGAAAATTGTTTACATAGCTGCCATTCTTCTTGTGTTTGTGGTAAGTTGTCTTTTGTTGAGAGGCCTGTCCTAAGGGACTGCAATCTTCTAATCGTTTCCCTCCCATTTAATCCTTCAACATGTTTTTTAGCCCAGAGATAACCCATAAGTAATTTAAGCGAGGGACAGTTGACGTATTCTTGTATATCACCGATTTTCGTACTTCTAATATCCCCAATTAAGTAATGCTCTGGATTACCCTTCCGAAAAAATAAAGTCATTAAACTGTCTGTGGCAACTGCAGCTAATCGTGTTTCAGGTGGGTGGTGTTTTTCAATCAATCGTTTATGCTTACCTGTCCCAACCTTCATTCTCCTCCCATCGTGTATTACTCTCCTGTAACCTCCATCAGCTGGCATATCCTCAAGTCCAATGTCAAGGACTTTTTTAAATTCCTCTGCCCTCTCATCAAAATGTTTTAACCTCTGCCCCCTAGTTTTGATTCCCATACTAAATTATAAACTATTACAGACAAAAATACTATTTTCGCCCCGCAAATTACGGCTAAACAAAAGCGGGTGAACGAATTTCGGTGACGAAGGAGCCGAATTTGGGGGAAATCCACAGGATTTTCTCGTTTAGCCGCTTGTTATCTGTCCCGAACGATAGTGAGTGCTACGCCGAAGGCGTAGAGTTTTCGAGGGCGCCATGAACTTTTGTTGTTGCTGCAGTTTTCTTGTAATTATGGCTCAGTCGGTATATTTAATTGGCATAGTCGGTATAGTTAAATATGATTCTGGAGGGTTTGACAGCCAATATTCTGCTGGCTCTCGCGTCACTGTTGGTTTTGATGACATGCGCCCAGATAGCCGTCAGGAGGATGCATCGCATACTCGACCATTACGGTTACTCGGATACTTTTGGTGGATTAGTGGTGTTTTCTGTGTCCACTAGCATACCAGAGATATCCTCTCACCTAGCCGCTTCCTTGGGCATCCTCTCAGGCAAACTGAACTATGAAGTTGCTTCGGCGACGGTGTTGGGTGCTAACATCGGCTCCGACGTCATCCAGCAGACTTTCGTTTTGGGCTTGGTTGTGTTACTCATGGGCGGCTTAAAGTTTGAAAAGGATTTCCTTAAGACTGCTTACCTGCCTATGATAGGCACCACCCTCATGTGCATTATCCTAGGGTGGGATGGAGTATACTCTAGAATAGATGGTTTAATCCTATTCGGGACGTTCATCGCCTACATGGCATTCCTCTACAAGAGGGAAGAACGTCACACCATCAGGAGATACGGGAGAGTGGACCGAAGCGAACACATCAGGAAAGATATCGCCTTATCACTGGCTTGCATTGCCTTGATCTTTGTGAGCGCGAACTTCCTGCTTTCGGCTGTGCAAGAGATTACTACTCTAACTGGATTGGGTGGCTCCCTTATTGGGGTAGTCAGCTTGGGCGTTGCTTCGGCGTCGCCTGAACTATTCACCGCCTTGTTCGGGATACGGGAGAGGGCAACCGGAATATCCCTGGGAACACTAATAGGGAGTAACATAACCAATCCCCTAGTAGCCATTGGCGGGGGTGCCTTGATATCCACCTACTGGGTGCCTAAGCCGTTAGTTTACTGGGACCTACCCATGGAAACCATTACTGCTGCCTTACTTCTCGCCTACCTGATAAAAACAAAAGGGGTGCTGGGGAAAATAGGTGGCGTCTACCTGATAGGACTGTACTTCACTTACCTCCTCGTACGAATCATCTACTTTCCACTTGACTAACGAAAACCTTTCAAAAAAAAGAATAGACCTTCTTCAAGCGTCTTCGCAAGTGAAAGCAAACCCTAAGGCGCCCGAGGGAATTGCAACTAACAAAAGCGGGTGAACGAAGTTTTTTTGGAGGCGGAAGCCGGAAGAAAAAATTGGACGGAGCGATAGCGGAGCCGTTTAGTCGCTGTTAGCAGAATCCCGAAGGGACGACCTCCGACAGGGGGTCAGTATGACGCAGGCACGCCCCCATTTTTTACTCAAAAACACCAATAATATATCCTTTCTCGGTGTAGGTGGCAGTTGCATCTCCCATAGTCAATGTGTAGGGTATTGTGATCTGAAGCTTGTACACGTCTCCCGGCACGCCCTTCCCACACCCACTTGCCCTGATTTCGAACTCATCATGAGGTGCAATAGCAACATCATCTACACTATAAGACTTGCATTCAACACCGTTAAACATCCTTAACTCACTACCATTAACTATTAAATCCACGCCTGCTCCGTTGATAAAAACTGTTGTGAAGTCGCCCTCAGATGTCATAACTGTCTCAGCAAGTCCGGGTTTAATCCTCACAAATCCATTAGTCCTCGTACTTCCGCGAAAAATCTTTGATTTGGTTGTATAATCATAGAGTAGCTCACCATCCAGAGGAGGATAAAGAACACAGCAAATGTTTTGCCGCTGATTTTTCTCTTAGACAACAGGTAGAGGGGTGCAATCCAGATAATCGAATTTAATAACAAAATGGATACCCCGACCCAAAACGTTAACAGTGTGGAAGGAATTATGTTAACTAATAGATGAAACGTCAAAAGAGCAGGGCCAAAAAACACATACAATAAATATGAATGTCCAAAAAAACCCAACTATATAAAAAATGCGCAAAAGCCATAAAAAAACCCTAATAGACTATTGCGTACCTTATTTTCCTTATCCACTTTTTTTACCTCATTCTAGTAAAATACAATTGAATTTCAATTGTTTGTTTAATCAGCCAATTGGGCCCTTGATGTATCCTTGCTCCACAGATGTTGTGGTTTTGTTTTTTATTGTCCGAGTATATGGTATTGTGATGTGTAGTTTGTATGCTTCGCCTATCACACCTTTCCTGCATCCGCTTGCACTGATTTTGAACATGTCGCCTGGTTCTACAACATCTTTATCTACAGTATAAGTCTCGCATTCAACTCCGTCGAATATCCTTAATCCACTTTTGTTAACCATTATTTCCCCCACTGCCACGTTGTCAAAACTTCCTGTGAAGTTGCCATCGGATGTTAAAGTCATCAAAACATGTATGGGCTTGATTTTTTCAAAGCCTTCAGACCTTACATACCCGTGAAATTTTTTTGATTCAGGTTCGATGATTGTGAAGTAACTAATTACCCACAAGAGGATGAAAATAGTGGCTAGGGTTCTAACAGTTATCTTCTTTTTGTGTAATAGGACTGGAAGTGAAACCCAAAATATTATCTGAAATGTTGTTACAACCAAAAAATACAAACTTGAACCAATGACTTCTTCCAGGGGGATGTAGGCAAATAAACCAAAAGTGACGATGGAGGGGCCGAATACTACAATCCACAAGACTGGATATCCAAAGGAATATTGAAAGAGGCCGGCGAATATGACCCCTAGGCTGTAAATAAATCCTAGTAGGATACTGAGGTGTACACGTCTCTTTTTTTGTTTGTCATTCTCTCCACTCATCTCTTTCAACCTCGTGTATTCAGAATGCACTGGCTTTTTTCGTAGGTATTACTAACCTCTTCACATAGTTTGGGCTCACATGATAAATCAGCAATCTCAAAATAACAATTATCCCTACTGCTCAAATCCTCTATCCAACCGCATAATGCTGGTTCGCCTAATGCATAAGCGAGAGCCATGTAACATCTGCTTTTAGTTATGTTGTGCTCTATTTTCCCACACAAAACTGAATCATTGATTTTCCTAGCAATAGCCAAGTTACATTGATCCATGTAACCCTGTTTTCGTATTTTACTGCATAATGATGGATCACTCAATTCAATTGCAATATGTTTGTAGCAGTCATCGTCGTTGTATTGATACTTTGTTTCAATGCGAGCGCAGAGGGACGGGTCATTTAATGCATTGCCTATGTCCCTAAAGCAAGTATCCCTTGTCTCAATAAAGATTATATTCTCGCATAATGCGGGATCATTTTTTGATACCGCATTGCTCCGGAAACATGAATCCCTTTTCGATTGATTATACTTTGAATTATTGATTCTTTCACACAATGAAACGTCATTTCTTACAGATGCGACACCAAGAATACATGAATCCTTTAGCAGGGGATCATTCAATCCTTCGCAGAATGACAGGTTATTCAACAACCTCCCGATTGCGCCGTAGCAGTGGTTTTTATCATTTTCCCCCACGATCTTGTCGCAAATGGATAAATTCCCCGTCCAAGCCCCAATCCAACGATAGCAGATATCCTTCTCTACTTGAGTTTGGATTATATCACATATAGAAGAGTCATTAGAACGTAAGGCAATATTCCTGTAACAGTGGTCTTTCCGGTCTTGCTCCTTAATCAAATCACAGGCCGAGGTATCTTCCGTTTCTATTGTCTCCTCTCGCGGAAATTGAGAGACACACCCAATAGTATAAAGCAGAAGACCGATAATCAGGTAAAAGAACAAACGCATAATAAGATATTCATTATTGAATTAAAATGCTAGTCTCCGTATTTTCCTACTAAAAACCATTTTCTTGGGTCAACTCTAATAACAGGCAAGTAGGGGCGTGCCGAGTAATATTCCTGCTAACAACAAAAGCGGCTATGCGAAGTCCTTGAGCTGAAGGCGAAAGGATTTGGGCGATACGAGCCGAAGGGAAGTGAGTCGTATGGCCGCTGTTAACCGACTGAGCGACCCGAAGGGGAGCGAAGCAAGCGACTGGAAGGAGCGCAGAGTATGCGGGGGGCACAAGAATATTATCACGGTTTTCTTGAAGCCCAATATTCACAGGCATTCAGAGTTCTTTGAGAGTCTATTGGAATATCAAATACTTTACAGTCGGTCTTGTTTTCTCTGATCACGTATTGGTAGGCTCTGGCAAAATCAGTACAATACTCTCTAATTTGGCGTGGTCTTAATTTATTGCATTCGGAAATTTCCCCCAGACTCTCTGGTTCAATATAATTAGGGGAGATGTTTATTACCCTTGTCGGCTGAATACTGTGGGCTTTAGCCCGCATTGATGAAAGCCGGCCTTTTTTTTGGGGCCCGCCCGCAAGCGGGTGTTTTTCGTCTTGTATTCACATATCTTAATTTCTGGAGGTTTCCCCCAGGACGTTAGGTC
>AQSC01000031.1 GCA_000402775.1 Euryarchaeota archaeon SCGC AAA252-I15 | reverse complement strand
TATGGTTTCGTAATCTTGTTTTTTCTTTTTATTGTGTTTTTCCCTCCAGTTTATATTCTCTCCTACATTTTTGGGGGGGATTTTAGTTTATCTTCGGATTCTCTAGGGGCGGTTGTGAATTCTTTTAAGATTGCGTTGACTGTGGTTGCATTAGACGTTTTGTTTGCGCTTCCGCTTTCGTGGATTCTGGCCCGGAAAAAGTTTAGGCACAGGCTTCTCGTCGACACGCTCGTCGACATGCCGCTTGTCGTTCCCACGTCGATTCTCGGCATTTCAGTCTACATGTTTTGGGGTGGTGAGTGGGCTGCCAGCTTGTTCGGCCCCTCAGTTCATCTGTTTTCCAAAGGCTATTGGATGATAATCCTCCTGCACGTCGTCTTCACGTTCCCCTACCTCGTACGCTCCATACAGGCCGGATTACTACAAGTCTCCCGCATCCATGAGGAGGCTGCGAGGACATTGGGGGCGTCGGCTTTGACCATGTATCGGACTATCTCACTCCCGCTCGTAAAAAAGAGCGTCATATCCGGCTGCATTCTCGCGTTTACGAGAAGCTTGAGCGAGACGGGTGCGACGATGATGGTTGCGGGCGTTGTTAAGACTGCTCCCGTCATTGTCGTGGAATACAAGAATGCGGGAAGTGTTTCAGATGCCGCAGCAGTTAGTATCGTGTTGATCTTGGCGGCGGCGGCGCTGCTTGTGATTGCCCGGTTCGCTTCGATTAAGACGAGGGTTCCGTTGTTTCACGTGTATCCGGGAACGGAGAAATTCTTGAGCGCGAGATTCAGCGGGGTGCGGGATGCTGGAGTGTTTTTCTTCGTTGCCGGCTTCATTTTACTGCCTACGGCGTTCATAGTCTTGGCGAATATTGGTGTCGTGAATGCGTCGGCGTTCACTGCATTAATCCACAACGGACTGATACTTAAGGGTGTCGTGATATCCTTTTTCGTGGCGGCGATTGCGACAATCGTGAATTTAGTGTTCGCAATACCGATGGGAGTCATCATCTCCAAGAACAAATTCAGGTTAGGGCACGTGTTCGATACGTTAAACGACGTGATTCTTCTCGTACCCACCAGTGCACTGGGGCTTTCACTCGCCCTTTTTTGGGGTAACTTTGAGGTGAACGATCTTCTAGTCCTCGTGCTCGCCCACATAAGCTTTTCATTTCCGTTCATGGTAAGGCCTGTGAGTGCTGCGCTAACGGGTGTGAATGAAGAACTTGTTGAAGCGGCGAGAACGCTCGGGGCTACGCCGTATAAGAGTTTTAAGACGATAACTTTCCCGCTGATTAAACCAGCGATCATTGCGGGAGTGATCATGACGTTTATGAGGAGTCTCTCCGAGACCGGGGCGACGATGTCTGTTTCAAGGAACATTAAGACCATTACCGTCGTGCTCGTTGAGCTGTTTGAGGGGGGTCAAGTCGGGGAAGAAGCTATCCTGGCGTGCATACTGTTGTTTGCGCTGTCGTTTATCTTCCTCGTAATGATAAAGAGAAGTCATGGTGAAGAGTAATGCCCCAGATAAATTTAGTTGACCTTTCCGCCGTTGAGGGTGTTGTGGAAGTAAAGGACTTAAACCTTACGATAGAAGACGGTTTGTACACGGTCGTGTTGGGGCCGTCAGGCAGCGGCAAGACGACGCTGCTCAAAGTCATCGCGGGAATAATCTCGCCCGTTAAGGGAAGGGTCATTATCAACGGAGTTGACGTGACAGACATGCCCCCTGAAAAAAGGGGTGTCGGCTTTTTCTTCCAGAATTACGCGCTCTTCCCCCACATGACGGTGAGAGACAACGTATCTTACAGCATAAGGCTGCAAAAGACTGACGAAGATCTCGTCCGTCAGACCGTGGATGAAATGCTGGATTTGGTGGGATTGCTCGATTGGGCTGACGCATTCCCAAACCAGCTTTCAGGCGGCATGAAACAGAGGGTTGCGCTCGCAAGAGCTTTGGCGAGACAGTCGAAGATTCTGCTGCTCGACGAACCCTTGACCGCGCTCGACGCCCTTTTGAATGCGAGGCTTCGTTCAGAGCTTGTTGGGATCGCGAAAAAACTGGGTTTGACGGTGGTTCACGTTACCCCGGATCAGGAGGAGGCGATGGAGGTTGCCGAAAACATCGTCGTCATGAAGTACGGGCGCGTGGTGCAAGCTGGAAAAGAGTTTGACGTGTACACGAAACCGTGCGACCCTTTTGTGGCGTACTTTCTCGGCGAGACAAACTTCTTGGAAGCTGAAGTGTGCGGGGAACACGCCGCCCGCTTCAACGGGAAGACAATTGAGACTGAGGTTCGTTTAGAGGGTAGTCACGCAGTCTTGGCTATTAGGTCGGAAAAGATAGAGTTCGATAAGAGAGGGGTAAACACCCTTCAAGGCAGGGTTGTGAACGCAAACTTTCTTGGTAGCTTAGACCGGTTTGAAGTGGATGTTGGCGGACAAATAGTTACAGTTAAGACTGCGAAGCATACGCATAGAAAGATTGGGGACTTGGTGAGCTTGCAATTGCCCCCGAAAGACATCTTAGCATTTAAGGATAAGCCCGAGGTCGAAATGTAATGCCGAAGATACAGACGATAAACCTGGTGAAGCGTTTCGAGAAGGTCACGGCAGTCAACCGCGTCAACTTTACCGTCGGCGACGGGGAATACGTGAGCATCGTCGGGCCGTCAGGGTGCGGTAAATCAACGGTCTTGAGGATGCTGGTTGGGCTTGAAAAACCCACGCAAGGAGAGATTCTTTTCGATGGAAAGCCAGTAACCGGCCTTTTGCCCGAAGATCGGAACATCGGATTCCTCTTCCAATCCTACGAGCTGTTCCCGCACCTTACGGTGGGGGAGAACGTAGAATACGGGTTGTTTGTGCGGGCTGTTAAAAAAGCGGACATCGGTTCGAAGTCGTCAGAACTGCTTAAGCTCGTCAAACTACTGCAGTTTTCCGGCTATTACCCGATCCACCTTTCTGGCGGGATGCAACAGCGTGTCGCCCTAGCCCGCGCCCTCGCCACAGGCTCCCGCCTTCTACTACTCGACGAGCCGTTAAGCGCGCTGGATGAGAAGGCTGCGGTAATGCTTCGCTATGAAATACAGAAGAGCTCCAAGAGACTGGGCTTGACGGTCATCCACGTGTCCCACAACCAGGAGACGGCGTTAAGCAGTTCAGACAAGATTATTGTGATGCGCTCCGGAAAGGTTGTGCAGTCGGGCCCTCCCCGAGACGTGTACTTGAATCCCTCAAGCCCGTATGTCGCCTATTTTCTCGGCGACAGCAACTTCATCGAAGCCACCGTCACCGGCCAAGCCGAAGCGGAAGCCTCCGGGATACGGTTTAGGTTACCTGAAAAACCCCCCTCCCGAAACGTGATCCTGGCCATCCGCCCCGAAAAAGCCGTCTTAAACGACAAGAATCCGGCGTCTTTCAACGCCGTTGTAATGGACGTGAATTTTTTGGGTTACACGACGGAGTACGCCATACAAGCAAACGAGCTAAAGCTTAGGGTGAGGACCGCCAAACACGACTACCTCAAAAAGGGTGACGGCGTCACGCTACGATTACCGCCGAAAGACATGATGGTATTTTCAGACGAATTTGATCTAAGCCGGGAATTGAGCCCAGGCTAAGAGACCCCTCGCCCGCCCAACTAACAACCAAAAAAAAATCCCGTAAGCTCCAAACCTTTTTCTTTCGTATTTAAGTTCTTTTTCCTTTTTCTTATTCGAGTATCATGCAGTGTGAGTTGTGCGGGAGATTGTGCAGGGAGTCTTTTCGCGTGATTGTTGAGGGCTCGAATGTTGGTGCTTGTCCTGATTGCGCGAAGTTGGGTAGGGTTGTTGAGAGGGTTCAGAAGGAAAAGAGGCCTGTAAAGCCTGTGGTCCGGCAGAAGCCGAAGCCTGATGACGTGTTTGAGGCTTCAGGGAAACGCGAGTTAATAGATGATTGCTCTGAGAGGATTAGGAGGGCGAGGGAGAATTTGAAGTTGAAGCAGGAGGATTTGGCAAAGCTGATTGCAGAGCCGGTATCACTTGTGCATAGGATTGAGTCGGGAAGGATGATTCCTTCGCCTGTTGTCGCAAGGGAGATTGAGCGGAAGTTGAATGTGAGTCTCTTTGAGGAGGGGGCGGCAGGGGGTGTGAAGTTTGAGGGTGAGGGTTCGGACGGAAACGTGACTTTAGGGGATATTGTTGTTGTGAGGAGGAAGAAGGACTGACATGGATTTTAGATTTTATCTCGCAATCTTTATTTTAGGTACGTGGATTCTCACGAAACTCAAGGTTCAAAGGCATTTCATAGTATTCTTGTTTAAGACTACGAAGGGAAACTTCATCATCGAATGGATCGCTAATATTTCACCCGGCTTCTGGAAGTTTATGGCGGATGTGGGAGTAGTAGTATCCTTCGGAGGTCTAGGGGGGGCTTATCTTTCAAAACACGGGCAGCGGAAAAGCTTGTTTGTCGTGGAATTGTTCCTTTCGGCAGGTGTGCTGTGCTTTATTTTCCTGGAGCACGGTTTTTATTATCTCGGACTTTCCGGACTCTTGCTTGTAGGAGCCCTCATCTCCTTTTTCAAGGCAAAGAGCCAGCTGATAGATTTCTTGTCCGCGACCGCCCTGATTTTCCTGGTTGGTGTGAACGTTTTCACGTTTATGGGAGTTGAGTTTTCTGCAGTGAAATATTTGATTCTGGCGGGTTCGGTGTTCGGGCTTCCCGCGATAGTATTGTTGGGTTTGGGCCTTAACGCGTCGGCAATCATAATGCAAACTTCCACTATTCCAGGAGTGTCACCACTTCTCCCAGCATCAAGAGGGGGGAATGTGGGAGTAGCCTTTCCGGGATACGACATATTCATCCCCTGGTGGTACGTGCTCATAGCCCTGGTAATCACGCTCGTCTCGCACGAACTTGCGCACGGGATTCTGGCGAGAGCGCAAAAACTCAGGATAAAGTCTACGGGAGTGATTTCAGTCGGGATTCTACCGATCGGGGCTTTCGTCGAACCCGACGAGGAGGAGGTGAAGAGCAGGCCCAGCATTGATAAGATGCGTTTGTATTCGGTGGGCTCTTTCGCAAACCTTTGGGTTTGTGTTTTCGCAGGATTAACATACGTTTTACTTGTCGCCTTGATCGCAGTGTCAATGCAGGTTGAGGGGCTTGAGATCGTCGAGACTATAGAAGGGTATCCCGCCCACGGAGTATTGACTTCGGGAACAATCCTTTATGAGGTGAATGGTAAGCCAGTGAACATGGATTACTTCTTCCCGGGAGTCACTCCCGGAGATAAAGTGAATCTCACAACAGACCGGGGACTGATAGTTCTTGACACTGTTGAAAGCCCTGAAAACAATAGTAAAGCATACATTGGAATCTACTCCCAGCAGAAGGTGGGGATTAGACAAGATTTTATTCAAATATTTCCTTGGATTCCAGCAAACCGAAAGTCAATAATACTGTATATAAAAAGCGTTTTATTCCTACTCACCCTAATGAAGTGGATAGTGTTTTTCAACTTCAACATCGCCCTCGTAAACTTGATCCCGATGACACCCTTCGACGGAGGGCACATGTTCAGAGAGCTTTTAAGCGCCTTCAATATAAGCGAGGAGGCTTCGAAAAACATCGTCGTGGGAGTGCTGGCATTCACAGTACTATTATTTCTGATAAACATAAGCCCACTCGGCGTAAAGATTGCTGGATCAGTAATCTAAAGTTTCCGGCCCATGTAAGGACCATCCCGCTCATAACCGAGCTTATGGTAGTAGGGTCGAACGCCAACACCAGACATCACAAGCAATTTTTCAGAGCCGAATTCATCTTCCGCTATTTTTTCAGCTTCGGCTAGAAGCTCCCTCCCAAACCCCCTATGCTGCCACTCACCCTCAGGTTTCTCACCGAGTTCGACCATGGGACCGTAGACGTGAAGCTCTCGGACAAGCCCGGTCTTAACGTCGATTTCCGCCCGATTCGGTTTTGCAGGTTTCCTAAGGCGTAGGAATCCGACGAGTATATCTTGTTTCACATCCTCGAAAGACAAAAAGACTTCAAGGCCGGAAGAGGCTTCATAATCCCTGCGGACAAGCTCGATGTCGCCTACATTCGGCTCAATTCCCCGGCTTAGAAACCTTCCGACTTCACGACAGCGAATGCACTTGCAGGAAACGCCTTCCTCCTCCATCCGCTCGTATACGAGCTGGCCGAGGTTGCTGGACTTGATTCCCGCTTCCACCAAGTTTGAGGGGATGTCTCGCATGATCCGCATGGTGCGCACCCACGGTGGCATAATCTTTTTTACTTCCACGATCAAGTCCACAGCCTGCTCGGTAGTCAATGGCTCGAACTCGCCCGCCCTCCAACTCTCATAGTAGCCAGTACCCTTAAGCACGATGCAAGGATATATTTTCAGCATGTCAGGGCGAAACCGCTCGTCATCGAAGATTTTTTTGAAAGCGTTAAGATCCAATTCATCGTCGTGCCCGAGAAGATAAACTAAAATCCCCCCCAAAAATGTAGGAGAGAATATAAACTGGAGGGAAAAACACAATAAAAAGAAAAAACAAGATTACGAAACCATACAACAACTTCGACGAAAAACCAAACGCCATCAAACAATATATTACAATAACAAAAGAAAAAAAAGAAGGCATAAGAAACTAAAGGTAAGGAAACTCCCTTTTCCTTTACCAAAGACTTAGTCGATAGCCAGATTTTCTGAAAATTTTCGATAATATTTATGTGCTATCTTAAGTTATTATCAGGTGGTTGAATTGCCCGCTAAAGAACAGGCTAAAGAGAAGGGTTTTCCCTCTGAAGATTTTGTCAAAGAATCCATTAAAAAATATTTTGAAAAACAAGGATTCAACGAATTTCACACAATCAAATACCTAGATTTACAACTTAGAAAGGGGAACCAGGAGTGGAGAATTGAATGCAAAGGAGAGACTGCCAACGTTACTGTAGATTTCAACACTCTTCTAGGCCAGATTATTAAGAGAATGGATTATCCTAAGATATTCTATGGCATAGGATTATCTTATACTTCTAAATATGCCAATCAAATTGCTACCATTCCGCAGTATGCAAGGAAAATACTACCCTTAAAAATCTTTTTGGTTTCTGAAAAGGGGAAAGTCATGGAAGAAACTTTAATGGAGAGAAATTAAGATAATCTGTTGGTTATCTCCACTGTTTGACTCGAAATCAGACTTTAACTAAATACTTTAACTTTTATAATCTTTAGACACCTAATAATATCTCAGAGGTAAGAATTAGTTGTTGGAAGATGGCAAAACCTATTGAATCTACACCCTCTCTCAAGGGTAAAGATGCTGAACGATTCCTAAAGGAAAAAGAGCGAATGGAGAATCTTACTCCAGAATCCCGGGAATATAAGAAGTTGGTCAACTTTGGAAAGGAGTGTCTGAATAAATACAAAGAAAAACCTTTTTTTAGTCTTTAGATTTTTTTAATATTATTAAATCAAAATAAACTGGGGGATAATCTCTTTCTTTCTCTTCTTTTTCACTTAATAGGTGTTTGAATCCTATTTTATCATAAAAGCCTATACTCTCTCTTTTTGCATCTGCTGTTACGTATCTGCAACCAATCCTATCTGAGAGTTCTAGGGCTCCTCCAAACACCCACTCAATGATATGTGTACCAAAACCATATTTTCGTTGATGGCTCTTACAAACAGCTAAACGTGCAATTTTGAGTGCAGGTAATGTTGAGTATCCAATTCCTTCTTCGAGTAGTTGTTCCTTCTCTTGGTGTTCATCTTCGAATGTGATTGAATCCATTGCTAAGGTGCAATATGCTTCGAATTTTCCATCATAGAAGAAGAGATAAGTAATATTTGCTAAGGAATATTGTTGATTTAATGCGTCATCAATTATGAAAGAATTAAGGTCGGGAGTGCCACAATCAAAGTCACCAATAGATTTAATGTTTTCATCTGAAAGTATTTGTACCTCAATATCATTAAAATCAATGGATTTCATTATCAAATATTGCAGTATTTATTCTATACCTTAATATTAACAAATGTCTGTTTTCCGATTAATCCTTTCGTCTTCTTCCACATGCGGTAGACCAAAATGAACTATTTTTACCGGAAACCCAATACTAACTAAGAGATGGTTTCAACAACTAAGATAGCTATTGGCGTTGCAGTAGGTTTATTCATATTCCTCATTCTTTTTTTTATTATAATTAGCTTTATCGGAATCTCATGGTTTTTGGAGCCAAGTGGAGTAATAAAAAAGGGGGAACCACCACAAAGTTATGAAAAACGCCAGAATGACGTTGCGTATATTATACTTGATGAAACATCTCTTGATAATTGGGATGCAGATTCTGAATACGATGGAATTAAGGCTAATTTCATCCCAAAAACAAAAAACGATTACGCAACTGATGGTGCAGGTAGTATTGAAGGGCGAGTATACTCGACGATTCAAAATAGTGATGGAGTAACTGTTAAGAAAAATCTTATTGGAAGTGCTAATCGAAGTATAACTTGGGAAGATTGGAAATGGGCGGATTATTCTACAAATCAAAAGTTCCTTATCGGAAAACCAAATGTTAAGATTGAATATGATATTTACAAACACAATAACGAAAAGTTAATCGTCGAGGTTACTTTTACTAACAAAGAGAGACAAAAATTTTCCGACCAGAAGGTAATCACTGTAATTGATGGGGGAGTTTACGTATAAAATTGAAAAATCTCTCTACTGTATTCTGAATTTTTTACCACAATTATTATTCCTTCATCTTCTTCCACATTCGATAGAATTGCATGAATTCTGTGAAGTCCTCGTCCATTTCAGCCTCCTTATGATTCCACGTCCTACTCATCGCCTCTTCCTTATCGTTGTCAACCAGGTTGATGTACGTCAAGGTCGTGTTGAAGCTCTTGTGCCTTGCTAATTCCTTGGTAGCAACGGGGTTCTTGGTTTCCTTGTAGACTTTCGTGATGTAACTATGTCGTAAGGAGTGTGTTGAGAATCGATACAATGGTTTCTTATCCCACTTCTGCCTTCCAGTTCCCTCACTCCAAGCGTAAATGTCCATAAAACCTGCCTTCTCCCTATACTTCTCGAACTTATTCCGCATACAATACTTGCTCATGTGCCCGTTTTCCCCGTAGATTAAGTATCCTTGATTACGCTCTACTTCTCCTCCATATTCATACAGATACTCCTTCAATGTGGGCACGATTGGGTTGTCTTTGAGCGGTAGTGAGTCCACTCGGTCAGTCTTAGGGGCATACACTCGAAACCATTCTAGTTCAAGGTTAAAGTCCTGTATCCTGACCTTCACACCCTCGCTAATCCGAAGTCCCAGGTAGTACATAAGCTGAAAGCAGAGCTTATGCCGGGGGTTGGGTATCACGTCAAAGAACTGTTGGATTTCCTCGTCATTTAGGCTTCTGTCAAGTCCATGAGACCACTGGTTTTTCGGCTTCTTCTTGTACTTGGGACGGTTATTATAACTCTTTTTACTGGGTTCAATTACAGTTCTGTTTCCACTATAATTAGTACTGTGACTCGCAGAAAGAGTCACTCCGGGAGGCCTTTCAGTCTCCCGAAATTTGGGGTGAAGCCCTTTTTTAAAGGGCTCGTTGGGGTCGGAGGGATTTGAACCCCCATCAGCAGGTCACTCCGGTTTTTACGACATCTTTGATTCGTCGCTGACCTTTTTCTTGTCGTCACTGGGCTTTTAGGCCCTCTGCGCTCCAAGCAGTAGTGTGTTTCATTCTCCCTTTTCTTTTTGGGGATGAAACACCTTTTTCTTTTCGGGAAAAGAAAAAGGGGTTCCGCTGGAGCCCGCCAGGATGCCGAGTTACCCCACGACCCCGTCGTGGTTTTCTTTTTTTTTTTGTTGTTCTGGGTCATCGAGCAACCTTTTTTGTGGTTGTGATGATGGCCTTTTTGTCGTCGGCTAACTCCGACGCGGAGCTACATCACGACTCCGTCGTGGTTTGGGTTGAATTTATGGGGTTTTGTTTTTTAAATAGGGTTTTTTTCCGGTGTTTTAGTGTTGTCTTGGGTGTGGGCTGCTTGTTATGGGGTGTTGATTTTGCCCCATCTTAGGGTGACTTGTTTGGCGAGTTCTGTATTTCCCATTTTTTCTGTCGCGATTTTTATTGATGTTTGAAAGCTTTCTCGTGCGGAATCTGGGTCACCCGCTTTTGTGAAGCTTTCTCCGGCGCGGGCTGCCATTTCGACGGCTGGGGGATAGTCTTGTAGGTCTTGGTCGAGGGTTTGTGATGCTGACCTGTAGCTTTCTCCTGATTCATTGTGTATTCCACCTTTTTGATAGGCTTCTCCCGCCTTAATGTGGAATTTAGCTGCTTTTTCTGAATCCCCGAATCTTCGGGCATTTACTGTTGCACAAATACTGTATTCCTTACCCGCTTTCTCAAATTCGTTTGCCCTTAAGTAGCTTTGGGCTGCTTTTTCTGAGTATTTAATTTGGCCTGCAAAATCTTCCAACCTGTCGCAGTTTATTGAGGCGCGTTTATACTGTTCTCCTGCAAGCCAGGGGTTTCCAGACTTCTGGTATTCTTTCGCCGCCCTATCGTTTAGTCGAATTGCCCTTTTATAATCACCCTTGCGAGCAGCCTGATCCGCGCCATTACTATAACTATCAGCCTTATCTGACCTGGTGCTCCCATCCCTTAAAGTAGCATTTTTTCTACTATGACCATGTTTCCTGCGGGGCATTTTTTATTGATTCTCCAAATCTTTTTTTGGGGTTTGTTCGACGGTTAGTCTAAGTACTGCGGACGAGACTGGCACAACCTGCGTCCGGCAGAGCACGTAGTTTACTATAGGGCGGCCTAGTAATTAAGTTTGGATTGGGGAGCTTTCTTCATCGAGCATAATGTTTTCCCTCCGAGTTCTCTTTCTTTGGTGTTTTGTTTTTTTTTTATCCCTTTTTTTTCTTTTAATTTACCTATTTATATTTTATCATGGAGAAGTTTGGTGTTCGAGGCGGCGGGGGGAAGGGACCGTTCTTTAAGTATTTGGGTGGTCCTGTTTCAGCTTTTTTTGTTGATATGCAGTTAGGCGGTCTTGAACCAGTTAGTCAACACTTGGAGGATTCTGAGAAGTTTTCCACCTATGTAGTCCCTATCTTAGAAAATAATGGACTTCGCCTTGAAGATTTTAGGACCGTGGTTCTTGCGGGGACTGGCATGCACGCTCCCGAGGTTGAGGAAATCTTTGATTATTGCCCTAATCTTGAAGACTTATGGTTGGTCGAGCCTTCGAACCTGATGGTGGAAAATCATTTAAAGCCGGTTCTCGGGGGTCTTCCTCCCGAGCAGCAGGGTTTGTGTACGTTGTATGAGTCGAGAATTCAGGATGCTTCTGAAATCCCGGACGGTTCTGTCGACTTTTTTTATGCGGCTCACGTCTTCGGAAAAGAGATTATTCCTTCCGGGGAGAGGTTAGCCTCTGGTCGAAGCGTTGAACGAATGCTCGCACCCGACGGAGTGTTTGTTGAGGTTATGTCCCCGGATGACGACTTTAACCGAATCTTTTTCGGTGGCGGGATGAAGCAGTTGGGTCGGAATAGCTTGGGCGGAGGTTCCGGGGACTTGCGTTGCCCGTTAAGCCTTAAGATTTTTATGAAGAGGGGGTAGGCTTTTTCACATCCCTGTAAGCGCTTTAATCTTCCGTCTCCCTATCTCTCGGACGAGTTCTGGATCGCGTAGCATTTGGGTTGCGATTTTTTCCGCTGCCTGAAATGATTTTTCAGCGTCTTCGGGCATGTGGGCTTTTATGAAGCATTCTCCCGCGCTTGTTGCATTCTCGACAGCTTTCGGATATTCTTTGAGTTCCATTCCGTAGGCTATGGAGGCGACTCGGTAGCAGTTTCCAGCTTCTGCATAGTCTCCACACTCTGTGAAGCATTCCCCCGCCTTAACGTTGAATCGCGCGCCCGATGCGAGCGCCTTATTCGGGTCCTCTAGTTTCGTTTTTGAGAGTGTTGCGCAGACCTTGTATTCAACTGCCGCCTCCTTTGGCATTCTCGCTCTCATATAGTTATCCGCGGATTTCCCGGCATATGTTAACTGCCTTTCAACGTCGCCCAGCATTTTCCCGCACGTCACGGAAGCGTGATGGAATCTTTGGGCGGCGTGAAGGTGCTCGCCCCCCTTGACGTATATTATTGCGGCTTGATCGTTCAACCCTACAGACCCCTCAAAATCCCCGTCAACGTAAGCTTTACCCGCCTCCCTGCTCTTTTGATCGGCCTTCTGCGCTCGCGAACTCCGCTTTATCCCCTCCGGGCTTTTACGGTATCTCTTCTTGTGCATTCTCAACACGCTCCTATTCTCCTCTCCTTTATCCTGGCTGCAAGCTCTGCGTCTTGTAACTGTTCCGCCGCTATGGCCTGCGCTCGTCCGAAAGAGGATTCCGCGTCTTGTACCAAACCCGCCTTCATGAGGCATTCGCCTGCGCGGGTTGCGTATTCAACCGCCTGAGGCAGATCATCAAGCCTTCTCTCATAATGCATGGAGGCTGCTCGAAAGGCGTTGCCGGCACGGTCTGGGTCTTCCGCCTTCTCGAAGGCTTCACCCGCCTTAACCCAGTATTGCGCAGAATCAGTTATGGATCCTCTCGACTCCGGGAGATTGCTCGCGCAGACCCGCGACGCAACCTCGTATTCCTTGCCGGAAACATCGTACATGCCGGCTTTCGCGAAAGCTTGGGCTGCTTTCACGCAGAATTGAATCTTCCCTTCAAAGTCTTTAAGGTGTGCGCCGCACACTATTGCAGCACGCTGGTAGCATTGGCCTTCCCTCTCATTGGCCCCCTCTTTCCTGCACTTCCTCGCAGCCTGCTCGTTCAGTCGGACGGCCTCTTGAAAGTCACCCGTTTCATAAGCCTCATTTGCTTGTTGGGCTAAATCATCCCCCCGTCTAGACCGCCCACTCCCCTTATTGCGTCGTGGTCTTTCCGGGGATTTTTTATGTTTCTGTCTCCAGCTAGGCATTATCCTTCAAATATACTTTAGGGATTTTCTTGAATAAATCAACGGGTTTTTAGAACATGTGGTCGAAGGCGACTATTTCCCGGAATTCCTGGTAGCGTTCTTCTATGTCTTGTTGGGTGACTTTTTTGATTCCGTCTACCGTGAAGTCGCTTACCATGAAGCTTGCAATCAGCGAGCCCATGATCAGGCTTTTTTTGATTTGCTTGTCGTTGAAGTCGCGGTGTTTGGCGAGGTGGCCGACGGTTGCGCCTGCGAAGCTGTCTCCCGCGCCGGTCGGGTCTACCACGTTTTCCGTGGGGTAGGCGGGGCCCGTAAAATACGTGTTCTTGCTGAAGTAGATTACGCCGTGCTCGCCTTTTTTTATGACGACTCGGTCGGTGTGTGTGTTTAGGAGGTTGCGTCCCGCCTTCACGAGGTTGGGTGTTTCGCAGAACTGGCGGGCTTCACCCTCGTTTATGATTATCATGTCGCACGCCTCGAACACTTTCGCGACCTTGTCGCGCTTGGACTCGATCCAATAGTTCATAGTGTCGCATATCGCGTACTCTGGCTTGACTTTTTTTATGACTTCGAGCTGCAGGTCGGGGTCCGTGTTTGCGAGGAAAAGGTAAGTGCAATCCTCGTACTCTTTCGGGATTTTGGGTTTGAAGTCCGCGAGAACATTCAACTCGGTCTTTTTGGTGTGGGCGACGTTCATGTCGTACTCGTATTCACCAGACCACCTGAAGGTTTTCCCGTCTGCGACCTCCACACCGGCAGTATCGACTCCCTTCCCCTTTAGAAATTCCAAATGCGTTGGCGGGAAGTCTTTTCCCACCACCCCGATTATCCCGCACTCGCTGAAAAATCTGGCTGCGAGCGAAAAGTAGACTGTCGAGCCGCCGAGAATGTTTTCGCGTTTTCCGAACGGCGTTTCGACTGAGTCCAAGGCGATGGTGCCGAGAGCGACGAGATTCATTGTTTCATCATGGTAAGTGTTAATTAAATATCCTGTTTTTCCCTTGCGGGACTGAATAATTGTTCTACTTTTTGGGTGTATTTAGTTAAATTTTCTCCCTAAAAAAATCAAGTCTTGTTTTTCTCTAATAATTCCCTAATACTTGTTGTTTGAGGTTCTTGCTTCATGGTTATTAAACAGCATAATACGGATGAAGGCTCTTTTCCGCTTGAGGTTCCAGATGGTTTTTCAGGTCTCCGCCCCTTTATCGAGGAGAAGCATCCTTTCGCTGAAAGCGTTGGTCGGGTTTTGAGGGGGGAGACGGCGCTTGGCGAGCGCATCCAGCCTCTTTTACATGATCTTTCCCAGCGTGCACTTAATGGGGGGTTAAACGCACTTGAACCTTCCGCCGAGTCCTTCACGGCAATATACGGGTTTTTACGCGACCGGGATTTGTCAGACATCGATTTGGGCAAAGATGACTTGCTGTTCTTGACTACTACGAATCTTGGGGACTTGCTGCGACGCCCTATCATAAATACTTGGGTGGCTGGCAGGCTTGATCGCGACATCCAGGTGGAGGAGGATCCGGGAAATCAGATCAAGGAGCTTCTTCTAAGGATTATCAAGTCTTCGGCGTGGTCCAAGTTCATAGACAGTCAGGGCGTTCTCGACCACATCCTTGAGCATCATGCTGAAGATAATGTCTTCGTTGATATGGCAGGCCTCGTAACTCAGGTGAGGGCGGCCATCGAATCTGGGGGGAATCTATCTGATTTAGCTTCTTCAAGTAATGATGCCATCCGCCAATGGGAGGAGAGGTATCTTTCTGGTTTGAGTCAATATGTTGATGCAGCGCCCAGCTCGGCTTTCTTGGTCGTGGACCACCGTGCCTTGGACGAATCCTTTAAACTCTCTCCTGCATTAGCCTCTGAAGTATTGGATAGGATGATGAAACTTACAGTCGATTACCGTAATGCTTACGGTGCGTTAATCGACGAGGAATATGAGCATCAGGGGCATCCTTTATTTAAGACCGAGCCAGGCCACGCATTCGGTCAATCTGCAACGCTTAACGGAATATACCAGTCGACCATCGCCGTCATGAAACGCAAGCAATCAGGAAGGACATTAAGCCTCAATAGGGAATTAAGCGTTCTCATCTGTGAGGATAATCCAGCCCACATGGGCATCTTCGCGGGAAGGGAAGAGGTGGAAAACTGGGTCATGTATTCGCCGCACCCCGAATGCCCGGACCCCGTCTTATACGGTCCGCAACCGAAGAACGTAGGGATGACAGAAGCCAATATTGAACACCTTAAACGAGAAGAAGAGACGGGGATAATCCGGGCTGCGGAAAGAGCGCAACAAGTCATAAAATTTAACGTAGAGCATGAAGGCAAGCCCCCGGACATCCTGGTCACCGACATCGAGCTTGACGGGAGTATGGACGGCCTCGAGCTTATCAGACATTTAAAAGAGAAGTACCCGGAGATGATAGTCTACTACAGCATGACAAGCAATTACCGCAGATACATGGATGAACTAGCTCAACGACTCAACACCTTCCTCGCAGACAAGACTGTAAGGCACGGCTGGGATAAAGACCACCTCTCACTCGAAGGATTTGTCGATCAGGTTAATGAAGACGTCCTATGATCTTGGTTGCATCGTCAAGGTGTTCGCGGGTCGCCTCAGCATCTTTTCGTTCGGACTTAATTCAAGGTATCCTTCAAAGGTAAGTTTTATTTGGCGGAATTTTTTTCTCCATTCTATTTTCCCCTCATTGGAGTGAATAATTGTTTTACTTGTTTCGAATACTCGGTTAAATCTTTTCCCCCTTCAAGCACCATACTGTCTTTGAGGATATCATCCCAAATGTGGGTGAGGGTTTCGAGTTTCCTTTTCGGGTGGCGTCCGGCCACGGTGACTGTCACCCAGTCTTCGTTTTCGATGCCGAGTGCGAGTATCTCCCCGTCATTGGTCGCGTCAACAGTCTCCCCGTAATCTTCATCAGTGATTGTGGTCTTTATCCCGTATTCATCTTGAAGTTCGTGTGCAAACAACGCAATCCTTCGCGACGAAATCCCATGAATGTTAGCTTCATTCTCGATTTGAATCTCCCTGGAAACCATCTGAACCCGCGCCAAACGCTTCTTCTTAGTAGTCATTTTCTGAACGGATTATTTTTCTCAAGTTCTACAAGGTCTGGGGGGTGCTCATCCAAACCCTGCTCGACTTGCTTTATAATTGTTGAGTATTCACTCCGACGCTCGGCTAGATGGTCGTTTTCCTCAGACAATTCCCTCGCCCCATAATACTGTATGTTTTCAGGTAGTTTAGTTTTGAATACATTAACTTCATTGCCCATCAATTTCGTGTAGGTTCCCCCCTCCGGGTAGGCGTCAGCGCTTATCTCATCATCGGCAGCATCACCCTGGATTACAACAAAGAAATGCCTAAGGGAATACGGGTCGTCCATAACAACTACTCTACAATCAACCCCAAGTTTTTGAAGCATTGCCTCTAAGGTGAAGTTGTGAGCTTGACAGGTTCCCATTCCAATTTCGTGTTCTTTATTGAATTCTCTAGCTAACCTTCCTACATTGACTAGCCACTCATATTTTTCCCGGGGGACACCGTTTACAGGTTCTTCTTCCGGGTGCGGGAGATTACCTTTCGTCGTCATTTCATGTTTTATATGGGTTTGTCTGCCTTAGCTCTTCGAGGTCGGGCGGGTCTTGCCTCACCACTCTTTCGATTTCATCGATTAACTGTTGGTATGTGCTCGGCCGGCCTCTCTCGTCTGGAAAGTCTTCTGAAAGCTTTTTTAGATGGTATTTGCCTTTTCCTATTTCAGAATCTGGGGTGCATACGATGATATCTCCCATAGGCCAAGTGTCCATCCTACCTGCGGTATACGCATCTAAAATGGCCTGGCCTTCGTCCACTACGGGAACAAAGTGGTCTGGAACTCCGTCGCTTCTTATATTCATCCAAACAGACGAGCCAACCCCCAATTCCCTTAAAAACGCTTGACCACAGAAGGCATGACCCTGGCACATGCCAGCCATCGGACTATCAATCTCAACCTTGTGGGAGCTAACATACTGTTGGACGACCTCCCCGACCCCCGTCAGCCACTCGTATTTTTCCCTGGGGACGCCATTCACAAGTTCTTCTTCAGGTGGCTGATGGCTTACTTTCGTCGCCATTTTTTTCTAGAGTTTGACGCGGTCGACGATGTAGTATGTTACGTCGCTTTCTTCGTCGACTATGGCGTAGATCATGTCTTTATTGACGTTTTTCGCAAGGCGTAGTGCCCGCGCCATTTCCGGGAAGCTGCAGTTGTATTCTTCAGCTACGACGTGGACTAGCTTGGTCGAGTGGCCGCGGCCGATGGATTGACCGCGCTCGTAGATTCGAAAGTCTGTTCCGAATTTCAGGCCCGTGCGGACTAGTAATCCGCGCCCTCGCATGTCTTTGAATACTATATACTTGTTGTAGAATTCCTTCTCCGCCTTCGAACCTATCTTCAAAAGGTCTTCGAAGGAGAGCTCCTTGTCCCCCTTCATAACCGAAATCTTCTCAGTATCCACGAGAAAGACCGCCTCGATAAGGGAGATTACAAGACGCTTGCCTTCAAGCTCTCCGAAACCGCGCTCTTTAAGAAGGCTCTTGGTCTCGGAGTCTCCGATTATGACTTTCGTCCCGGATAGTATTCCAACGCCCATTTATATCCTCTCTTGTTCAGGGTCATTGAGGCTGAAGGCCGAAGATGGCCCCTTTGTCGTCGGCAAACTCCGACCTCCGAAACCGCGCTCTTTAAGAAGGCTCTTGGTCTCGGAGTCTCCGATTATGACTTTCGTCCCGGATAGTATTCCAACGCCCATATCAAGTATTCATTGGGACTACAAGATTATTTAAGTCTGTTGTCTCGAGAATCTAGTTGACTCTAACCTGGTCTTCGAACATGAGCCTCAGCTGGTTTATGTTTGCAATTCCTTCGGGGCCGTCATAGTCTCTTAATACCTGGTCGACGTAGTTTATCCGCTCTGAAAAAAGAATGTTCATCCGCAGTCCCTTAAGGGATTCCAGTTTGTAGAGGGAATACCTTTCGTATCCTTGTTCCGTCGGCTTTGCGATATATACTGCGTCGACTTCACGATCAGCATTATGTCGGACACCCAAACTCACACCCTGCCCTCCATAAACTTCGATGTAGTTGGCGCCTTCAGCAGAAGGCGGATCACACCCTCCAAAACCCTTCCTCACATGATATTTCACTTGCGGGTCATCGTCTACAAGCATTAATTCTTCATCAAGTATGTAGCCGCCAAGATAATTTCCTGGATCCTCCTGAATCACTTCGAGAAATTTCAGATCCCGAGTCTCAGGCTCCACAAATCTCTCGACAGCAGCCTCCCACTGGATTTCACCAGTCATCTCATCCCTCAAACCCATGATATTCTTCACGGGCTCGCTCAACTCGTTGGGAACATAAGGTAAAAGCTCATCCTCCAACCTGTATACGCGGTGGATGGGAACTCGTACTTTAGAGTCCACTCTACCGTCCTCGCCCTTACTCATTGATTCCTTAAAAGAGACCATTTTTTTTTATTTTATTCGA
>AQSC01000030.1 GCA_000402775.1 Euryarchaeota archaeon SCGC AAA252-I15 | reverse complement strand
TCAGGATTAAGAAAAATTTCGAGGCAAAGGAGCCTGAGAAGAAGGAACCTGTGAAGGAGGCGTCAACAGGCGCTTCTGAAGGAAAGTCTGAGGATTCCGCAGAAGAAAAAGCAGGGGACAAGCCTTCTGAGGGTGAGGCGAAGGAGGAATCCGGAAAATCTGAGGAGAAGCCTGCCGAAGATAAGGAAAAACTCAAGGAGGAGAAGCCTGCCGAAGATAAGGAAAAACTCAAGGAGGAGAAGCCTGCCGAAGCTTCCGAGCCTAAGAAGGAGAAGCCTTCTGAAGAAATTAAGGGGCCTAAAGCGGAGAAACCCAAGGAGCCTGCTGAATCGAAGGGGGAGTCTTCTGAGGAAAAAACAAAGGAAGATAATAAAGAAGCTGAAAAGAAGGAGGGCGAGTGAGGATGACTAACAGATGGGAGCAATACGAGATTTCAGGCGACACGCTCACGCGCAAAAGAAGATCATGTCCCAAGTGCGGTGACGGAGTATTCCTCGCCCAGCACAAAAACAGGAGCTCCTGCGGCAACTGCGCGTACACTGAATTCGCACAAGGTGGCGCACCAAAACCTGAAGAAGCGTCAAAACCAGACGAAAAAAAACAAGGCGATTCAATAGTCCAAGAAAAACCAGGGGAGAAATCCAAGACCGACGACTCAAGCAAAGAAAAAACAAGTGAAGACAAAACAGAAAAACCAAAGGAAGAGAAACTCGAAGAGACTAAGGAAGAAGAAAAACCAGTAGAAGAAAAGAAATAATATTTATTAGTCTTTTTTGTGTTTTATTCCGCGTCTTCTCTCATAGTCTTCGACGAAACGCAATTCCCATATCAATCGGGGTAACCCTCCCGAGCAAGTCAATGTGAAAACGCGCGAAAGAATCTATTCTTTCCTCCGTATTTTGTTCACGCTTTTTTCTCGACATTTTATGTTTAATTATATACACTCGATTAAATTATCTTTTTAATGTGAAAGTAATAGGGGTTGATTTGGCGGGGCTTGCTAAGAATCCTACAGGAGTCTGCGTTTTATCCGAGGAGGACGGTGTTAAGACCGTGAGCACTAGGCTGGTTTACTCTGACGAGGAAATCATTCAGATTGTAGGTGAGGTTATGCCGGATGTTGTCGCAATTGACGCCCCATTAATCTACGCAGGGCAAAACCGGTTGTGCGACCGTGAGCTTCAGGAATTTGGGGCGCTTCCAGTCACTCTTTCGGGCATGGAGTGTTTGGCGAAGCGGGGTGCAAGGCTTAATGAAGTTTTGAGTCCGAGGCACAAGCTTGTCGAAGTCTATGCTAAGGGGTCTGCGAAGATTCTGGGATTGTATCACAAAGATGATTTCACCTGTCAGAAGAAGCTTTTAGAACTTGATCTTTGCGGGGATGTTTCTGAGAGAATTCTCTTTCGCGACGAGTTGGATGCAGTTTTCGCGGCTTTCACGGGATTGTTGTTTCTCATAGGACAGGTAAGGGAGGTCGGCGGGGAAGACGGTATTATCATTGTTCCTGACGTTTGATTCGCTAAGATGGACATACCCCGCTGATTACAACGGGGATTATCTGTTTTCATGCCCATCTTGCGAGTAAAATCCCTGTAGAATGCCCTACAGCTTGCTGCTGGAATTTTTACTTCTCACCCAATGACTATCAAAAGCATTGGAATGATTAGTAATCCTAAAAGTATGCCCATTGATACGAGGCTTGCTGCGAATTCCGTGTCCAGTTTCTCAAGGGATGAGAACGTGATTGTATTATAGCCTACTGGGGAGGCTGTGCTCACCAATACTATGGCTTTTGAGACCCCTTCAAGTGAAAACAACTTCACGGCGGCAAGCCCTAGGATGAATCCTAATCCCATTCTAAGAAATAGGGCTGTTGAGAGGGCTTTGAATTTCACCAACTTTGGAGTGAAATATAATCCTAATGCAATCATTACCAATGGTATTGTCAAGTCCCCGAGGGTTTCAAGGAAAGCCGAGAGTATTCCGTCCATTACAACCCTTTTTAAGTTCAGGATCAAGGCTGTTGTCAATGCCCAAAGTGGCGGGTTTACGAGAATCTTTTTCCAAGGTATTTTAACTTTCTCTTCGACTGAGCCGTATTTCACGGCGAGGTAGTATATGAAAGTGAATGTTATGAAACCGTTTCCGAAATCAAATATCGCCAATTTCGCCACTCCCTCACTTCCGTACGCCGCGATTATAAATGGGAGTGCGAAGCCGGTGTTCATGATAAGCGACCCCACCATGAAGACTCCTAAGGTGGGGTTTTCAAGTTTCAATAGTTTTCCCGCGAAAACCGCTGCCACGTAGGTCGTAAGTATTATGCCACAAGCGATAAATGGGAGATGAATTAAGTTCCAAGATAAATTTATCCGGGATACTGCAATCAATATCAGTGCTGGGAGGGAGACGTGGAAAACAAGCCTTAACAGGAAATCCCCCTCACCCCTACCTGCAAGCTTGAACTTCCTTAAAAGGCACCCGACAAAGAATACGAGGATGACGGGTATCATCTTTCCGACTATTTCGTTCATAAAACTAACCAGATTAAATATTTATTCACTAACACCCCGAATATTAATAGTATGGTTAAAAATACCACTATAAAAAGAGATAAAGGAAAACTACCTCCTACTGGCACTCCAAACCAAGAGGACCTAAGCAGGTTAAGGCGAGCTGTTGCAGGTGATAAGAACCTGCGCGGGGACCCTCACGTTCACGGTATTCCAGTCAGAGATTCTCCCGCAGAACTGGGAAGTCCTGCCAGTCCTACTGGGCACATCGAACCTTCACAAACCCCTGGACCCGAGCTTCCAACAACCGAACCTGGACAGTCACCGGAATCCTCCGGTAGATTTTCAGAAGCTGTAAAACGTGCAGTAGTATTAATAATCGGAGTAATCGGATTGGGACTACCTATTGGAGGTTGCGCTCCCTCAACAGCGCCCCCACCCGGAACCACCCCTCCAGGAGTAAGTGCTCCCACATCACCTGCAATCGCTCCTCCCCCACCTCCCCCCACCGTAGAGGAGCCGGCTCCAGCCGAAGAGGAAGAGGAGCCTTACATTCCAGTTCCAGACGACTTCACCCCGGGAGACAAGATCCCCGATATAGAATTCAATCCTGGCTGGGAAGACGTTAAGACGGCAAAGGATTGGGATACTCTCGAAAAATGGAGTGAAGTCTACTGGGGGGAATACGATAAATTCAAGAAGAAGGGTTTTTCGGATGAGGAGTGTGAACGGCTGGCGTACGTGGAAATTGAGCATAGCATGTGGAAAGGTCCGATTGAGAAGCCTTCAAAGCTTATTGTTGGTCATTGGGCGGGGACTGATGGCACAATCAATCTCCCACCGCATTCATTAAACCCGGACTTCAAAATTCCCAAGATGGGCTCTAAGGAACTTTTACTCTTGAGAAAACTGGCCGATGAAAAACAGAGGGCTTACGAGAAACTCGGCTATCCCTCAAAGGATGCTGAAAAAATGGCTGGAGTGGACTTAGGATTCTACGATTGGGATAAAACCCTCCCTAAACACGAATATGTTGCTGGTTGGGAAGCTCCTGCGGAGGGGACACCCGAATACGCTGAATACGTTAGGAGAGTCAGGCAAGCTACGGAAATGTATGGGAAACTCGGATACCCTGAAGAACGAGTAAACGTCTTGGTTGGCGTCGAATTAGGATGGTTAAAGTTTTCGAAACCCGAAGTCGAAGAATCCCCCGTTACCGAGCCCGTTGGAGCGGAAGCTCCCCCCCACATTACTATTCCCGGACTAGGTGACTTGAAGATTCCCCGTAGCTCTCCAACAGACGACGTGGTAACATACTCTGATGCGAGAACTGTTGAGGCCGGACTCCACGGAACTTTCGTAGTGTTTAAGGGCGGGGAGGGTGAGAGGCTTGTTGAAGTTCCAGCAGGGGCTGTTGTAACAGTCTCCGGCGGGGGGGATTTCAATCTTCCGTCTGGAACACGGATAAGCGGAGACGGCAAACTCACGCTCTCTGGAGGGGCTGAGGTCGAGCACACTGACATGACCGACGGAGGCAGCAAATTCGAATCTACAATCGGAGGCAGCTTTGAAGAAAAAGCATTCCAAATTGACCCCCAAGACACTGTAGAAATATTAGGTGAAAAAGGCTCCATATGGCTTCCAAAAAGTAGGTGCTGGCTGAAGCTTCCAGAGGACTCTGGGGCTTCATTGACTTTAAAACGCGGAGACGGAATCTTCGTGCCCCCTGAAGCCAGCGGTTCTAAAGATGATAGGACCAAGCTTAAACTTCCCGGAGGCGAAACAGAAGTTAGAATGATAAACCCTGATGCAGCGGCTACTTTAGAGGAACCCTCAACTGAAGCGCCTAGCCCGTCCGAACCAACACTCAAATCAACTTTCCGCGAGGCTTTAACTCACGCTTTAAACACTCCCACCGGACCTTACATAAACCCTGGCGACAGTATCAGAACACTCGAGCCCACCGGCGGCCCCATAACCGTGACTTGCGGTGAAACAGGATTGATAATCGTCCCTAAAGGATTGTTAGGATGCAAGATGACTGCTCCCGCCGGCTCCAACGTTGTTTTGAACAGTGGGGGGGCAATACAGCTTCCAGCGGGAACTATCATCTCCGGTGAAGGCGAATATAGTTTTTCAGGCAAACCGGGAGAACCTGCTGAAATTGAGGTGACTGATGTCGAGCCTGATAAGGTTTCCATTCCAATCGGGATGTCTGCCGAGGACACTCCAAGGTCAGTGAAGTTGGGTGAGGGAGACTCGATTAAGCTTAATTCTCTCGGGACTTTAAAGGTCCCTGCCGGAAGCACTGTCGAAGTGAGGCTTCCTGAATCAGAGGGTGCGGAAGTCCCGTTGCGGATTGGAGATTACTGTCAGCTTCCACCGTATCATTTAGGTACGGAGGTAGAGCTTCCTTCTGGTCAATATGCTTTGAGGTTCCCTCCCAAGGCTGCTGAAGTGCCTGGAGTCTCTGAAGTTGAGCCTGAGGATGGCCCTGCCGACACTGCCGAGCCCGGGGAAGCAGGCAAACTTGCCGCTCTCTCTGAAGAGTGGGTGCATAAGTGGCAGCATACTGAAGGACCAATGTATTCTCTCGACATTACGGGTGTTGATAGTGGTGTTGGTGGAATCTCAATTGAGGGTAAATATCATCCCATGGGAGTCGATATTGTGGGGAAACTGCAGGATGATGGGAAGACGGTGACAGGAAGCTTTCCCGGGATGTGGGGGGAAACATTCCACTTTAAGTTGAAGATGACCCCTGAAGGAACACTTGAGGGTAAGTACACTAACAGAGATGCCGATAATATTGATGAAGGGACTGATTGGAACTTCACCAAGAAGGAGTGAAAAGGGTTTATGGGATATGTTTTGCACGTGGAATGCGACAACATTTCATTGGGATAATACATTACTTTATTTCAATCTTTCCGTAATACATTACTGAGATGGTTTTCGATGTCGTGATTGTGGGTTCCGGCCCGGCAGGATTATTTTGTGCTTATGAGCTTTCTGGTTTGGGGCTTTCGATTCTAGTGGTTGAGAAGGGTAAGAGTATTTTGGAGCGGGATCCTCAGGATGTTATGTGCGGGGTGGGAGGTTCTGGCGCTTTTTCCGACGGGACGTTGAATCTTAGGCCTGATGTGGGCGGTGACTTGGATGATTATACGAAAGACAATGTGAAGTCTTGGGCTTTGGTTGAGCGGGTTGGAGTAATATTCGGCGAGTTTGGGACTCCGAAGAGGGAGTATGGTCTGGATGATGGTGCCAGTGAGAGACTCGAGAAGAAGGCGGCTTCGGAGGGGGTAAAGTTTATTCCAATCCGGCAGAAGCATATTGGAAGTGAAAACACGCCGAAGGTTGTGGAAAATTTGGTGGCACACCTTAAGGGGAAGGGAGTATCCTTTCGGACTGAATCCGAGGTAGAAGACTTGTTGGTTGAGGGGGGAGGGTGTGTGGGAGTGAGACTTGCGCAGGGGGGGGAAGTGCGTGCAAAGTTCACGGTCTTGTGTCCCGGACGAGTTGGCGCTGACTGGGCCGAGAAAACTATTAAGGCGCACGACATCGCATTCGAGTTCGGGCCGATTGACGTGGGAGTTCGCGTTGAAGTGCCTGCGATCGTGATGGCGGATGTAACTTCAGTGAACAGGGACCCGAAGTTTCACGTGCACACGAAAACCTACGACGACTTCACAAGAACCTTTTGCACGAACCCTGAAGGATTCATCGTCAAGGAGAAATATGACGGGTTCGTAGGGGTAAACGGGTACAGCCGCCATGACAAGAAATCCTTGAACACGAACTTCGCCTACCTTGTGAGGGTAAGTCTTACCGAACCCGTGGAAGACACGATAGATTACGGGGAATCAATAGCGCACCTGGCAACCACGATAGGCGGTGGAAAGCCGATACTACAGCGACTAGGGGATTTAAAGCGCGGCAGGAGAAGCCATCCTGCAGACATTTCCGGAAACATGGTCCAGCCGACGTTAACGGATGTTACGCCTGGAGACATCTCAATGGCACTGCCTCACAGAATAGTAATCGATATTTTAGAGGGATTAAGCCAGCTGGATAAAGTAATACCGGGAGTCGCGCAAGACGCAACACTACTCTACGCCCCGGAGATAAAGTATTATGCGCTGCGGGTTATTGTGGGGCGAGATATGGAATCCAGCATTAAAAACCTTTTTGCGGCAGGCGACGGCCTGGGATTGTCGAGGGATTTGGTAAACGCCGCTGCCACGGGAATTCTCGCAGCACAAGGAATACAAGAAAAAACAAAGTGAATGTTTACGTTTTAAGGATTGGCCACAGATTCGAAAGAGACAAGCGGATAAGCACGCACTTAGCCTTAACCTCCCGGGCTTTCGGCGCCGAGAAAATATTCTTCGACGTTAAAGACTCTCGCGTGGCGGAAAGCATCGGAAAAATAACTGGGGGCTGGGGGGGAGACTTTAAGGTCGAATACAGCGGAAAATACGCAAAGACTATCCGGGAGTTTGAGGGGGATGTGATACACCTTACCATGTACGGGCTACCCTTAGATGAAACTCTTAAAAAAATAAAAAATTCAGGTAAAGACAAGCTTGTCATCGTGGGGGGTGGGAAGGTGCCTTCCGAAGTCTATGAACTTGCAGACTATAATGTTTCTGTGGGAAGCCAACCCCACTCGGAAGTCGCAGCACTTGCAGTATTCTTAGACAGGCTTTTCGAGGGCAAACAGTTTTTAAAAGAATTTAATGGGGGGAAGATTATAGTCCCCCAAGCCCGCGGCAAGAAAGTGTCGGAGCCTTGAAAAATATTTTCCGGTTAATCCATCGGCTTTGTGAGTGTGCTGGGTTCTGTGAGTATGCTGGTTACAATGGTGTACGGGTTTGAGTTCGGGTCGCGTGCCATTTCAGCCAGTAACTCTCTTACCTCCTCCGGTTTTAGTGTGTTCAACACATTCTCAAGTGCCTCCATCTTTTCTTCAGCACCAAATTTTAGAACATTAGAGTCCTCTCCAATAGTCTCTCTTGATCCTATTATGGCCAGGGCATAGTCCATTCCCGCATCCAACCTCATAGAGTTTCTTAAAGAGTTTCTTAAGGCTCCCGCCCATTTTTCAGCTCTATCGGGATTGCCCATTTCCCCTTTTACGCGCCCCTGCGCATCCGGCTTCATCTTCTGCAATTCGTCTCTCATCAAATACTCATTCCTTTCAGCAACTGGGGCTGTTTTAGGTCCTAATTCTATTGGCATTTTTAGATCACCTGTAAAATATTCCCAATTTAAAACTTAAATACTATGGGAATCTTAACAACTAGACCTCTATGTCTCTTGCAAGCTTAACTTGCCCTGATCCCTTATTGGCATTGCCCACCGCGTAGTCTCCTGAACATTTTCCCCTCAACAATCGACGTAAACTGGATTCCTTATCCACGTCAACTGAGATCAGTATCCCCCCGCAAGTCTCAGAGCATCTGCCGGCAATAAATGGGGGAGTCTATTTGTATTGAAAAACTTTTCCGGCGGAAAGTCAATCGTCTCCTAGGTCCGCGGGAAAAAAATGTTTTTTATTTTTACTATACATCTTTTAACACTTCAAGCTTCGCCTCTCGTGCCATACGCTCCAGGAATCTCCGAACATTATCTTCTGGCTGAGGATTTAACACAGCTCCAAGGGCCTCCATCCTAGGTTCCATATCAGGTAGCTTTGAACCCCCTGACTCCATTACTTCAAGGGCAGCTCTTGTAGTCTCATCCAAATTAACTTCTCTTCTTAGGTGGCCAGCCCATACTCTGGCTCTTTCAGCTGAACCCATCTCCCCCATTATTAGGTCTATATCCCGTGAAGGCATATTCTGAAGTACCCTAGTAAAAACATGTTTATCAGCATCTGGAGCTTCTCCCAGTTCTACTTCTTTTGGCATTATTGATCACCTGAATATTATTACTGATTGAAAGTATTTATAACTGGGGAATCCAGCCTTAAGGCCTCTATTTAAAATTGTTTTCGTAAATAGGATACAATGATTTTGATTTTGAATAATGGGGGCCAGTACGTCCACCGGATTTGGAGGAGCCTGAAATACTTGGGGGAAGAGTCGGAGATAATTCCGAATGATACTCCCGTAAAAGAGATTCTCGCAAGGAATCTGGTGGGGTTGATTCTGAGTGGAGGACCCTGCTCGGTTTACGGTGGCGTGGGCAAGCTCGGCTCGTCGATGGACGTTTTGGAATCTGGTATTCCAGTTCTCGGAATCTGTTTGGGCCACCAGTTAATAGCCCTGAAAATGGGGGGTAAAGTCCAGAAAGGAGAGTCTGCGGAATACGCTCAAGTAGAGGTTAGGATTCTTGAACGAGACGACCTTTTCCAGGGGCTTTCCGAGAAAATTCAGGTGTGGGAGTCACACAAAGACGAAGTGTCAGAGATTCCGGAAGAATTCATCGCACTCGCAGAATCCGACATCTGCAGGTTCGAGGCTGTGAAACATAATAAACTTCCGATTTACGGGGTTCAATTCCACCCTGAAGTGGAACACACTCCTGACGGACCGCTAATACTGAAAAACTATGTTAACGCGTGCAGTAAAGATTAAGCAAGTTCGCTGGGTTCGTCTTCAGCCATATTCTCGTCGTCCATCCCGTTGAGACGGGCTCCAAGACCCTCCCACTTATCTCCCGCCCTCGTATCGTAGGTGAGGCTTCCAATCTCCTCCTTCATGTTCGAGAAAGTTCCCGCCTTCTTCTGCTTCTCTTGAGGGGATTCCTCCTCCCCTCTCTTTTTCTTCTTCTTCTCTTTTTCAGGGGGCGGCTTGTCTCCTCCCATTACCCTAGAAGAGGAACTGCCTGGCCCTCCAACATCCGCCTTCAACGGCCTTCCACCACCACGCCCGCCAGTGCTTCCCCTAGGTGACCCGAATCCTCTTCCAACAGCCCTTGCATCTCGGAAACCCTCCCTACCCCCAGTGTAAGCGCCCTTAATTCCATCTTTCGCGGCGCTCAACAATCCCCAAGGCTTAAGCGCGTGTTTTGGAAGGCCCTTGAGTGCACCCATGCTGCCGCCCTTCATGGCTCCCCAAGCAGTCTTTCCTGCAGTCTTCATGCCAGCACGCAAGCTTTTCCCGGTAACTTTCCCAGCAGCCTGACCTACAGTCCTTCCAATTGTTCCGCCGACTTTTCCACCAATTCTGGCACCAAGCTTAGCCCCTGCTGCAGTGCCAGCACCCGGAACGACGGATCCAATTGCACCTCCAATAGCAGCCCCCGCAGCTGAACCTGCAGCTTTTCCTCCAGCCTCTCCCGCTGCGGCACCTGCCTTAGTAACTCCTTCCTCAACGGCTTTCCCGGCAGCACCGCCGCCCGGAGTCTTGCCTTTCCCTCCTGGTGACCCTTTTGGCATACCTCCATCAGCGTCCGGGCCTGAGGCCGCCTCCGCAAAGGCTTTTCCTGCTTTGCTCCCTCCCATAAGCCCTGCGGAAGAGCCTCCTTTACTTCCCTTCGCCTTCGCGAGTAATGCTTTCCCCCCACCCCACATCTTATTTACTCCGATTTTCAAGCCGACACCTGTTATCGAGCCGACACTCTTACCCTGCATTACTCCTCCGACAGCTGCGAATGCGACTCCCCACCAGCCCGGAACGAGCTGTCCAACCGCCGACACGATCCCGCCAAGCCACTTCATGATCCCGCTCATGACTAAGGGTGCTGCGAAAACCATTGCGAGGGAGACTATTAGGAAGAAGGGCGCGCCCGCAGCCATTACGAAACTACCCGTCTTGCTGGATGCGGCTAGTGTGGAAGCGCCTATGGCAAGCCAGACAGCCATGATTGTGGGTGCGTAAACCCAGATTAACGTGAACTTTAGTAGGCGAGTCCCCTGTGCTTTAGTCCAGTCGTGCAGGTACATAAATAGTGTGAAGGGGAAGACAAAACCCATGGTCAAGACTATTAGATACCTCATGTACATGGTCATGAGGGCCAGCAATGCAAACTCCAGTATACTCATATAGAGAAAGACGAAAACGATTTTCGCAGATATTGGGGCGTTTGAAACCGAAGAGTAGAATACATCACCTAAAGTCCCCTGGCCGGAGATGATATCCAACTTGATAACCTGGACTACACTCACAGTTAAAACCTGATTAGTCTCCAACAATACTTCATACAATGCGGGGGAGAGGGGGATGATAATCAAGGCCACTAAAAGCTTGTCGAAAATCATCTTCGCCTGCGCCCTACCGCTCGGGGAATGCGCCATAAAAACCATGTATGCGCCGCTCACCATCACGCTGAACACGAATAAGGGGACTAGAATCTTCATAAACTCGCTGAAAATCAAGCCAGAGGACGTGAGGTTTCCTCCAGCATCCATGAGCGGGTAAAGAGTGGGTTTGGAAAGGAGGCTGACCTCCATAATATCGAAGAACTTGCCCAAAATAGCGTTCAGCATGCTAACTATCCCGTCAATAAAGCAGGTGAATAACCAGGCAAAGAAATCCGGAACTGATGTTACCTCCTCCAATGACGAAGCGCAGGCAAGAGACGCAAAAACAACAAGTACTGCGAGCGCCACCACGGTTTTGGATGGTGTTTTCATCGTAAATTATTTGGTTTATCGGCTTTTAAAGGGCTACTTGAAGCCGAAAAAGTCCTTGAACATCTCATACAAACCCGACTCCTGCATCATAGTGTAATAGTCCATCCTCTTGCTCATGAAAAAACGGTATGAAACAATAACTGCAAAACCTATTACAAGCAGGAGGAAAACTCTCGTCTGGATGAGCGGGTTCAGGGTGTATTGGGGGAAAATAATTTCTTCAGCTTTTGCGATTTTGGTCCCTGAATTCGCGGTGTCATCCCAATACCCGTTGTATAGTGCTTTCACGACTGCCTTACTGTTCTCCAGTCTTAATGTATAGGATCCTCCGTCTGGAATTGCAATGTGCTTGTTGTAGGGCGGTCCTATTGAAATGTAGATGGTGGGTTCAGGGTCCAAGGATGGTGTGGGTAAAAGCATTGCTGAAATGGTCGCGTCAGTGTAAGCCTCCATGGTGCCTGCGATGGAAATTAAAATCTCTGCAGGATCCCTCTCTCCAATACGGTTTGTAACCACGCTACCAGGTCCAGGACCGATTAAGGGAGTTTCAAAACTTCTTAAGTGAGTGAAAAACCTGACTGTAGCAGTCCTGACTGAATCCACTGGAAGGGTCTTGGACGTGAAGTAGACGTGGTAAATACCGTTAATGCCATCATACTTTACTAAACCTGAGACGTCGGCGTACTTGCTAATCTTTCGACCGTAAACTTCAGTGACAGTGTAATTGCGATACAAGGTTCCGTACTGCCGGCTTGGAGGTTTAAAGCGCGGGTAAAATGCCGCAACGTCATAATAAGTCTCTTCGTCCTCGTGGAAATTTCTCGCAACACCCAAGGAAAGACTCGGATCAACCCAAGACCAGTCAAACTTAAGCCAACCCGCATCAATGCCATAAATCGGAAGTTCTAAGGAATAATTCTTGTCGAGTGCCATATACTTGTCATTAATGTGGTAATACTTTTTCACTGGATTATTAGTGAGCTGGAGGAATGCGTTTCCAGGTTGGCGGAATTCCTGGAGCATGCCGAAGAAGACTTTCGTCTGCTCGTCGATGCACCATACGAGTTGAGACTCATATTCTTTCGTATTCTTGGGTTTCAAGTATCTGTATGCGGGATAGTCAATACATTCTAGGTAATCTGGCGTCCCATCAGCCTCTGGACACCAGACGAGTGAATCATCCCCTGGATAGGTACCTGCCAGCATACCACCACCACTAGTATCCCTGTGAATGCATTCATCCCTCTCCCACGTCTTTAGAGTCCTGTATAATTCATGCTCTACTGGATAACTCTTTGCATTATAAATCATTTCATATCTTTCAGGGAATATTATGTCGAATCCGTTTAGAATGTCTGGTTCAGCCTTAAACTTGATGTGGCCTGTAATATTGTATAAACCGTGTTTGTCTATGTACCCTGACATGTCTATCTTAAGGTCGTCTGTGGGGTGGTCTCCGGTAAGCGGCCTGCTGATTGAAAAGTTTTCTCCGTATGGGAAAACCCATACACTGGAAGTGTCGTTCCAGGTCTCTAGGAAAAGCCCGTTAGATTCATTCACCAGAGGGTAATCGCATTTATCGTGAGTCCAGCAGGCAACACACCTGAACTGCCATATCAAGTTCCACTCCCAATCCGTCCCATTCCAGCTAGCACATTTGCACTCGGAGGGGTTTCCATCTTCGTCGTAACGCTGGGTGTATTGCATGCACTGTAACCATCCGTCGTACCAGGGGAAGCTGCAGGAGTAAGGGTCCATGTCGGGGCTGTTGACCTGATTCTGCATATAGTACTCGTTTCCGTCCTTTGTGCTGCAGGGACAGGTTCCATCGCACTGGAATTCGTCCATAAGCCAGCGGTCGAGGTCGTCGGTCGCATCCGCGCAGGTCCCCCCCGTTGCCCAGCCCGTATTATGGAGGCAACTGTCCCAAAGACACTGCATTGCAAGAGGCTTTCTGACCAAGGTCATATTGTAAGTGAGGTTTCCGGTAATGCTAATGTTTTGGGTTGTATCCTTAAGAGACCAAGCGTCCGTAACCGGCATGTTAAACCAGTTAAGCTGCGTGTAAGGGTGGCTTGGCGGTGGAAGAATATTGCCCCTATATGAAAACGGGGGGTCTCGGGTGGGGTCCATAGTCCACCCGCTTTGAAGGGTCATCTCGTTGCTGCCTGTTCCAATCTCCGTCTCATTAACGGTAAGATTCAAAAACCCTCCGCGAATCATATTCCAATACTTGTCCGCCTCATTGTTAATCTGCTGGTCGTGGGCGGAATCCGCAAAGTATCTGGGCCACATAATCACCTTCTTGGCGCACAGTTTCCCACAGACTTGGGGTGGAGGTGGATTGCTGATGGTTGGGTTGGATACGGGCACCCTCCTGCGCATGGGCCACCAGTAATCACCGAAGTTGAATTCGCTTAAGGAGTTGACCGTCCAAGACCCGCAGCGCAGCGTACTTATGTCACAGGCCATAAGATTGTCCCACCCGCAGGTTGGGACGATGTCGGCACCGTCTGTAGCCCGCGCGTGAGTCGCTTCCTCACTCTTGTAGTCGAGCAGGACGTGGAGTGTGTCCATTTCTTTTACTTCAGACCAGATGGAGCCGTTCCTAAAGTATCTTTCAGAGTAATTGAAGCCTTCAGCTTCCGACTGGTTGGGGATGTTTGCACCACCTCCAACATGTACTGTGAAATCCCCGCCGCCAAGGTTTCCTCCACGGTCTTGGGGTACATCTCCGCTTGTACCTCCACTTCTAATCCATCCGAAACCCTCTCCCGGTTCCGCGTTTAAGGCGGGAATGCACCTCTCCCCGATTGCGTCGTCAACCCATACACAAGGCCCGACATTACAGTCGTCGCGCATGCAGCCGCCCTTACCACCATCAGAAAGTTTGGACGTGTTGTATCCACTCGAATAATCCTGGCAGGACTTAACGGGATACCCGCTGCTTCCATCACAGTTGTCGCAACCCCAACTCCCTGAAATTAGTCCAGCCCAACAACCATTCTCAACCAGATTTGACACGTCTCTTAGACATTCTTTAATTGGCGGGGAGCTTCCACCGTCCTTAACCTTATAGCAATAATTATCCGGACCACTTAATGATCCTGCTGGTTTGCATTCCCCGTCACCCGGCCTCGGGTCCCAACCGCATCCTCCAGTAATACCGCAAGGATTCTCGAAACAAGTTTGTTGGCCGTAATCCTTGCAAGTGTCTATGAAGTTGCATGAAATACACTTGTCTGCAACATTCATCCCACACCCGCCGTCGATGCGGCAGGGGTTTTTCAGACAATTTTCAGGCTTATTGTATATAGAACAGCCGGAAGACATTGCGAGGCTGCAGGTCCTACACTCCTCGTGACCGTCGTTTGCATACCACCACCAGCAACCAAAATTGCATAAATCATCTTTGCACGAACCTTGTGTCGCATACCACCCACACTTCCCCCCCTGAAATCGGTCGCAAGAGAGGCAGTTATCGTCAACACTACCCGGTGCTCCAGGCTCCCAAGTCTCGTAAGTACACCCTTCCTTAGTTACGATTGAGGCAAGTTTACACTCCCGAATATCACATTCGTCACCAATGTTTCCGCACATTTGAGTGCAGTTTAAATCCCCCCAACCGTGGGGTTGGCAAGTCTGCGTTATCATGTCCCAACCACACTCTTTGAATTCACACGAATCTCTCTCGCAAATATCGAAGCTCCCATACTTCCTACACCCTGAGACAGACCCTCCAGGCGGGCATTTCTCGCAACTACCCGTACCCGTATGGGTATCCCAAAAGCACCCTCCGACGAATCCACAACCATTGCCACTACAGGTTTGCTGGTCTTGGTAGTCGTTGCATTCAATTATTTCAACTGGAGGTGTTGCTGAACCATCAACACAATCCATGCACCGTCCACCAAACGGCGGTCCCTGGTAAAAGCAGCCTCCACAAACGAGATCAGAGGCCATGTCATTGCAGATGAGTTCCCTATCAGTAACACCCAAATCCCCCCACGCCCACGCGAGGTGGTTTGCAGTCTCCTGGCAATTAACCCTTGCCGAGCATGATTCAATAGTCACGTTTGAGACTTCAGGGCTTATCTTGAACGTGTTAGCCCAGACAGTATCCCTATTAAATAGTCTATAATAAGATCCAAGATAAGTGTAGCATGCTTCTGTAAGGCAACTGGTTATTGAAACTGGAAGTGGAACGTCCGCTCCTCCTTCACCAGGGCATAGGCATGGTGTGTGGTCTTTTGGAGGGTGTTCGGGTCGAGTGCAGTTGCAGGTCCAGCCGGGCTCGTCAACAAAGGTTTTGAAGTCGCATGTAGTGTACCTGTCACCCCAAAACCAGGGCACTTCTGTACCGCCCCAGTCTGAACAGTATTCCGGATCAGTGAGGCTTAGGTAGCTTGAGTAGTCGAAATTCCAGTTTTCAGAATCCGGTTGGAATGTGACTCCCCCACCCCTGTTGGGAAGGTCCCAACCCTGCCTGTTTCGATTATAAGCCGGGTGGTCGAAGTTTCCGCCGTACACTGAATCTGCTGAAGGGTTCCAGGGGACCATACAATCGTATTGCGCGCACCCTATCTCGGATCCTGCTGCACCCGGCGCGTCCTGGCATCCCTTCGCTCCTAGAAAGCTAATATTAATTTCGTATCCTCTCCCAGTGTTGTGTCCACACGCAAATGATGCGCCATCCCAGTGAACGGAATTCTCGCGTACGAACGAGGCGTTAATAATGGTTTCGATGGATCTGACTGAATTATCGATTATGAGCGTATCCGGGCGGCCGTGGGGTGTGGGGTCCCTGCAATTGTAGCAGCCGTTAGTCGACCCAGTCTCCCACTGGCATCCATAACCCCTGCGCGCACACTCTTCACATTCAGCTTGAGTGCACATGAAATTAACCCGGCCTATACGGTCGACGAAAGTCCTCTTCCAGCCGGTCAGGCAATTACAGTCCTCATCAGGGTTTCCGCCCGTAACCCAATGATCCATAATCCAAGGTCTGTAATACCCGCATGAAGTAAGTGCGCTATTAAAAAATGACGGCCAAGGAATCGTAGGGTATGCAACATTCACTCCCACCATGGCAATGTAGTCCGCCAAAGCCGCACCCATAGAACAAGTGTAAGCTCCTTCTCCACACCAGTCACAACCAAACAGTCTATCCCCTGCATTACTATTCCACCCCTTTAAAGCCTGAGTGATTAAATGCGTATCCTGACCGGTACAATCCGGACAATTCGAAATAGCCGCCTCCACACACCCTCCAGTCTCGCGGGTACTCCAAATGCATGCTGCGTCGCTTACGCACGTTTGCACTGGCACACACTCATAATTCCAATTGTTTCCAGTAAGAACATTACAGCAAGTGTGGCCTTCAACCCCGCCGCCATAAACTCCCGTCTCAAGCGACTCAATATAAATGTGGTTTATGAACTGGCTTTCCTGGTCGACGATCGCGTTGAACATAAAGCCTTTATGGGTTCCAAACTTCGACCTGTTGAGCAACACGATCATGACTCCCGGATAATAATGGAATTTCCCGTAATCCACCATAAACCAAAGACAATCCTGAAAATTCATCTTATCGATGATGGTCGGGTAAACCTCACCAATCTCAAGGTGCTGCATATTCCGATAATCCCTGTCGAAAATCATGTTTCGCTTACAGATTCTCGTGTCGTTTATCGGCCCGACAATATCGCAGAGGCGGGCAAGAGTGTAAATAATGTACCACTGAGCGCTCTCATAGTCTTTGTTCCCGCTTTTCTTTTCTTGAGACCACAAGTCTCTGACGTAGTTTTCTTCGTTGACACCGATCACCATCCAGTCGTCATCAACAACTACGAAATTTCCAATCCTTGCTGTTTCAGCGGCAACATTTACCGACGAGTTGATTACCTTTGGAAACATCTTGGCTATCTCGCCTAAAACAGTGTATCTACCGCTGAATGCATCAGTCTTGTTTGTAAGGCAAATCGGATCCCCTCCAGGACACACACCAGTCCCTAATTGAGAGCACAATGCTTGACTCCAAGTGTCGGTCGAGTAATTATAGCACTGGTATTCTCCACTGGAAAACACTGCAACTACTCGAATAAAACAAGTAGCCGCGGAAATATCTCCATAATGACTACTAAACCCAATAGGGTCCAGTTCCTCGTGCCGGGCATTATAAGCCTTTGAATAATCTGGGTCTGGATGATAGTATCCGTTTTCGGTTACTAAGACGAACCCATACCATGGGTCGTTTGCAGGTGCCCCGCCTCTAGCGCAAATCTCCTTACTATTCCTGCACGAGATGTCTGAATGGCCTGCTGAAAGACACAGTAGGGCGACTAGTGTGAAGAATAAAGTCATGCTTCTTCTAATACGGGAGCGGGTTGCTTTACTCATACCAGAAGATATTAGTATAAAGCATGTAAAAAAGCTATCTTATCGCTTTTTTCAGTCTGTGAAATTTGTAAGCTTCAGACACGTTTCTGGGCGTTACATAACCTGCCACTTTTTTGTCGGATACGACTAAAATAAAATCGTTTGACAGTAATTCTTTCAGGGAGTCTGAGGCAAGGCGACTTGCATCAAGTATTTCATAGTCTTGCGTTGCGAGAGCTGATAATTGTTTATCAAAATCTTTCGACCGTATTTCAGTCGTGTTTAACACTCCTTGGACTCGCCCCCCTTCCCCGTAAACTATGTAGTGGGTTTCAAATTCTTTTTCAAGGGAGTCTACGAAATCCCTAGTCCGCATGGAACCATCTACTTTTGGAATATTCCTGACAGAAATGTCCGCCACCGTCAAACCCCTCAAAGCGTTTTTCAGCTTCACCATCTTAAGCTCGCCCCCGCTCGCCACAAAAAGCACAACAGATATTAATGCGAGTATGACGTTTCCGTCAAAGATTCCCACAACAAAAAGGAGGGGAAAAATAAACCGCTGCCCCACGGAAACCGAAAGCTCAGTAGCGCGGAGGTAATCCATCTTCAACGCGAGCATTGACCGGAGCACGCGTCCGCCGTCCATGGGAAAGCCTGGGACGACGTTGAACAATCCGAGAAGAAGGTTAATATACAATATAGTATAAGTGGCGTACCTCCCGTTAAAAGTGAATTTTTCAGGTGAAACCACGTCCATGTAGCTTATGTACGGCATTGCCGTAGTGTAGATCAAAAGGCCGCAAACCAACACTACTAGAAAATTGAATG
>AQSC01000029.1 GCA_000402775.1 Euryarchaeota archaeon SCGC AAA252-I15 | reverse complement strand
AGGTAAAATACTGTATTCAAATCACTCTACCCTGACGTTCAAGGAGGGGGCATACAACCTTTATCTCTATAGAATGTGGAGGGAGACTGGTGAACTGCCGTTATGGAACCCGACCTTCTACTCGGGACATCCGATGGACTTGACGATTTCGCCCATCTACCCCCCCAAGCTATTGATGTATTTTTTTCCATCAGACCAATTCTTTGGATACTATTACGTATTCCACATCCTCCTTGTTGGAATTTTCACCTTTTTGTATGCCCGAATAATCGGGTTGCGTGAATTATCCTCTCTTTTATCAGCTATGTCGTTTATGTTCAGCGGATTTATCATCCAGCACTTCTACTCTAATCTAACAGACTTGTACACCAGCATGATCTGGCTTCCCTTGATCCTGTACGCAATCGAGAGATTATTTCTTAGAGGCTCCACTTACAACATTATTTTGTTGGGTGCGACTTACGCTTTAGAAATCCATGCCGGCCACCCTCAGATGGCATTTTACACCACATACTTCATGCTACTGTATATCTCCTTTAAGCTTTTAGTCCAAAGAGGCGGATATGGGCAAATAGTCAAGGGTTTGATTGCATCGGCTTTAGTTGGAATCCTACTTTCAATGAGCGTTATCTCCGTTATGTTCTTTTTCTCAACAATATTTCCCAGATCACAGGGGGTAGACTACGATTACTCAATAATCTATTCCTATAATCCGGTAAAGTTAATCACAGTATTAATCCCTGAATTTTTCGGGAGTGCATTAGACGAAAGCCTCTGGTATGTTGACTCAAAGAACAGTCATTGGGAGGTTACAATGTATATCGGAGTCATCCCATTCATTCTTGTATTATATGCATTGAGGTTTGTCAGGAACAAGTGGGTATGCTTTTATACAGGAACTTTTATCCTCTTTCTGTTGCTCGCTTCCGGAGGATATCTTCCAGCATATAAGTTAGCATATAACATTCTACCTGGCTTTGACATGTTTAGGGCCCCCCACAGGCTGCTGTTATATGCCATTTTTTCGTTATCAATGCTTGCAGGATTCGGTTTCGAATTCGGATTAAAAACCGGTTTTGATGAAAAGCGAATCAGGTTCAACGCAATAATCCTGGTAATATTTATGGTGGTGGTCATGTTTTTATCAGCAGGTATTTTCTTGTTTGAACATAACCCCAGTCACCCGATATTTGTTAAATCCTGGGTTTTCTCGATCCAGGATATATTCTCAGTTAAACGATTGGATTGGATGAAAACTGGACTCACCACATTTATGGCGCTGTCAATTAGCTCACTTGCTCTCTTGTCGTTAAGGGACATTGAGAAAAGCAAGTTCGTGTTGGGTTTTATTGTTTTGATGGTCTTCTGTGATTTGTATATGTATGGTGTGAAATACGTTATGGTTGCAGATCCCAATGAAATATATCCTAAAGGTGAACTTACAGAATTTTTGAAAAATGACGAATCAAAGTTTCGGGTTATGGGTCCCCGCAACATTCTCCCAGTAAATAGGGGGATCCGGAGTCGATTAGAAAAAGTGAATGGGTACGGGCATATACAATATAATGACTACCGCACGTACATTGAATCTCTTTCAAACGAGAAGCTCTACCACCCATTGGGGACTAGGATTGAAGTGAGTTTCCGCAAACCCAACCTCCTGCATTTATTAAACGTGAAGTATGTATTCGGCGAAAACCACGATGAAGAGTGGCTTAGCTTAGTAACCGAAGTATATATTCCCGATTTTTTGAATGGAGAACCTCATGGTGGATCTCATAGGGTTCCGATTTATGTTAATGAAAAATCCCTTCCGAGAGCGTATTTCGTCCCGAATGCAATGGTAGTTGTAGACAGGAATCGCATACTTGAATTGCTGGTTGACGACTCCTTTGATGTTAGAAAAGTCATCATACTCGAGAAAAAGCCCCTCAACAGTCTAGATAATGATGGGTTTTTTACTAATGCTTCAATCCTTGAGTGGGCGCCGAACAAGATATTGGTCGAAGTTGACGCCCCTTCCGACGGATTCCTCGTTCTGAGCGAAGTCTGGTTTCCGGGATGGCGCGCGCAAGTTGACGGGAAAGACTCGGAGATTCTTCGCGGCGATTTCTTATTCAGGGTTGTACCGGTCTCGGAAGGCAAGCACAACGTAGAGTTCGAATTCAAGCCACAATATTTTTACATCGGATTGTATGTAACGCTATTAACCACAGTGATTGTGGTAGCGTACTTATTGATTGAAAGGAAGAAGACGCATGAAGGGTTAAATAGGGAAGCCGATCAAATAAAAACATAATAATTTGGAGTAATAGTATGAATATCAGCCCAAGAAAATTAATCATACCGGGTTTTATACTTCTTTGCATTATTGAGAAGGCAAGCGCATACCTGGATCCGGGAACTGGAAGCTATCTATTCCAGCTTTTTATCGCAAGCTTTCTGGGAGTTGTTTTTTTAGCTCGAAGCTGGCTTTCCAGAATTAAGGATAAGATTCTTTCAATTTTCGTAAAAAAGGGGGAGTGAGAAATCATGGTTGAAGGGAGGATTCCAAGCTCGTTCCGCGACCCATCAGGTTTTCTATTCAAAGAAAAGGGAGTATTATACCGTCAAATCAATGATTCCTTCAGAGAAGAGTACGACTTTTTCGAAGAATCAGGATTGAAAGACGACCTGATTCAATCGGGATTGTTAATTGCCCACACCAACGTCTCCGACAAATTCCAAAAGACGGATGAAGCGTACAAGATTATTAAACCCGAACCTTTAGATTTCATTTCTTATCCTTTCGAGTGGTGTTTCAGCCAGCTTAAGGACGCCGCCTTGACCACCCTCACCATCCAAAAAAAAGCGCTTGAATACGATATGAGCTTGAAGGATGCGAGCGCATACAACATCCAGTTTTTTCACGGAAAGCCGGTTTTCATTGACACACTATCGTTTGAAAGATATCAGGAAGGTGAGCCCTGGATTGCATACAATCAATTCTGCCAGCACTTTCTCGCACCATTAGCCTTGATGAGCTTTAGGGACTTAAGGTTAAGCCAGATGCTGCGCGTTTTTATCGAGGGGATACCCCTTGAAATCGCAAGCTCCCTTTTACCAACCAGAAGTTACCTAAACCTTGGAGTTACCTTGCACGTACACTTCCACAGCCGAAGCAGGAAGCGTTACTTAGGGGGGGGAATTGACAGCTCTCGTGCAAAGAAAAAATTCAGTAAAAACTCATTTCTAGGGCTGATCAACAGTCTTGAGTCGGTGATAAAAAAGTTGGAATGTAAAATTGATGATTCTGCTTGGGTGGATTATTACAGAGACGATAGTTACAGTGAGACTGCATTTGAACACAAGAAAAAAATATTGGAAGGATGCATAAAGAAGATTAATCCGAAAACAGTCTGGGATTTGGGGGCTAATACGGGAGTGTTCAGCAGGATTGCAGGTAAGAAGGGTGCGTCTACCGTATCCTTTGACAGTGATCCGGCGGTCGTGGAGAAAAACTATGTGGAATGCAAAAGAGAGGGTGAGACTGAAATCCTACCTCTTGTACTTGATTTCACCAACCCAACCTCAAATATTGGATGGAGCTGCAAAGAAAGAATGTCGATTATAGGGAGGGGTCCCTGCGACCTGGCCTTAGCGCTCGCCTTAGTACACCACCTTTCGATTGCAAATAACGTCCCCTTCAAGATGGTGAGTGAATTTTTAGGTGAAATATGCAAGTCACTCATAATAGAATTCATTCCGAAAGAGGATCCCAAAGTCCAGATACTTCTCTCAAGCAGGAAAGACATCTTCACCGAATATAACCAACAATCCTTTGAAAAGGAATTTAAAAAAGTGTTTAAAATACAGTATGCGGAAAAGATATCCGACTCTGAGAGAACCATCTACTTGATGGAAAAAAAGAGGATGTAGGGGTAAGGGGGAAAATTATCAGAGATTATTTTTATAATCCCGCAATCGCTTTAAACCCCTTCCACATCCTTTTCACGTCCTCAAGACTTCTGATTTGCTTTAATTGTCTTCCAATGTATGCAGGGCGCAAGTAGAATTGTCTGTAAGCTTGGTCGATGAATTTCCTGTATTCTTCCTGGTCGACTCCTTCAGGGCAATACATTATCAAGCCGTGGTCGAGTTGGCTGCAGCTTTTGGAAAAGTCGAATTCATATCCTTCTTTCACGAGATTTTGGTATATTTCGGTTCCGGGGTAGGGGGTGAACTTGTTGAAGTGGGCGAGGTCTGGGTTTAATTTTTTTGCGAATTCAAGGGTTTTCCTCATGCTTTCAATGGAGTCTCCGGGGGTTCCGAACAGAAAGTCGCATCGAACATTCAATCCGACTTCTTTTGCAAGCTTCACCGCCTTCTCGTTTTGCTCGACTGTAGTCCCCTTCTTTAAAAGCTCCATCATGTGCGGGTCTCCTGATTCGATACCGTAGAGTATTTGCCAGCAACCCGCCTTCTTCATCATTAAAAGCATTTCTTTAGAAACAAGGTTTACTTTAGTCAGGCACGACCAAGGCACGTCAATCCCTCTCTCGCGGAATAGCTCGCAAATCCTGTTTAACCTCCGAGTATCCAATGTGAATGTATCGTCAAAGAATTTTATGTCCTTCACCCCGTGATGTTCAATAAGATCTTCAACCTCACCCACAACGTTTTCGGCGCTTCTCCCGCGGAAGCTGCAGCCGAAGACAGACCTGTCGCAGAAAGTGCAAAGGCTCGGGCATCCGCGGGAGGTCATAAGGTCTGCGTGGGGAAGCTTCTTGTAAGAGGCTGGAGTCGGATGATACTTTTCAAGCGGGGGAATCAAGTGTCTAGCAGGCATTGGAAGCGAATCAAGATCCTGTATGAACTCACGCTTCCCAGTCAACACAACCGTCTTCCCCCTCCTAAAGGCGATGCCCTTAATCTTCGAAAGCTTCTTCAAACCGTGTTTTTCAAGGTGGTTTACAAGCTCGAGCATTGTAAGCTCCCCCTCGCCGATAACACCAATGTCGAAAAGCTTGCACGAAAGGGTTTCTTCGGGAAGCGCCGTAACGTGTACGCCACCCAACACGATGACCGATTCGGGCAGGCGCTCTCTAACAAGCGTCGCCGTCTTAAGCGCGCTCTCAAAAGACGGTGTCGTGGCGGACAAACCCACCACATCCGGCTGCCCCCTGTCAAGCTCTGCTATCAAATCCCCGTAAGACATCTCAAGGGGGGTGCAGTCGATTATCTCGACGTCCTTCCCATTCTCCTCAAGATACGCGGCAATGTAACAAATCCCTAAGGGAGGGATGATATTCATAACCTCCTTCATGCTCGCAGACTCGCCGGTAAGCTCCTCAAGCCCGAATGGAGGGTGTACGAGAATCGTCTTCATTGGAATAGAAAGATTAGGATGAATGAAAATATTAATGAATCCTATAAGAAACTGCGAAACCTAAGCTGTATTATGCGCACACCATAATCCAGGCCGAGCATTAGAAACTTTAGGAAATTCATATTGGTTTTTGATGCTCCCGCATCCCTGGCCGCGCATACGAAAGGCACTTCACGGACTGTAAAACCTTTTTTATGGGCTGAATACAGAAATTCGATGCAATATTCCCCATACCCCTTACAGCCCCAGCCAACCTCGTTAAGGACCTTCCGCCTGGAGGCCACAAAACCTGTGGTAAAATCGTGTATGAAGCCGCCCAAAACAATCCCCGCAAAAAGGTTGACAGACCTGCTCGCAATCTTTTGCACAAGACCCCTAAGCTCCCGCCCCCCCTCGACATACCTTGAGGCGATGCAGACGTCAGCACCCCCCTCAATTTCGGACAAAAGACTTTCAGCGAGAGAAGGAGTTAGATTGTGGTCGCAGTCCAGCCAGATAACGATGTCTCCCCCAGATTCTGAAACTCCTTTACGTATTGCAGACGCAAGACCCCTTTCTGAAATCCTTCGAACGAGCCGTACCTTATCGTCGGCTTCCCCCATTTTGCCGACAATCCTCCAAGTACCGTCAGGAGAGTCGTCGTCCACGACGACGACTTCAAGCAATTTGGGAATCGCATCGAGAATCCGATTAACCTGAGACTCGATAATCTCCACCTCATTATAGGTGGGTATAACAACCGAAACAGAATCCATACTAAGCTACCTCTAATCCAATACTATTTAACGAAATGTTTAAATAACATGACTCAATCAATTAAACGATTTCATGAAAAAACGCAAAATAATCACTTTCCTAAAATATTCCCTGGATGACCCACACTCAGGGGGAGGCGAGATAACACTCGAAAACACAATCAGAGGTCTAGCTGGAAAAAGTCATGAGGTCTACGTCATAGTTGGGGGGAAAGACGAGACGCTGAAAAAAACCCCGAACGTGACCGTGCATCAGACACCAGCCTACAAAAACCTGCGCCCAATCGACTTTTTCTCGGCTGCGAGGTGGTTGAAAAAAACAGCCGAAATCAAACCGGAAATAATCCACAGTTTCTACGCTGAATCCTTTCTAGCCAACCTATACGGTCGACTGAAAGGCATTCCAGTAGTGCAGGAAATACACTACGCAGACTTACATCCATACACACTCAAGGAAGTTTTAGAATACCCGAAAAAGCTGAGCGGCTTTTTATGGGCCGTTCACCTCCGAATCGCGAAGTTGGGGGCCAAGTCGGCTGACATAATCATCACGCCAAGCAAGTACATGAAGGATAAGATGATTGGAAAATGGGGGATTAAACCCGGAAAAATCGAAGTGATTCCCGTCGGAGTAAACGAGGACGTTTTCACCATAAAAAAATCTAAAAAGGAATGGGATTCTTTCCGAATACTTTTCGTAGGTAGGCTTGTGCGGGAGAAAGGTCTTGACCTCCTTTTACAGTCAATAAATAAGGTGAGTGAAACTCATACTAATTTATTTCTCACTATCGTGGGTGAGGGACCTCTTAGAAGGGAGTATGAAAAACTGGCTAAAGAGCTTGGAATTAATGAAAAAATGTCTTTTGTAGGCTGGACTTCACGAGAGAACATCTTAGGCTATTTCGAGGTGTCTGACGTCCTAGTAGTGCCTTCCCTCGCCGAAAACTTTCCGAGAATCACCCTTGAAGGCATGGGAGCGGGACTGCCGGTCATCGCAGCCTCCGTCGGAGGAATACCAGAACAAATAACCGACGGAGTAGACGGGATTTTGATAGAACCTGCGAGTCCGGGAAAGCTCGCATTCGCCTTAAATGAGCTCATCTTGAAAAAAGAAAAAATGTCTCGTTTACGCAATAATGCCCGGGTTACCGCCTCACGATATTCAATAGAGGAATCAATTATCAGACTTGAAGGGGTCTACCACAAACTCCTTCACAATCCGGGCATAAAGCTTGTGAAGTGATTGTATATTGACTGATACGCCGTTGGCTGGCTGAACAACAGCATCATCACCCAGTAGAAGCTTATCCTCCTCTCACTTAAAGACAGTAGGAAAGGCAAGGCCCAGATGAAATACCAGGGGGCGAATGCTGGTTGCCCGATTATCACCAAAAGAATCACAAGGGATATGCTTTCATCCAGACTTAATGTATCTTTTCTGGGAAAATGTCGTATGTGCTTAAAGAGCAGGTAAATTGGGACCAGCACGAGAATCGAAAAAAACATTTGATAGAGTCTTTGAAGAGGAGGTACTTCACCGTATTGCAGGAAAAGACCGCCCAGATTCAGGAATATCGAGGTGCATGCCTGAATCGAAAATAGTAGTATTACCGATGAATAGGCGAATTTTTTGAAACCGATTTTTACGGCGTATGCAAGTGACACACTAATGGCGTAACAGTAAACCAAATACGAGATGACCACAGGGAAGTTTGGGAGATTGAATCCGATTAACCCCACGACCCTGGGAATTAACTGACTGATGGATCTGGAGAGGGAGACATTTCCACCGCTTTTTAAAAACGCTTTCAAGGCAAGAGGAAACTCAGTTGGAAACCAGACAGTCAGAAGGGAAAAACAAAGCAGGAAAATGAAAAGGAATACCAGGCTAAAGGATAAAGACGCCCTAAGCCCCTTTCCTTTGTAGACCACAGACAGGTAAATCGGTAATAAGAACAGGGGATACCATTTCGTCATCGTGGCGACGGAGAAAAAAAGACATGACAAGTAATACCTCTTTTTTAGCAGGTAAAAAAATGAGACAACCAATAAAAGCGAAGGCAGGCTATCACAGTGTCCGCTCCAACCAACCTCCGCGATACTCAACGGATTTATCACATACGCAATGGAGGCAACCATTGATTGAGTTTCACCCAGGAATTCTCTCGCTGTAAAAAACAAGGCCAGCGGTATCAAAGAGTCAACGAGTATGAAAAAAAGCTTTAATGCATATATGCTTGGGGATACTGCATAGACAAGCGTGAAAAAGAAGTAGGATAGGGGAGCATATGCAAATCCCCTGCTTCCAGTAAAAGGGGGTTGAGCCGAATGCAGCAAGTTAGCAGAGAGATTGTAGCCGTAGACATCTAGTGACAAGTGGGGGTTCTTTGAGATGAAAATCAGACGAACCAAGAGAGAGGATACAAACAAAAGAAGCAGTATTGTGTTTCTGTTGTACTTGCCGGAGATGGAAGTGACGAAAGCTTTTCTGGATGAAAGAGAGTGCAATAAAGCTAAAAAACCGAGTGAGAGCAGAATCCACCCGAAACCGTAATAGAGCTGGTACTGGCCGAAAAATAGTATAATGAAAAAACCCGACAGGTATGAAAGGGCTGCAATATTGAGGATTTTTCCCCCAGTAGGAATCTTTTTTCCCATCTTCAGTGATTTCCAGTCTTAAAAGAGGACAATCCTTTCTGGACTTTGGAATAAATCTCATCGACGGTAATATCTTCAAGACACTTGCTTCTTTGAAACTTGCAGTCGAATCTACGATGTTCATCTGGATTATAGCATGGACTGCAATCTATCCTACTTTTCACCAAAACTTTATTTTTCGTGTATGGTCCAGTTTTTTTGGATTATAGCATGGACTGCAATCTATCCTACTTTTCACCAAAACTTTATTTTTCGTGTATGGTCCAGTTTTTTTGGATTATAGCATGGACTGCAATCTATCCTACTTTTCACCAAAACTTTATTTTTCGTGTATGGTCCAGTTTTTTTGGATTATAGCATGGACTGCAATCTATCCTACTTTTCACCAAAACTTTATTTTTCGTGTATGGTCCAGTTTTTTTGGATTATAGCATGGACTGCAATCTATCCTACTTTTCACCAAAACTTTATTTTTCGTGTATGGTCCAGTTTTTTTGGATTATAGCATGGACTGCAATCTATCCTACTTTTCACCAAAACTTTATTTTTCGTGTATGGTCCAGTTTTTTCAGGGTCTGTGGGCCCGAAGATCCCGATAACAGGAACATTCTGGGATACTGCGACATGCATTAACCCAGAGTCGTTCGAGACGAAAAGCCCGCATTTGCTTATTAAGGCCGCAGTCTCTCCGAGTGAACCCTTGAAGACGTGGATTTTCCCGCCACCCAATTTTTCCACGGAAAGAGAAACGTCTCTTTCTCTAGGACCGCAAAAAAAGATGACGTGGCATCCGATTTCTTCCACACATTTTTCGGCAAGTGTGATGAACCGGTCTAAAGGCCACCGCTTGTATTCCATACCACCCGAGCCGGCGTGAAATCCGATGAGAATGTCAGCGAGCGCAATATTGTTCCCCGAGAGAAACCCCTCGGCAGCCCGCATTTCTACGTCGCTTACGTTTAGGGTTAACCCAGCTTTCATTTTTTCATCCAGTTTCACTTCAAGCGGCTTGAGAAGCGCAAGATTCTGGTCGACACTATGGCCACAAAGTACGAGCGGAACCTGCTCGTTTTGAAGGAATGAAAACTTCCGGAAAGTATCCCCGGGATATTGGTGTACAATCCGTCTTTTTGCTCTGCTCGAAAACGCGAGCACGTTGAATAAGATGCGTGTCGAAGGATAAACTGTCATCGAAACATCGAACCTCTTACTGCGAAGCTTGATCAGAGTTTTCAATAAGACTAAAGGATTTTTCCAAACACCAGTCGCAGTTAATAATTCATCCACGTCAGGGTTGTTTTTCAAAACGTTCATCTGGCTTTTCAAAGTCACAACTGCTGTGATACGGGCTTTTGGGAAACTCCGCCGTAAAGCAGACAATGTAGGAGTCGTTAAAAGAGTGTCTCCAATACCTGCGAAACCCATTACAAGAATCCGTTCAACCATATTATTTCCAACCGAATATGAAATTATCAGATACTAGATAATTTAATAAAGTTGTCTGTTATATTCCTTGTAGAATCCTGCGTTTGCCTCTAACTGGTCTTTTAATTCCACCAGGTCTTTAGGATCGGGGCTCAACTCCCAGACCCCTATCGCGCCGTTAGAGTAAATCTTGTCTTTTTCGGCATTCAAATCCTTAAGAAGAGGGGACAAGCCAGGTTCCATATATGCCGTAGTAACCCAAGTTCCTTTGAATCGTTCATATTCCACGGCATGAGAGAAATTTCCTTCAGTAAAATAGAGGATGTTTTGGATGGTGTGCAAGCTCCAGCCGTAATTATCCAAGGTGAACTCCATTTTATCGGGATAATTTGATCTTGATGCGAAATGCACGGCTAGATTGATAAACAACGGCAGGGCCACTCTGCCCGGGAGAGTGTCCAAGTATTCCACGGCAGCAATAGAAGTCTCATCAATATAGTTGTTGATTTGAAGGTATTCTGAAGGTGGAGTTACAATGAGGTAATTATTCATTAAAATGGAAAAGGATACTGAAAGAATGATCGCACCGATTATGAATACCCTGGTTGCATTGTAATTAAGATGCAGTGTATTATTCATCAATCCGAGGAAACTAGACACTCCCTTGAAACCGAGAGCGACTAGTACGCTCAGTGGAGTTAATATGTAGAGGGTTGTGTATTCCCCTTGCAGGAGGAATGGCATCATAAAAAGCAGGATGAATGCTACTACCAGATAATTTATGTTTTTGACCGGGCGTTTAAGTTTCTCTAAAAATATCACGAAACCTATTAATGCAAGTATTAGGAACAATCCTTCGTTTTGAAAGTAGTCGACTACCAGGTTTAACATGATTCGGGGTGTTTGAAATCCTTCTGTCAAGAGTCCAGATGAATACTCATACCGGAAAGTCTTAAAGAATCCGGTATTTGAAAAGAAGGGGTATATGGATAATCCCACAAAAAAAACCAGATAAAGGACTGGGAGGACGTATGGAAGCTGCTTATTGAACAGATGCATTCTTTTTTGAATAAAATCGTAAACTCTCACATATGCTTGAGCGAAAATGAATCCTAGGAATGCGAGTGGTAAGAGCATGCCCATCCTGTGGATTAGAAATAGTGCAAGTGCCAGGTAGAGTGAAAAAATAATGTATTTTTTCTCTTTCTTGCGCTGATACTTGAAGAAACACCACAATATGAGGGGGAATAGCGCGGTAAAAAGCATTCTAAGAGTCCCCTGCCAGGACGTTATGTAAAGGAATGCGGGGGATGTTGAATAAAAGAAGGCGATTACGTATACCATAAGCTTGTTTTCGACGAATTCCCTGCCCATTAGGTAAGATGTGAGAAAACCGAGAACACCGCACAGTATGGAGATAAGTAAAAGCGTTTGTTCTAAGCCTAATTGCGTGAACTGGTGTAGTGTTGAGTAATTAAGTTGGTATAGTATCGGATTAGAGAAGGGGTAGAGGAAGTGAGCCCCCTTTTCCAGACCGATTTGTATCCCATATAAAGTGAACATAACCCATTTAATTTCCCACGGTTCGGTTCCAAGAACCAGTTCATGAGAGTTTATCATACTCTTAGTCTCCCAAATTGTGACATAACTATCAAATCCCGCGGGATGGGGGGTTATCGGAATTCTCAAAGTAATGTTCAATATGACAAGCAGCAGGATAATCCAATTTTCCGTTTTATATGATGCATTAACTAAAGCATGTCTTAGGTCACTTAACTTGTCTTTAAATGCTCTTTCAGGAAAACGTTGGTTGGTCATATTAATTAATCGTTATTTTTCTTCACGGCATAAATATTATCTATTGGATTAAAGGTTATGAAAAAACAAAACTCGGTTCTCTTTAGATTAAATCCCATCATATCTTCCACATACTCGAAGTTTTTTTCAGACCGTTTCAAAGCATTCCCAAGGATAGTTTCGATCGAGCTTACAAACAAGTGTAATTTGCGTTGTTCAATGTGTCCTAAAAAGATTATGACGCGGAAGGAGGGTTTCATGACAGGTGAGGTTTTCGAAAAGATTATCGAGGGGGTCTGTGAAATAAATGGGGATGGAATGACCATCCCTGCCTTCGATTTCTCGTATTTCGGGGAGGCCTTACTCCACAAGAAATTCTTTGAATACGCTTCATATGCAAAAGATAATTTAAAGGGTGTGACTCTTTCCGCATCCACTAATGGAATGCTTTTAACAGAGGAGAACATAACTAAAGTTTTAAATTCCGATTTGGACTACCTTACAATCAGCTTTGACGGCTCTAGTAAGAGGACATATGAGAAGATGAGATGTGGGGGAGACTTCGCGAAAGTTTCACAGAACATCAGGAACCTGCTTAAAGAAAAAAAGGATTTGAACGGGAGCGGCCCGAAGATCGTTATTCAAGTTTTGAGAACCCCCGAAAATGAAAAAGAACTCCCTTCCTTCAAAAAGAGGTGGGAGTTCGCGGAGAAAATCGAAGGTGTAAGCTTCTTTTTCAAGGAGATTACAGACTGGGGCAGGCAATTTGAAGGTATCGAGACATTTAAAAAAGAGGATGATAGCCTGTTTTTCACATTACCGTGTACAAGACCATTGGACATGATCCCCATAACCTGGGAAGGAGACGTATTGTTGTGCTGTTGGGATTACGACGCAATCAGCAGCCTAGGAAACGTAAAAGAAGACAAGTTGAGTGAAATCTGGAACAATGAAAAAGCCAAAAAATACAAGGAATTAATGAAGACGAATAATTACGGGAAAATCCCCTTGTGCAAGAACTGCAGCAACCCGCAAATTCACCTGAATGAGATTATCTCCCGGAAAAACATAAAAAAAATCCTTAAAAGAGGAAAAAGAACAACTTATTGAAAAGAGTTTGGGTCCGCCGAGATTTGAACTCGAGTTTCCAGCTCTTCGTCTCACCGTATTTTTTCGAGGATGGTTGCCTCGACCTCAACGAAGCCCCGAGCTGGAAGGATGGGCCAAGCTACCCTACGGACCCGGATTGAATGTAATCTTTGTGTATTTGAAAAGTATAAATTAAATTTTTTTTTAATATCACTTGCAGAGGCGGAATACTGCATTCCAGGTGTTGAAGGCACGAGATTATTACGATTGATATGATGTGATGCTTTTATTTATTAATTATTTCAAAGAGTATGTACTATTTTAATTTAACTATTTGAGTGGGGTATTTTTCGTGGGTAAGAAAGACGAGATTCTTTATCCTTTGAGGTTGGGTGATAAGTCATATGACCTAGTGAAGCCTTTCGGTTCCGAGTTTTCACAACTTGTTTTTTCCTTCAGCATCATGATGTCTTATCTGCGGGATTTTCCGAAAGAAGGTTTGATTTTGGATGTAGGCGCGGGTTCAGGATGGACTACTGAATGGATCACCAGATGCGGATTCAAAAACGTGTTTTGGATGGACATCTCCAAATTTCATGTTGAAGTACTAAAGGAGAGGATGAAGGATGAGATGAGGGCTGTCGTTGGGGATATGGAATATTCTTGTTTTGAGGGTGGGAGCTTTGATTGCGTGTTTTGTTTTGACGCTCTACACCATAGTGAGAATCCTCAGAAGGCAGTGAATGAATTCTTTCGAGTTGGCAGGAAGAGTTTGATTCTTAACGAACCTTCAAGACATCATGAAAGCGATCCTAAATCAATCGAGTTTTCGAAAGAATACGGTGTGGTCGAGAAGGGTTTCAGCATTCAACAATTACATAAAATGTTGAAAAAAGCAGGTTACTCCACAATCATAATAAGGCCTGCCGACCTGCCTCCCCCATTATTTTCAAGAAAGAAACTGCTTAATTTGAACCTATTTGGCGTACCAGCAAGAGACGTATTATACAATACACCCGTGATGTATGCCTCACGATTATTGAATAAGGGCCTCATAGTTTATGCCGAGAAATAATGAAAGTCGTTTTGATTGATCCGCCGGGAATTCAGGAGGGGTTGAACGTCGGTTTAGCCTATCTTTCAGGCTCGCTAAAGCACGACGGTCATGAAGTTATGGTTTTTGATTTGAATAATAATTTGATTGAGAGGGATGCGTGGTTGAATGAGGTTGAAGAATTTAATCCCCGCATTGTCGGAATTTCCGTGAAAAGCTCGACCTTCTTTAATGCCTCTGAAATTGCGGATGCCGTCAAATCCAGAATGCCGGATGTTTTAATCGTTGGTGGAGGCCCGCACCCCACCATTGTTGGAAACTCCTTTACTGATGAAGCCCCGTCTTTCACATTCGGTATTATGGGTGAAGGCGAGGATATTTTTCCCAAGCTCGTCCAGGCGATTGCTGAAGGTAAGCCTACATCAATCAATGGTGTTTTCAAGGCCGGACGAAAAAAAGAAGTGTCTCCAGTTTTTGTAATAGATTTAGATAAGATTGCATTTCCCTCGTATGAATCCTTCACGAATATCAGGGAGACCATGGCTCGGGTGAGTTACCCGGTCTTGACGAGCAGGGGATGCCCCTATCAGTGCACCTACTGTTCGGTGTCCGCTATTTCCGGGCATAAATGGCGTACGAGAAACCTCGATAATGTCGTTTCCGAGATACTTGATGCTAGAAGGATATACAGGATAAAGGCTTTTGAGATAGTCGATGACAACTTCACTGTCGACGTTGCGCGCGCAAAGGAGTTCTGCAGGATGCTGATTGGAAGGAACGTTAAACTTTCTTGGAGTTGTCCCAACGGCATTCGAATGGATCGGATAGACTTTGAGCTTGCAGTCCTTATGAGGGAGGCCGGCTGTGAACTTGTGATGGTGGGTGTTGAGTCGGCTGACGAGGAAGTGTTTAAGGGGATTCAGAAAGGCGAGTCTTTGACTGACATCGAGGAGGGAATACGAACACTTCAGAAAGCAGGCATCCAAGTCGGCGGTTATTTTATTATCGGGCTTCCCGGAGACAGCGTCAATTCAACAAAGAAATCGGTTGAATTCGCAAAAAAAACGGGTCTTAACCCCGCGCACTTCAACATGCTGGTACCATATCCCGGGACGCCGCTATGGGATTGGGTTTTGGAGAACGGGAGAATGCTCGCAGACTACAAGGAAGGTAGGCATTTTATTGGAAAGCCGGAACCCGTTTTCGAAACCGATGATTTTCCTGCGAAAGATAGGGTGAAGGCGTATTACATGGCAAACACTCTACTGAAACAATGGGAGTACGTATTACCTCCAAAATATAATAGGATGGGCAGAATAGTCGGAAAAATCAGACTTCTTTTAAGGTATTATCCAAAGTCCCTTCCAGGCCACCTATTAAATGGATTAAGAAATAGAATACAATTATGAGGGTCTTGCACATAAACGATTCAGGAGTCCCCGTCGGTGGGGCTGAGACCAACCTTTTTTCATTAATGAGATTGTTTCGTGAAAAAGGTCACGAACAATTCATGTTTGCTCTCAGAGGCTCTCAAGCACAAAATGACGATATCCGGGTTTTTCAGGGTGGGGGAAAAGCCTCATTGCTCAAGAAGCTCAGCCATAATCTCATTGACCCAGACCTGTACGGCAACCGCGGGGTTTCAGCCGCCTTAGAGGAGTATATCCGTGAGGTCTCGCCCGACGTCATACACCTGCACAACAATTTTCTTTACACTAACGCTATCTTACAAACCTTGAAGAAAATGCGTGTTCCCACGGTTCAGACGGTGCACGATTACGGATTAGTGTGCCCGACCTTCTGGTGCGTGAAAAAAGACGGGGCAGACTGTGAGGGAGGCTTCGGCTGGAAATGCGTGAAGGCAAAGTGCATCTGGCCGAAAAAATACTTGCGAGAGTATCTTCCGAGGAGGAGAGCGAGAAGATTACGTAAAACTGTGGTGAATACGTTCATCTGCCCGAGCAAGCTGGTCGAGAAAACGCTCAAAGCGAATGGAATAGGAAATACCGTAAACATCCCGTATTTCGTTTTTCCCGATGAATTCGACCCAAACCCCGACAGAATCGTTGACGGATTCATACTGTTTGTCGGAGTCCTGTTCCCACATAAGGGGGTAAAGCACCTCATTGAAGCTATGCCCGAAGTAATCAAGGGAAAACAAGATGCGAAACTCCACATAGTCGGTGAAGGCCCCGATAGAAACTCGCTAGAAAAGAATGTAGGAAAGTTGGGATTGTCAAAGTCCATCGTATTCCAAGGTAGAGTCGAGTCGGAAAAGTTGCGGGAACTTTACAACCAGGCAAACTTTGTGGTGGTACCGTCGGTTTGGAAGGAGCAGTTCGGGATTGTAGGCCTTGAAGCTATGGCAAGCGGACGGCCGGTGGTCGGCTCAAACATCGGAGGCATACCAGAATGGTTAATTGATGGGAAGACCGGATTCCTCACAAAACCAGGAAACTCTAAAGACATCGCGGAAAAAATCAGTTGGCTGCTTGAAAACCAGGAAAAATCTCTGAATTTTGGCAGGAATGGACGTCATAGCGTATTGAAAAAGTATAGTCCTGAAACAATTTTTCCCAAACTGTTTGAAGTATATGAGGAGGTTGTTGGTGGGAAATATGATCAATGAAAGTGTCATGCAATGTTTATCGAAGTGAAATCATCCATCCCAAACCATAGGAGTCGCAAAGCGCGGGCGAATTGTCCGGGCATTAGATTGTGAAATGTGTCGGCAAACCGACTTCCTTTTAGTCTGCGGATTTTGTTGAGTAATTCTAATCTATCAGCTGATTCAGAATAGACCACATTTACGTCTAAGAAACTGCTTTTAAGTGCCCTCGTATACTCCCATAGAGTGTATGAGTTTTCCAATACTCCATAAGAGATTTCAGAGCAGTTTTCTGGAGTATTGGCCCGTAAAACCGGTTTAATGGGGTCATATGACGTGAGAAAGACGCCACCGGGCATGCAGACTCTCCGAATCTCCTTTACGGCCGTTCTCAGATCATAGAAGTGGTGGAGGGAACCAAAGCAGAAAATAAAATCAAATGATTCATCAGGGAAGGGGAGGGAATGTGTATCAGCAACGAGAAATGAGGGAATTTTTTTTACTCCTAATTTTTCCGCGACCTTGGGGACTCCAATGTGCAGTGTGTCAAAGGATAGGTCAGTGCATACTCCATCAATCCCATACTGTTTTTTTAAGTGCAATCCAAGGTGACTGTTTTCAGAACCCAGTTCAAGAAAATATGATGGTTTACAGACCTCCTGCACTTTACTCATAAGTTCATCCAGTTTCTCGATCTGAGGCTTCATCCAAGATTCATAGACTTCATCAAGGCAAGACTTGTGATCATCGAAGTGGTGGTCTGTTCCAAGGATCTGTTGCCTCACAAGCTTCTTCCGATACTCAATCTCGCCTGAAATGCTTTGGTTTTTACGCTCCATCCCAGTCATTTCGAGAATTATTAGTAGGATGATAGTAATATGTAGTTGAAGAGTGAAAACCACTATTATTCTCCAAGTAGAATGAATGAGAAAAATAAAGTTTCAGTTATTATACCCGCACTTAATGCAGGGAAAACCATAAAAAAAATGTATTGACTCACTGTTAGACCAGTCATTTAGGGGATATGAAATAGTAGTCGTTGATAACAACTCTTCAGACAATACAGTAGATATTCTTAAATCATATGGAGGAAAAATAAAGCTTTTCATCGAGACGAGGAAGGGATCTTTCATAGCTAGGAATACTGGTGTAAAGAACTCGGTGGGGAGCATTCTTGTATTTCTCGATGCCGATTGTATTGTAGGGAAAAAATGGCTTGAGAACCTTACCAAACCATTGATCTTGGAGGGAGCATTTGCAGCCTACGGTGGTTCTACCGATGTTGAGCAAACACGGTGGTCGAGTATGGAACACAGATATGAGGAAAGTACTGTTGAGGGATATTCAAAAGGAGGGTACACGCAAATGGGTGATACAAAGAATCTTGCGGTACGGAAAAATGTCTTTGAAAAGCTTGGTGGCTTCGATGAATTATTCAGGTTTTCAGGAGATACTGACTTCGGATTGCGCCTCATTGATGCAGGGTATAAGATACGTTATGTAAGTGGAAGTGAGGTCCAACATCACTTCAAGGCCACGCTAAGAAGGATTATTCGGGATAAATTCCGCCACGGATTTTGGGGGGTGAAGGTTTATGCCAGACATAAAAAACATTTAGTAATCTATGGGAGAGTTCTCCATGAGGTTAAACTGTCTGCCATCTTCCTGCTAGCTTCGATACTATTTTTTTCGGCAGGAA
>AQSC01000028.1 GCA_000402775.1 Euryarchaeota archaeon SCGC AAA252-I15 | reverse complement strand
GTAGTTTTCTCCCTCTCCTTTTTCAGTGATTATTTTTCCTAGGGCCCCAAATGCTTCCTTTCTAACTAGGGCATGTATTGAATCTGTTTTTAGAAAAAATAGGTTTGCAGCATAATAGGTTAGGTTAGGATCCGCTTCCACCATTTTAACGAATGCGTGTATACCAGCGACAGTTAAATCAGGTTTTTCACTGGCAAAACTCTCATCTTCACCAGGGCCAGGAACATGCAGGATATCTCTTCCTGGAAATTCACCTCCGAGATAAACCGATTCTTTTAATTGGAACATGTTCACGATAATTGCCTCAGGAATGATGTCTGCCTCAGTTGAAACGAATCCCACCTTATTAATTGTAACAAACCCAACTTTACCCTCTGGTATGGAGGTACGAGTCTCGACAAGGGCTTTTCCTAATCCTTCATTTTCTTTGGGTAGATGAAAGCCGCGTCTCATTATCTTATGTAATCCAGGGTGTGTAGTATAGTAGTCGGCAAGTTCAGTACAGGTCGTAATCTTTTCTGTATCTGTTAGTGCGTTCTTTATTCTATCTACCATCTTAAGTATAGTCATGTGTCGACCTACGTAATCCAAGTCAACCTGATCAACTTCCTTGTCTTCAACTAAGAGTAAACGCCTACCTGGCCCAACTGACTTCAAGTGGAATGGATGAGCAGGCAGAACCAACCCAGGGTTTTCTCTAACAGTTTCTTCTTTCTTTTCCTTCATAACCCGTGGTGGTCCTTCCACTGGAAACTCAATCAATTGAAACTTATCGGATTCCTGTGATGGATTATCAAGTATTTTTTGCCTTTTATCTCCTGAAATAACCTTCATATTAATACAAATGTGTCGACCGGATTAAATTATCTTTCTGGTTAATACTCATAACTAACCTGTTTCCATTTAATAAATAATAAAAAAGCGCGCTCGGAACTCTACGCTCCCTTATCAGTCGCTCCGGGGCTATCGCCCACGCCTAACAGCGGATAAAAGGAAAATCCTATGGATTTTCTGCAAATCAGCCTCTTCGAGGCTGACTTCGTTTACCCGCTTTTTGTTGGCAGAAATTTTCGAGTTGCCTGTTGGGTTTGCTGTGGGGGTGGCGGGGGTTTTCGCCTTGCAGACTGACTTTTTTCTTTTATTTTACGGATTGGGAAAAATGGAATCTGTTAAGGGACTTCGGATTGGAGCGGTTTTGTTGGTGGTGATTGTTGTTGGATTATTTGTTGTGTGGGATAATAGCAGGGAGGTTAAGGAGGCTGAGTCTGAATTGAAAAAAGCGGGTTTGGGTGTGGGAGAGGATGTTGAGTCTGTGGAAAATAAATCGAACGCCCACGTCCTCGCCGAACTTGATGAGGGAGGTTATGTGCCTTACGTCGACCCCTCGATAGAGGAATTTCAGGCGCTCTTGGATAGTTTAAACGGCAAGACCGTAAACACTGAACAGGAGGTAGCTGACATATCAGTTAAAGGTCGGGACATGCTCGCGGAGAGGGGAGTGAGACTTAGTTTGCATGAGTTTATGAGTGGAATAGACGAGACAATACCTTCAAGCGCTCAAAACGATAAAGTGGAATACGAGGGAGCCACTGCAAAATACATTCAAACGAGGGCGTGATAATTTAAATAATTATTTTTGAGATTACCTTCTTTTCCTCGGGAATATCATGGAGGGTACGTTTATCTTGAGTCTGTAGTCGGCTTCATCCGAGTAGCTTGTAATCTGTTTGAATCTTTCTTGTATGGTTTTAGGAGCAGTCTCAAGCAGTACGCCCAGGTGTCCGCGCACGTGCAGCATGTTGACTGGGCTGTAGTTTATGGCGTCTTGCTCGCCTTCTTTGTCGAAGTCTAGGGTGAATCCCCGGTAGTTGTGCCATGAATGAGGCTTCCAACCTGGCGCTTCGGCCTTTACCTCAATTGTCATGGCGCCGTCGTGGCGGAGCTTGGCCTGAAGTTTGCATTTAATTGACTTGTCTTTGTAGGGGAAGTCGTCGGCTTCTTGCACTAATAATGCAGATTTTCGGAATTCTATGAAATCTCTGTAGCTTATAGGCCTCTCAAAGACTCGCATGAAAGGCGGATGACCCATTATGATGTTTTCAACACCAGGATTTACTTCGGATTCGACTGTCTTAATCCGGGGTTGGAGGGTGTGCTTATCCTCGAAATCGTCGTAGCGGGATCTGGCGGTAAGTTTTCTTTGAGAAAACTCTTCCATTCTTTCGCGGTAAGGATGGTCTTTGCCGATGACTCTAGGGTGGAGGGGTACGAAGGCGCGGGTTTCGAAGGGGATGCCTTGTCCAGCGAAACCGTTTCCGAGAAGGCGGAATACGTCGTTTTCGACGTCGTCGTGGCGGGGGATGTCGTCGCCTGAGAGTACGTCCCCGGCCCTTGAAGCAGTCTTAGGTCCAGGGTGAGAGTGGTAGTAGCCGACGACGAAGTAGCCGTGTTGGCGGGAGACTTCGTCAAGCCACCGGAATAGCCCCCGCTCTGCCCCGCAGTTTTCAGCGCCATACTTGTAGCAGAACATGCTCGTCGCCTTCTCAATAACGCCGGTTTGGGCGTTCGCAAGCAACACATACATGTCTTCCTCGTGTTGGTCGTACTCCCGCTCGAAGATGTCAAGGACTTGTCGTGAGACTCTAATGGAGTAGTCCGACTCATCGATTATTGAATCCCAGGTCGAATACTTTAGGGGTTGATTCTCGCCGCCGGAAGCCAAGCTAATCAAGGCTGGTGGAATCGCCGCGGCAACACCAGCTTTCATTAAGTCCCTACGGGATATTTTTTGGGCCATTTCCTGAGTCAGTAATTTATGGGTAAAGCAAGTATTTGTACTATTTACTAGGCCTATCGCCTACGCCGAACACGTTGTCGTGGACGAAAAATACTGGAAATCTGGGATAGGGCGAAGTCTCATGGAGGAGTGCGTGAAAATCGCGAAGAATGCAAAGTCATACAAGCTTTTTCTGCCTTCGAGAATTGTACGGACTGGTGCCCACGAATTCTATGAAAAACTAGGTTTTAGTAAAACCGGCTTTGTTTTCCAATTGGATTTAAATGACTTGGAGTGAATATATATACCATGCCAGTCAAACCAGCCATGAAGGAGATCGCAGACCACATTCAAAAGACAGTGAACGAGTTAGACGACAATGAAGTAGACCGCATGGTGGATGAAATCCTTAAAGCTGATTCAGTCTTCGTCGTCGGAGCAGGCCGCTCCGGCCTTGTTGGAAGGTCTTTCGCGATGAGGCTTGTACAACTCGGCCTTGAAGCCCATGTTGTCGGCGAGACTACGACTCCCGCAATAAACAAGGGGGATCTTCTATTGGCAGTATCTGGTTCAGGCAGGACTAGTCAGGTTTACCATGTTGTAAAGATTGCGAAAGAGATTGGCGTCAGGGTTCTCACAATTACCTCGTATCCCAAAGAAAAGGTTGGGAGACTCTCAGACCACATCGTAAAGATTAAGGGGAGGACGAAAGTAGACATTGAGGAAAGCTACACTGAAAGCACCCTTAAAGGAGAGTTCGCATCACTCACCCCACTTGGAACACTATTCGAAGACACGGTCATGGTCTTCTTTGACGGCGTCATAGCGCGCCTTATGGTAGAGTTAGGTAAAGGTGAAAAATACATGAAAAAACGCCACGCAAGCCTCGAATGGTTTTACTAGGATAGTTCGGTCACGTCGGCAGATTCAATGGGTCCAAGCTCCTCGTCTTGGACGGTTTTCGTGTCGTATCGCTTGACTTTGCCCCCCACTGAGAGGAAAGTTGTTTTTTCACCGGGAAGGTGTAGTCTACCAACAGATTCACCTTCGAAGCTGCCGTCGCTTCTCATCCAATGGTATCTCCCCACATCTGGAACAGTGACCTCGAATTCAGAAAGCTCGGTTGTATTGAGATTTATTCTGTCGACTAGATGCGGGAGCCTGAAGTCATACGAACCTAATCCGTCTTCCCCCGCAATCGGGGGGAGCTCGGGCACATACTCCACGCTATTGGGAGTGATAATTCTATGGCCGTCTTCCGCCACCCCTACATTTTGGATTGTTTGAGTGAACTTGTAGGCGTTGGGGCCCTGAGTCCGGTCGTTTACGACTGTTATGGATTCATGTGCGTTAGCATCGTTCGGATCTTGTGATATCATAAAAACTGCACTTCCTCCTGTGATTCCTTTGACACCATGCCCGCCATCAGGGTCTTTGATATCTCGAATTAATTTCACCCCCAGTTCGTGAGCAGCCCCAATTTTTTCCAAAGCCGTGGCCTTATCCCACGACTTCGGGTTTTCTTGAAGTATTTTTTCAGCTGGCATATTTTATTATTGGATTCTGAATCTTAAGAGTGCGGCAATCCCCCCCCAACGAGTCCAGTTGCTGGCCCGCCTCAGAGTCGTGGTTTAGGATGTGAACCAGCCCCCGCCTAGCTTTAACGTCGAGCATTATGGGTTCTATCACCTTCCGCTGGTCCATGAAGACGGTGTCCGAGACCAAAAGTTTTTCAACCGCTCCCATCGAAGTGGCCTTAAACACTTCGGGGAGACCGTATGCGGCAAGCCCGTCATCCTTGCCGATTCTCTCAAGTACTCGCTCAACCAACTGGATGTCTTGAGAAGAGTTTAGTTGGGCTAAAAGCTTGTGGACTGTAGACCGCTTCAATACTTCGGAAACCGCCCTTCGTCCAGAGGAACCTGTGTTTTCAACCAGAAAATTAATCCTCGAAATATTTTTTTCGGAAATAAAGTTGAAGAAATTCTCTTTCTCAAAACCGGGCCCAGCTAAAATAACGTTTGAAACCCCGTCTTTACCGGAAGTATTCTGGATTATGTCGGAAACTTCGGAATAAAATTCCATCTTCCTGGACTCCCTGTCTTTAATGTCGTATTTACCGCCCACATTCCGCCTAAGATCACTGTACTCTATCTTCGACTCTCTAACAAGTCCGAAAGTAGCCTCACCCTCATCCACGATAACCACGAGGAATTTCGGTTTAAGAGTTGATTTTTCAGCGTCCTTAATACGGTCTAAATCGATTTTAGACCACTTGTCCTTGATAACGGTTAAAACCGATTCTTTCTCAACATTTACGGTGTGGTGGGAGCCAAGGGATACGAGATCTTCTGGTCCGCTTTCAATAACACCTGAAAAACGCAGTGAGTCATCATCGGATTTGAACTCCTTCCTCTCAACCTTAACGGTAATGGTTATAGTCTTCCGTTCTCCGCCTCCGCTTCTAAGCTTGTCTTCCTTGTCTTTTATTCTTCGCACAGACTTTGATTTGACCAAATCCCCGACAATTACTACTTGGCTTAGATACCACAGGTCGTCTAGCGAGTCCACGCGTATTGAGACTTTCCCGTGGCGCGGGTTCATTGAGATTATTTTCATGGATTAAATTATTTGAGTAACGTATATTAACATCGCCCACTAATTTATTTTATGCAGTTAGGAGGTGTGATTTCTAAGAAGCATAGGATAGAGCATGCCAATTTAATGGTAATTTGTTCAATCCTTCTTGTCACACTACTTCTTTCCGCGCACCTGAGGGCTTTTTTCACTGATACCAGTCAGATTAAAGATTACGTTGCGGGTTACGGAAGCCTGGGGCCCATCGTCTTGATTTTGATTCACATAACCCAGACAATTATTTTTTTCCTGCCAGGACCATTCATCTCAATTGCTGGCGGATACCTTTTCGGATGGTTTTGGGGGTTGGTATACAATATAATCGGCTCGACCATTGGGAGTATGGCCTTGTTTTTCATAGCAAGGAGGATAGGACACAACGCGTTTATGAAGTGGATGGATTGCAGGGAATACAAGCACATTGAAGCGGCGATTAAAAAACGGGGTCTTTGGGCTATCTTCTTCGGACGTCTCGTGCCTATTTTTCCAAACGATGTGGCGACAATCGCTGCGGGAGTGTCTCCAATTAAGACTAGGGACTTTTTCATCGTCTCATTTATCGGATACATTCCAACCCTTTACATTGAAAACAGGTTTGGAGACCAATTATCTCAAGGACTAACCGTTGAGACTATGATTCTTTCAGGCGCACTAATGTTTTTAGGATTAATCTACCTCTTTAGGAACAAGATAAAGATTTTATTTCTAAAGGAAGTTGAGTTGCTTGAGAAGGAATTTAATACTCTTGAATGCGAAATAGAGGATATACTACACATTAAACACAATAAGGAGGCTAAATAAAAAAATGATGTACGGACACATAACATTTCCACTACTCATCCAAAACATCAAGGATAAGAAACTCTTGCTCTGGTTTCTGTTCGCAGGATGGTGCGCGAACCTAGACCACATAATACCCGGAGTACCCCACATGGGAATAACCCACACGTTCGTGTGGGCGATTCCTTTAGTCATAATCGGGTACGCTCTTTTCCGCACTGACGGCGCCGTATACGCATTCATAGGACAATTAATACACATGCTCGTGGACACTCCCACAGACACGGGAGTTATGTGGCTGTATCCACTCTCAACACAAAGATTCACACTCAACCTGTGGACCAACACCGGCGCGCTCGGAGTCTGGGGTTACTACAGCCAGCCAGCACCACTTTTCATAGAAGGCATAATAGTAATCGGATTAATAGTACGCTACCATGAAACCGTAACCTCGTACTTACGGAAGAAAATGAGCCGCTAATCCCTATTTATTGTACTGTTGCGTAAGATAATATAATGGAGAAGGGAAAACTTCGTACACGCTATATGCCACCGAACAATGCAGTCAACAATGACATCAATGAACAACTCGCCCCATGGATTCGCGACAGAAAATTCCTCATAAGCTCATTTCGTCTCGATGCGAGATCCGAGAAGACTACACTCGACGGAGTGTCAAATGAGTCAGATAAAGTAGCTTTCATACTCGGTTCCCTTGGAGGCATTCCATTCTATTATAGTGGGCAGACTTTCGCCCCCAACTTCATACCTCCCAATCGCCAGTTCACTAATCCCGCTGCACATTTTCAGTTGGTTGAAGGGGGAGGGTCTACTATTCGAAGGATTACTCAGAAAGCTTTTAGGGAAGGTGAGATAAGCGAGAAGGATGAGATGAGGATAAGACGTTTTGCCGCGAAAATACAACCAGACATCGTGGCAAAGATTCGTGAAAACAGTATTGACTACGTCATTGGGGAGAACACGTGTTTTCCAGTCAACATGGCGTTCTCACTCGCATTAATTCAAGCAGCCAATGAGTGTGGCTTGCCCTTCCTCGGCCACTACCACGATTTTGCGTGGGAGCGTCCAGATAAATACACTCCTCAAGCTGGGGCTGTAAGGCTTCCAGCCCTTCTTCGAGAAATAAGTTTTGGGGCTGATAGGCTTTCAATAGGTGTTATTAATCAATCCCAGGGGCGGTGGGTGAAGAAACAGCTTGAGCTTATGGGCAGGGATAATGTTGCTGTTGGATTGTGGCCGAATGTTATGAACTTTAGAGAGCCTCCCGCCCTACCAAGGGATGATGAGGTTGATGAATTCTATAAGCATTTTGGACTAACGGAAGAGGATGTCCTTGTTGTCATACCCCTGCGAGTTGTGCCTAGAAAGGATATTCCTCGCGGGATCGCACTTGCAGGATTATTGCACGAAGAGATTAAGAGTGAGGGGTATGGGGATAGGACTGTTAAGGTATTGTTGACTCATGAAGTAGGAGATGAGGGTAAACAGGAAATCAGGAAGATTAGGGCTCTCGCCAAGAAAACTCCGGGTGTTGAACTTCTTGAGGGGGGGAGGGTTATTCGCGCTCGGTGACAACTTTGGACTTGGACCTGTATATACCCAGAGAGATCAATTGGGTAGGAAAACTTATCCTGGAGGGCATTTATTCTCCCTTGGAACAGCTTATAAACGGGCTGATGCAGTCGTAATTCCATCGAAAAATGAAGGATTCTGTAATGCGGTAATTGAAGCAGTCCATAACGGCATCCCAATTGTCGCAGTGGCAAAGTTTGGAGCCTACATAAGCGAGATCCAACCTAGAGGATTCCGCTTCATCGAACTTGGCCAAGATGTACACGCAGACGAGTACGCTGCAAAACAGATGATAGCACTTATGCAAGACCCGCAACAGCAGGCGATAAACAGCCAACACAACTATGATATTGGATTAGAGCATTTCTCATTCAACAGGCTGAAACGCCAGATGCTACCCCTATTAAAAAACTTTAGGTTCCCGGCGCCATCAGTACACACAAGAAGGAAAAGCCAGATTAATTAAACAAAATATTACTTTCATTTTTCGTCAACACTTTTTCTTTCTTCAAGCCCTTTAAAAAAAGGCTTCACCCCAAAATAAAAGAAAGAAAAGGGTTTGCTCCCGCCGGGAATCGAAGAGCCCCTTTTTCTTTAGAAAAGAAGAAGGTGCTTCACCCCCAAAAAGAAACTAAGTTAGAAGACACTTTTTTTCTACTGTAAAATAAAATTAAATATTTGAATGTTATTAATGGAGATTACATAGTAGTTATTGGGGATGAAGACATTAACTGTAATAGTTGTATTTTGTTTTACCTTGTTTATTTCGGGTTGTGTTAATGAAGAATATTCAAGCACACCAAAGCTTCAGTTAGTTGTTGCCACTACATTCGGCGGTGATCTTGCTTTTCAAAATAATGACGTGCAAGATTACCACAATTGCAATATCACTATTAACAAGAACTGGATACTACCAGATCAAAATTTTTATTCGGGTACAAGAGTGGACATCAGCCCATCACAATTTAAGTCAAATGTGGGAAAAATGCTTTCATCAGATGCCGTAATACAAGAAGTTGTTGTATTATGTCAGGAAGGTAGTATATCTGGAGAATTTAGTTGAGTTTAATATAATAAAAAAATATGAAAAATTCTAAACTTGTTGTATACTTGTTTACGGTATTATTTTTTATATTTCTTGATGTTATCTCCATCTGGCTTTATCTATCTGGAATATTTTTCTTATTCGTAGTATCAATTATTTTGGCAATAGTAAGGAAAAAAGTAGAATGGATTACAGAAGGTTTATTTTTAATCACAGTAATCTTTCTTATCAGTGGAAGAGGTTTATTATCGATATTACTTTTAGTGACAACCTTGATTCTATCAAAAGTACTTAAAGTTGTAACACACAAGACACAATAATCTAAAAGCTAACAAACTCATTTGTTCAGTGGCATCGAGTCCCCTTTGGAGGGGGACGAAGATGGCACCTTTCTCATCGGGAAACTCCGATGCTCCCGCCGGGATTCGAACCCGAGTCACCGGCTCTCTTCAACTCGTCACCCCATTTTTCTTTCTTTTGGGATGAAACACTTTTCTTTCTTTTTCTAAAAGAAAGAAAAGGGTTCCGAAAGGCCGGAATGATAGCCGGACTACACCACGGGAGCGTGTAGAATAATTTATTTGGCTGTTTTTGTTTTAATAAGAGTTGGAGTGTTGGGTTTTTTATTTAGTTAGCTCTATTTCGACGTGCACGCCGTCTGGTATTTGGATTCTCATTATTTGGCGTAGGCTTCGCTCGTCTGAGTCTATGTCTATGATTCTTTTGTGTATGCGCATTTCCCAGCGCTCCCAAGTGCCTGTTCCCTCGCCGTCTGGTGATTTGCGGGTTGTGACTTTTAGTTTCCTGGTTGGCATTGGCACTGGGCCGGAGTATTTCGCGCCCGTCTTCTTGGTTACTCCCGTTATTTGCTCGCACACGTCTTCGAGTTGCGCAACTTCCTTGGCGATTAATATTATTCTTGCTTTTTCCATGTTTGAAGATAAATTAGAAGAGTGTAAGGTTTTGATTTACCTTACATCTTTTTCGGTGTCACTTCCATAATCATTCCAGCCGAAACAGTTTGTCCCATGTCTCGGATTGCGAATCTTCCAAGCTGTGGGAAGTCTTTCGCAGCCTCAACTACTAGGGGTTTGGTCGGCTTAATCTTGACTACAGCGACGTCACCGGTTTTTAGGAACTCTGGTTTTTCCTCTTTGACTGAACCAGTTTTCGGGTCGATTTTCTTGATCAACTCCGTGAACGTGCATGCTATTTGCGCTGTGTGCACGTGGAATACTGGCGTGTATCCGACCGCGATGGCGCTCGGATGCTGTAGTACGACTATTTGCGCTGTGAATTCCTCTGCGACTGTCGGCGGGTTGTCGACAGGGCCTACTACGTCTCCGCGCCTGATGTCGTTTTTCCCGACTCCACGGACGTTGAATCCGACGTTGTCTCCGGGCTCGGCTTGCGGGATTACTTCGTGGTGCATTTCAACAGTCTTAACTTCGCCGACTACGTTGGAGGGCATGAAAATGATTTTCTGCCCGGGCTTCATGATTCCGGTCTCAACTCTTCCTACAGGGACTGTTCCCACTCCGGTTATCGAGAATACGTCTTGAACTGGAAGCCTTAGCGGCTTGTCGACCGGTTTTTCGGGGGCTGTTAGCTTATCTAGTTCCGCAAGGAATGTGTCTCCCTTATACCATGACAGCTTGTCTGACTTTTCCTTGATGTTGTCTCCTTCGAATGCTGAGACTGGTATGAAGGGTACTTCATCGACTTTGTATCCGATGCTTTTCAGAAGGTTTGAAACTTCTTCTTGGGATTTCTTGAATTTCGCCTCGTCGTATCCTGCCGCATCCATCTTGTTCATGGCGACTACCAGCTGGCTTACACCCAGTGTTTTCGCAAGGAATGCGTGTTCCTTGGTCTGGGGTTGTACGCCGTCTGGGGTTGATACGACTAGTACTGCCGCATCGGCCTGGCTTGTTCCCGTGATCATGTTTTTCACGAAGTCTTTGTGGCCTGGCGCGTCAATTATCGTAAAGTAGTTTTTCTGGGTTTCGAACTTTTTGTGGGCGATGTCAATTGTCACTCCCCTTTCACGTTCCTCCTTAAGCGAGTCCATAACCCATGCGAACTCGAATGATCCTTTTCCAATCTTTTCAGCCTCGGTTTTGAGGTTCTTCATCTTTTGCTCTGAAACTTCCCCCAGTTCATAGAGGAGTCTTCCTACGAGCGTTGATTTTCCGTGGTCTACGTGCCCTATGAAGACCATGTTTATGTGTGGTTTTTCAGCCATTTTATCGTTCCTCCAAATGTTGTTTTTTTTATCCTAAAGGTAGGCATAGTTATTGGGTTTAGTAGTATAAAAGCGTTTTATTCCATATAATCCTCGGCTTTAGGTAGCTCTGCCTTAAGCCCTTTTCGAGATCTTAGCTGGTTGATTATTTTTTGTTGTAGTTCAGTTGGGAGTCTTTCGAATCCCGAGTTTTCTGTCGACCAGAGGGCGTGTCCTTCCGAGGCGCTTCTAATGTCTCCTGCGAATCCGAATGATTCCGCAATCGGCATTTTTCCTTCGATTTGCATGAGCTCGTCTTTCTGGCTCATATCCCCGATTATTCCCCGCCTTCTCTGTAGTTCTCTTGTGACTGATCCCATGAAGTCTTGGGGTATGTCAACCCAGACGTTTTGAACGGGCTCCAGGAGCCCTGGCTTTGACTTTAAGATGCAAGCGTAGATGGGGCGCCTTATGGCAGGGTATATTTGGGCTGGTCCCCTGTGGATTGCGTCTTCGTGCAATGTTGCGTCCATAAGCTTTACTTTCGCCCCCATGACGGGTTCTTTGGCGAGCGGTCCGTTTTTCATGACGTCTTCGAATGCGTCTAGCATAAGCTCCATTATCTCGTCGAGGTGTTGTGTTCCCCGGGTCATGTCGACTAAGATGTTTCCATGGTAAATGTCGATTATTCTCTTGGCCTCCTCGTTGTCCATTCCATGCTCTACAAGCTCGGCTCGCAAGTCTTTGCTCTTGTTTTTCATCCGGCCTTCAGGTATTTCTCCTTCGGCTATGGCTTTTAAAACTTCTTTTTCAAGGGGTTCAATGCTTATCTGGAATTTGTTGTGTTTGTTTGGGGATTTTCCTTCGATTGGTCCGAACGAACCGTTTATCGTCTCCCGGTACACCACGATCGGGGGGGAAGTCTCGATTTCCAAGCCGTCTTTTTTAATCCTGTCTGTGATTACCTCAAGGTGAAGCTCTCCCATACCGGAAAGAAGGTGTTCTCCAGTCTCCTCGTCGATTTCGGCTTTGAGCGTCGGATCTTCCTTGGATACTTGGCGGAGTACTTCGATTACTCGGGGCAGGTCTCTCATGTGTTTTGCCTCGATAGCCATGGTTACAACGGGTTCTGAATAGTGTTTTATGGCCTCAAAAGGTTCCATGTCTTCGATTGAAACGGTTTCGCCTGCAAAAGCTTTTTTCAGGCCTACGATTCCCGCAATGTTTCCAGCAGGAACTCTTTGCACTCGCTCGCGCGTCCCGCCCATGTAAACACCCAGGTTTTGGACTCTTTCAGTAGACTTTGCTGCTATAAGATATACTTCCTGACCCTCTTTGATCGTTCCCGAAAATATCCTTCCGGTTGCGACTTCACCTTCCCTCTTATCGAAGGTCTGGATGTTTGTAATCATAATCGCAAGCTTTCCTTCAGGGTCGCACTCGATCATTGATTTTGCGATATCAGACTCCTGATCACCCCTCCATATCTTGGGGATACGGAATTTTTGGGCTTCAAGCGGGTTTGGCAAATGCTTTACCGCCATGTCCAATATAATGTAGTGGGCTGGTGCTTTTTCATAAAGTTCCTTTTGCCGGTCTTCGCTGCAGTAGTCGATAATGTCTTTAAAGGTTATTCCCGTCCCCTTCATGTAGGGGACGTTTATCGCCCACTTGTGGAAGCCGCTTCCAAAGGCGACTGATCCTTCGTTGACGTTTACAGTCCAGTCTACGCCTTCAGGCTGCTTCATTTTGATTATCTTGTTTACTTCCGCAATAATCTTCATAAACCGGTTTTGAAGCTCTTCTGGAGTGAGTTTAAGCTCGTTTATGAGCCTGTCCACTTTGTTCACGAATACGACTGGGCGCACGTGCTCTTTAAGCGCCTGGTTGATAACTGTCCTGGTTTGGGGCATGACACCTTCCACAGCACATATAACTATGATGACGCCGTCAACGGCGCGCATAGCCCTTGTCACGTCACCTCCGAAGTCAACGTGTCCTGGTGTATCGATCAGGTTTATGAGGTAGCTCTTACCCTTGTAATCGTGCACGATAGAGATGTTGGCAGCGTTTATTGTGATTCCCCTCTGCTGTTCGTCCTCGTGGAAGTCCAGTGCAAGCTGCTTTCCAGCGGTTTCTGTTGAGATAAGCCCCGCATCAGCGAGGAGACTATCGGATAAAGTAGTCTTTCCGTGATCAATGTGGGCGACTATACCCATGTTCCGGATAAACTCCGGCTTGTCAACAAGCCCCATAACCTTTTGAGCAGCCTTCTCTTGTCTTCCCATCTTAATTACCTGGCAGATTGAGCTATACGCTCGGTTTCTTCTTTTCTTTGAATAGCGAAAGATTTCGTGTCTGAATTGGCAGCCCAGACGATTTCGTCTGCAAGACACTCGGAAATAGGCTTCTTGTTTTTAAATGCCGTGACAAAAGCCCCAAGGGATATGTATTTTAATGCGAAATCAATTCTTCTTTGGGCTGAGACATCCACAGCCTTATGGTATCTTATTCCGCCGTAAATTATGGTTGTCGTCTCCTCCCGGGGCCCGGCCTGAATTATTGCATTAATAAGAACTTGAAGAGGATTTTGCTTTGACCTCTTCTCAACTATTTCAAGCGCCCTTTCAACAATGCCTAGAGCATTCTGCTTTTTACCGGTGTTACCGCGTCCCCTGATGTATTTCCCGGCAACTTTCTTACTACCCTGGCTTGAACGCATCATCTTGTTTACAAGACGCTCGACGATATTCATCTTCGACTTGCCAAACTGCTTGCCGAAGTTTTTCCCTGAAGTATGGGGTACTTGAATCGGCTTAATAGTGATGTACCGCTTCGCCCAATCCTCGGATACTTCAACGTTATAATCCCACCTATCGAATAACTTGGACTCCATTTTCAACTAAACTTCTTAAAGCCGATGCTCTCTGCAGTCTCGCGGAAACACCGCCTACAAATGTTTATTTCATATTTGTGTATAAGTCCTCGGCGACTGCCGCAGACAACACACACAAGATTTCTCGCATCAATTTTACTATTCTTTTCGCTCAACTTCAACACCAAATTTTTCTTTAATGAGTTCTATCGCCTCGTCGGCAGTGATCGCACTCTTCGGGGGTATTCTTGATTTATTCAACTTCCGGGTTTTCACGCGAAAACCAGGACGCTTTATCGTCGCGCAAACGTTAAATCCGAAAATACCGATATCGGGATCATACTTTACCCCAGGGAAATCAATGTACTCGGAAACCCCGAAGGCAAGATTTCCTAGTGAATCAAAATTTGAGTAAAAAAGCCTGCCGTCAACCGCCTCAAAAGATTTTTTAAGGAATTCGTCAGCCTCACCACCTCTTAGAGTAACCTTGCAACCAATTGGCTCACCCCCCCTAAGATTCCAAGTCGGGATCTTGTGAGTAGTGACCGTTCTCACAGACTTTCGGCCAGTTAACAGTTCAAGCAACTGCTCAGCCTTTCCCAAACGCTCTCCAGACTCTCCAACTCCGATATTTACAACAACCTTTTCAATTCTTGGCTTTTGCATTAGGTTAGAGTAATCCATTCTTTTTTTATAGAGGTATTAGGGGTTTTTCTTCACCGACTACTAGAACATACTCTGAAAGAGTCGTAAGTTCTCCGACTTTGGTGAGGGACTTACTAGCAGAAGTTGCGGGAAGCTTTTCCGCGATCTTTCCAACCTGGCCGCTGTAGACTCCGAAAACGATTAATGCTGTGTTGCCCTCCTTAAACTGTAAGACCTTCTTAGTCTTTCCCGACTCAGTTTCCAAAACCAGTGTGTCTCCCACACCGCATTTTACTTTGTCGGCGATTTGAGTGCTCCCGTCAGACAACATTAATTGAGTCTTCGACCCCTTAACTGTCTTCTTTCCAACAATTTTTCTAAGTTTAATTTTTGCACCGGCGTCGGATGTTTCAGTGACCAGTATGCCGTTTTTTGAGGGTAATACTAGAAAATTTTTCTTGATCTTCGGTATTTGTATGACATCCATAACTCCAAGACTAAAGTTGTGTGTCCTTCGGATAACACCATTAATCAAAACCAATCCTTCCCGTATTATCTTCTTTGCTTCACGGGCGTTGTCTGCAAGACCTAGCTCATCCCTGATTACAATTTGGAGTGGGATTGAATCTAATTTCCTGTGACTTCCAGGCTTAGGGGTTACAACCCACTTGTGATTTTTCCCATATCCCGTTGAAATTCTTTTACTGTGAGCCATCTTACTTATTTAGAAATCTTTTTTTCCAAAACCTCTCTCCTCTCCCTATCTTCAAGATGTAGATCAGTGATCTCCAGATTTGACGCGTGAAGAGGCTTCTCGACGTCGGTCCCGTCCATCTTCTTCACAGTCAAACCCTCAACATAAACTTTACCCGTCTTAGGGTTAACGCGGGTTACTTCACCTGAAAGACTCTTGGACTCGCCCCTTTTAACCAGAACAGTATCCCCCTTCCGAACTGGAAGCGACCTTCTACCATACTTACCTAAAAGCTCGGTTGACATGTGAGCGGCAGTCATCTTCCGCTTTTTATGGTGGGGGGCTGAACTCAACCATTTCCTCTGTTTCCCGGGTTTTTTAGAAGATGGTTTTTTCATGATATTTCATACGACTATTGTTGACACTGAACCGATTTTGTTCCAACGCTCAGTTGCCTCCCGGGCAACCGCACCCTTGATTTCAGTTCCCTTTGGAACACCATCATCACCTACGATTACGGCGGCGTTGTCGGCGAAACTTATTCTTGTGCCGTCAACTCGGGCATACTCTTTCTTCTGCCTGATGATCACAGCCTTCATAATCTGTTTTCTCATCTCTGGCGTTCCCTTTTTCACTGAGACAATGATCATGTCACCCACTCCAGCGCGAGGAAGCCTTCTGCGGACTCCCTTGTAACCCCGTACAGAAATGATTTCAACCTCCTTAGCACCGCTATTGTCAGCACACGCCAACCTCGCTCCGGTTGGAAGGCATTTGGTGACGTTGGCATTCACTGCCTTACCTAAAGGAAGGTTTTTCGTAAATCCTCCAAGTGGTTTAGCCATCTTCTTTAGTTAATTTCTCAAGCACTACGAAGCTTACGTTTCTCGCAAGCCTCCTGCACTCTCCAATCCTTACTAAATCACCCCTCTTCGCGTTAATACAGGGTGGGTTGTGAGCCAGGAGCCTAGACCTCGACCGCTTATACCGCTCATACTTTTTAGAATGCACAAAATAATCTCTTTGAACGACC
>AQSC01000027.1 GCA_000402775.1 Euryarchaeota archaeon SCGC AAA252-I15 | reverse complement strand
TTTGTTGACGAGATGAGTTTTGCAGCGTCAATTTTTTTAAAGCGGGTGTTCGGGAGACGGGAATTGAATGTAATACCCAGCCTACCATTTAGCCTACAGTTGACTGCAATAATCCTGAAAAAGTTGAGGAGTCAAGAATACATAATAATAAACTACGAGCTTATGCCCGAGCTTTTGTATTCGTCTGGCATTTTATCGGATAAGGGTTTTGTTTACAGGTTCCTAGACAAAATGGCCATTACTGTTCTAAGGGGGGCGAAAAGCGCGGTTGCGGTAAGCGGGAACATGCGTGATAGGCTTGAAAAAAAATCAGGTAGGAAAGTATTTTTACTACCTCCTTGGGCTGATAATGAAAAGATTTTCCCCCTAGAAAAAAAGGAGAACAAGCTTTTGGCTGAGCTGAAGTTGAGTGAATCCTTTGTTGTCTCTTACTCGGGGAACTTTGGAAGGTACATGGATTTCGACACGGTCTTGGATGCTGTGGAAAAATTAGGTGAGGCTCGATTCCTGTTTATTGGAAACGGAGCCCAGAAAAAAAACATTTGTTCCAGGAAAGGTGTATTGTACTCTGATTATCTTCCGAGGGAGAGGTTAAATGAATCCTTAAATAGCGGTGACTTATCTCTTGTCTTAACAAATGATGGAGACGAGGATTTTGTTTTGCCCAGCAAGGTGTTCGAGCTTATGGCCTGCGGAAAGCCGGTTTTGGCTGTGGCTGGAAGCGATTCAGAAGTTTCGACATTGATAAGAAAGGCAGATTGCGGGTTTATCGTGAAACCTGGAGGCACTCAAGGATTTGTTGATGCAGTATCAAAGTTGATGGGGGATCGCGATGAATTGGGCCGGCTCGGTGAAAACGGGAGGAGATATCTCCTAAAAAATTTCACTCGAAGCAAGGTTACAAAAAAATTTATTGATTTCATAAGATGAAGGAAAACAACATTTTTCGGCTGATTCTGATTTTCCTCGTCTACATGAATTTTGAGGGATTCTTCAAACTCTACTTCGAATACCACCCGATAGCCCACGCATTTAAGTACGTCTTCGCACTCATATTCCTGCTAATCTGCGTCTTTCAAACCGGTTTTCCGAAAACGAGTCTGAACGCACCGATATTCTTATTTACAGTTCTAGTATTCCTACAGTTTATTAATCCGCTCATGTGGCAAGGTAAAGGAATTCTACTTAGTATTGGAGGGGCACTATTCCACCTTGGTTTCATACCCCTCTACTTCATATCCTACAAGATCCTCGACGAGGGAAGAGTAAAAAAAATAATGATTCTACTCCTAGCTCTAGCCACTTTTTCCGCATTCATCGCTCACATAGAGTTTTTCCTTTTTCCGAATGATAGCTACGTTAAATACTTGCCCTACACACCTGAGATGATTAGAAGGATTCGCGGGTCCATCATGCATGGTCCGGTTGTTTTCGGTCCACTTCCACCTACTCTAGATTACCTAGTGGCTTCAGTGATTGCGTTAATCTTTTTCTACCAGTCAAATAAAAAGAATGCATTCTACTTACTACTATCACTTAATTTGCTGTTAGCGCTTTTTTTGTCTGGAATACGAATCCACATCCTAACGGGCTTGCTCGTATTCACTCTCCTTCTTCTCCTCGGCTCCAAATTCACAATCCGGAAGTTCACACTACGAACCCTTAGAGGAATCCTCTTCGCGTGTCTTGCCGTAATACTTTCCGTGAAAGCTCTACTCCCCCTATTTAGCGGATGGAATATGTGGCGGTACTCGGAAATGCTCCTAAATCCCATTGGAACATACATACAGAGGAGAGGTTTTACATGGATTGACATGCTTGAAAATAGTTTATCCCATCCCCTCGGGGTTGGATTAAGGGGCGGCATGAAGGTAGACGAAATCGCTTATGGCATATCCAAAACCCCCATCAACATGCATGACAACTACTTATTAATACTCACGGGAGAAATAGGTGCAATCATACTTTTACCCCTTTTTTGGATGTACCTGACCGTCATAAAACGATTTTTTTCAAACTACCGTAAGTTGACTGGATCAAATCAGTTCACGAATATCGGGTTTTTCTCCCTGATTTTTGGTTTTATGGTTTCAAACGGTTTCATGGCTGGAGGAATGCCAAATCACTGGCTTTTCTGGATTTTCTCAGCAGTATTATTTAATCTCGGAAAAAAAGATACTATCAAAAAAACAAGAAAACAAGCACAAGAAATGAAAAGTGTGAATGTAAAAAAACCGATGTTATCCGACAGTTACATCATCGGAACGTTTTATAAAATCCTTGAGGAAAAAGATCATTCGATGTGGTTAAGGGAAAGCCAAATACATGGATTAATACTCAAGTTGAAATCCTACATTACAAATTCAAAAGCATTTAACTACATGAAAAAATTGTTAAAAAGATAGTTGTCGACGGTGGGGAGGAATATTTCATAATACTCCCAATTAAAAAAAAATTCTTAGATGAAAGAAAAAAAAATTTGTTTTATTTGCAGCCGAGGAGGCCATCTAGTTGATCTGGAGCCATTAATTTCGGAATTCAACGATAAAAATAGTTTTGTTGTTACTGAAAAGGCTAAAGACACAGAAAGTATTGCAAAGCATTATCTAAGTTACTTTCACCGGAAAGGTAACAATCGGGGAGTTAATTTATTCAAACTAATTGATAACGTCTTCGAATCAATAAAAATCCTAAATCAGGAAAAACCAGATTATGTAGTATCCTCAGGGGCAATGATGTGCATTCCATTCATATATCTTTCAAAACTATTTGGTTTAAAAATAATTTATATTGAATGTTCAGCACAAGTAACGGAGCCATCATACACTGGGAAAATAATTTATCCAATATCAGATCATTTTTTCGTTCAATGGAAATCACTACTGAAAAAGTACGGGAAAAAAGCAGAGTATTTCGGCAACCTACTAACATGATATTCGTAACGGTTTCGGTGGGGCCTTTCGAGAGGATGATCAAGGTCATGGACGAGCTCGCCCCAAAATTAGGTGAAGAGATTCTGATGCAGATTGGAATGACTGAGTACGAGCCTAAAAACTGCAAGTTTTTCAGTTTTTGCTCAAAAATTGATATTAGACAATACTTTAAGAAGAGTGATTTGATAATAACCCATGGAGGATGCGGATCTATTGTGACAGCCTTACGCCTTGAGAAAAAATGCATCTCACTTCCGAGGTACCATAAATATAATGAACATGTAGACGACCATCAACTACAAATAGTAAGAGAATTAGAGAAGCAAAAGCGGCTCATTGCCGTTTATGACGTAAACGATTTGGAGGAAGCGATAAGGAAGGCAAGGCGATTCAAACCAGTATTCAAAAGAGATTCTTCTCTGGTAGAACACGTGAAAAGCATAATAGGAGCCTCAAAGTCTTATAATAAACATTCGAATGCAAGTTGAATGAAATCTAATCGGACGTAAAGGCCAAAATCTTTTATTATGTCCTAATCGCTCAATTATCTGACGACATTAAAAAATGAAAATCTCGATTTTCAGAAATATCGATGATTCCTTTAGCATGGGTGGGTATGCAGATGAGCTGGCAAGACCTATGTCGGAATACGTCGAAGTGAATTTTGTTTCAGTTGAGAGGGGGGCGGGTTTTCCGGGAGGTCGCCCGGAAATACGGGTTTGTGATTCACGAAGTGCAGGTGATGAGTGATCACGTGCACTTGTTTGTGAGCTTCCACCCGAATGTGTGTGTTTCTCGTGTCGTGCAATTGTTTAAGGGCGTTTCAACCAGGATGCTGTTTCAGGCGTTCCCGCATCTTCGCCGGATTTTCCGGCGCGGCCACTTGTGGAGTCGCGGCAAATTCTACCGCAGCGTCGGAAACGTGACCGCCGACACAATTAAACACTACATCGCCCACTCGCAAGGCGATTGGAGTCGCACCCTCCGCTGCGCGAAGGAAGTTCAACCTCCACAACAAACCAGCCTAAAACGCTGGCTTGCTTGAATGCAAAGATACCGCCGCCTTCAGGCGGCGGTCATCCATTTTTCAAAAAATAGAATTAAAATATCTGATAATAAGTGTGAAAACCCAAGATTTGATGATACTTATTTAGATTTGGTGGTCTGCATTAATGTTTTGGATCATGTTCAAAATGTTTATAACTGTTTAAAAGAAATGCTCCGTGTAACAAAACAGGGTGATTCATTGTTTTTGGTCAGGATCTTTCTAACGAGGAAGATTTAAGCAATAGAATAGTTCGTGAGGATGCAGGCCATCCCATTAAAATTCATCATACAACCCTTGATGCCTTATCTGATAATACTTGTGAATCTCTTCTAAAGAAGATTTTGCCACGAGACAAAGGAAGGGGTTCATTTGCGCATTACGGAACCTATATCCCTATTGGTAAGAAGAAATAATATGGGGGTGGGGAAATCCCCGAGATGGTGAAACCCGGAGAAACAGGCCTTTTGGTAGGCGTAGGGGTTGCTGAGGAATTGGCTGAAAAAATAGGGTGGATGGTAACCCACCCCCAGAAACGCGAGCAGATGGGATAAAACGTGCGAAAATTAATTGAAAGAGATTATGCTCTCGAAATTCAGGCTAGACGCTACCTCAAACTATGTGAGGAAATTCGAGGGAATTTAAATTATTATCTATTACTAAATTAATATTAGTATGTTTACTTTGTTCTCAATCCCAAAGGCTTTTAAAGGGCATGAATCTGTTATCCAAGAAAACGCCATTCAGAGTTGGATTCGCCTGCACCCCGATGTTGAGGTTATTCTATGTGCAGATGATCCTGGAACCGAAGAAGTGGCTCGTAAGTTTAACGTAAAGTATATCCCTGATGTTGATCGCAACGAGTATGGGACGCCACTGCTTAATCCAGCGTTTGAGAAAGTTTGTAATGTAGCCCGACACCGCCTGTTGTACTATGTTAATGCGGATATTATCCTTATGGGTGATTTCGTAAAAGCTGCAGAGCTTATTAAGTTCCCTGAATTTCTGGTGGTGGGTCAGAGGTGGGATTTAGATGTTGGGGGGCCGCTGGATTTTGAGGGGGGTGGTTGGGAGGGGCGGTTACGGGGGCTAATCGCTAAGTATGGGCGCCTTCACCCCCCAGGCGGGATTGACTATTTTCTATTTCCGCGAGATACTGCTTTAATAGACCTCCCACCATTTGCTGTTGGCAGACCTCACTGGGATAATTGGTTCATATACAAGGCTCTCAAGTTAGGCATACCCGTTGTTGATGCCACACGTGTTGTGACTGCAGTCCACCAGAATCACGATTATGTTCACGTAAAAAATAGGAGGGGTAAGCGGTCGGATGGTTTGGAGGGGGACAGGAATCTTGAAGTGGGGTCCACGGGAGGGGAATATTTCTGTAACATTTCGTATGCAACTCATGTAATTACATCCAACAGAGTATTACCTGCCCTAGGTGTGAAGTATCTTTTAAGGCGTTTGAAAATTCTGCCAGTTTTTTATCCCTCTACAAAACCGATTATTAGATTTCTTGAAAGGGTGTATAATCTCATTAAAATTAAATGGTGGTCGATTGTGCAACACTGATTTCATCCGACAACAAGCTTCAATCTCCCTTTAAATTACCAATTTTAATTTCCAAACTAAAGTGTAACACCTCAATGGAGTTGACTCACATACTACTCCTAAACCCTTAAGACTTTAACCAACCGGGGGATGACTTTATCACTTATACTACCATACTACTCAAATAGGTTTATGAATTCCTTAAGGGATATCAAATCAATTAAAAACATAGACTTACAACAGCCTATTTAAGAGATTGTATCTTCATTATTTTACTGTATTGCATGATGAAAATTTCGGTTTTCAAAAATATTGACGGCAAATACAGTATGGACCGTTATGCGACTGAGCTAGCTGAATACCTTGCGAAAGAGGTTGACGTGAGTATAGTCTCGATGAACAGGAGGGGTGGTATCCTCGGAAAAATATTGGACAAGTGGGTGATGTATATCTTTCATGCAAGGAGACATCAAGGCGATTGGAACATAATAGTAGATGAAGGCTACTCCCACCTCCTGCTTGGTTTAGATCCTTGGAAAACAAGTGTAGTATGCCATGACGTAAATCCACTAATTTATGATAAAACTCCTCTCATGCAGGTGATAGTCTATAAATTAAAGCTTAGGCTCATGGCGAGGGCAAGACACATAATCGCGACGTCCCAGTACACTAAGTCAAAAATCCTGGAGAAATGTCCTTATATTAAACCGGATAAGGTCAAAGTCGTCTACAACGGGATTTCAAAACAGTTTAGGGTTATCGAAGATGATGTGATTTTGGATGATTTCCGGACTAGATACAACCTGAAAGGCAGGAAGGTAATACTCCATGTTGGAAAGGACAGTTGGTACAAGAATTTCTCATCTCTTATTAGGGCTTTTAATCTATTATCCGAGGAGAATACGTTTCTTGTCAAGATTGGGAACATAACAAATGATGAGAGTGGATTAATTGATGAATTTAATTTACGCAATAACATGCTTAACATAAAAGAAATACCTCTTAAGGACCATGAGGACTTGGTTAAATTTTACAACATCGCTGATGTTTTCGTTTTTCCATCCTTAAACGAGGGTTTTGGTTGGCCGCCGCTTGAGGCCATGGCCTGCGGGTGCCCTGTTGTATCATCAAACTGGTCGAGTTTGCCTGAAGTCTGTGGCGATGCGTGTCTCTACGTTGACCCCATGAATCCTACGGATATTGCTGAAAAGATAAATATGATGATTGATGACGATAAATTACGGAGGGGTCTTACAAAAAAGGGATTAATTAACGCTAAAAGGTTCACTTGGGGTGAAACAGTCAAAGAAGTAATAAATTTGATGGAAACTTCACCTCACATCTCTGATACGAAAAAATGAGGATCCTTTATATAATGCCTGCCTTCTACCCTTCAATAAAATTTGGGGGTCCAGTGAAAAATATATATGAGTTATGCGTACGCCAAGTCGAGGCCGGGCATAACATAGCAGTATACACTACCGACCTCTATCTCGACGACGGTGTTGTCTGGGATGAGGAAACAACTCTAGACGGATTACGAGTTACCTACTTTAAAAATAATTTTCTGTTAAAAAAATTAAATCCAAGATATTTCTATTCTAAAAAATACGCAACTCAACTGAAAAAAACAATAAAGGATTTCAATCTCGTGTCGATCCACGACTCCCGCTCCATAATGAATTATATGGCTGCTAGGTCATGTGTTAAGAAAAACATCCCATATGTAATCAAAACCCATGGTACGCTAAACTACTACAATAAAAAAGTATTGTTTAAGAAGATATTCGATTTTTTTTTCACAGGATTCATATTGAAAAACGCAGCTAAGATACTTCTACTTACCTCGAAGGAAAAAGAAGATTTCAGAAAATTTAATCTTCCAGACGAAAAATTTATAGTTCTTCCAAATGGGATTGACACTTCCAATTACACTAATCCCCCCTCAAAGGGTGCATTCAGAAAAAAACACGGAATAAGAAAAAAGGATAAAATAATCCTTTTTCTAAGCCGCATCAACGAGAGGAAGGGACTGCACGACCTCATCGAATCCTTTGAAAAACTTGACATCCCCGATGTCCTTTTAGTAATTGTAGGAGATTTTGAAGGATGCTCCAAGAAATATCAAAAACGAATCGAAGACAAGATTCGAAAAAATGACCGGATCGTTCACGTAGGATTCTTAGACGAAGAAGGTATAAAAACGGCGTTTTGGGATTCCGATCTTTTTGTCCTTCCAGCCCGAAACGAACCTTTCGGCATAGTCTATCTTGAGGCTATGGCATGCGGCTGCCCCATATTAACCTATTCTGACGCGGGGTTGGCAGAGGAATTCCGCAGGTTCAAATCGGCACACCTCATAAAGGAAAAAGACGAGTTAACGCCCGCCCTGGCCAAACTCCTAACAGATTTAAACTCAAGAGTCAAATTAATAGAAGGCGGGAAAGTTATGGTGCGGGATTATTCATGGAACCCTGTTCTTGAAGTATATGAGAGCCTCTTTCAGAGTCTTGTAATAGGAAAAGATGATTGATATAATTCATGCTACAAAGGAATTCAAGTTAAAAAAAGATGGGAAAAAATTCCCTCGATTTTTCCAGCGTAAAAACTACAAGGTCATAAAGGCTGTTGATGACGTATCCCTCACACTCAAAGAAGGGGAGATTTTTGGTTTGCTCGGTCCAAACGGGGCAGGAAAGACTACTCTCATGAAGATGGTGTGCGGCTTGATACAACCGACGAGCGGGAAGATATTAATTGATAAATCATCGATCGAAAAAAATAAGAGTCGAGTTGGTTTGATGCTCGGCAGTACCATAATATATTACCGTCTTACTGGATACGACAACCTCGAGTATTTTGCGAAACTGTATGGGGTTCGAGACATTGAGGGTAGGATAGCGGAGTTGTCTAATTTTCTCGGACTTGACGGTTTTTTAAATGAATACGTGGAGATTTACTCTGAGGGGATGAAAACCAAGCTTGCGTTAGCGAGGGCTTTGATCCATGACCCCGACATCCTTCTTCTGGACGAGCCGACTTTGGGTTTGGACCCCAAGATATCTTCGCAGATGCGTGAAAAAGTGATGGAACTTAAGGGTAGGGGTAAGACTATCCTTCTTACCACACATTATATGGATGAGGCGGAATTCTTGTGTGACCGGGTAGGGTTTTTAAGCAATGGTAGTTTGATCAGGGTTGACTCGCCGGTTAATCTGAAAAAATCAATTGATAAAGAAAATGCAACCTTATCCGAGGTTTTCATTGAGTTGACGGGGGAGAATCTATGAACTTTAACCACATCTACGCTATTGCGAAAAAACAGATTAAACTAGATCTGAGATTCAAGTATGGCTACTTCTTTGATGCCTTAATTGTGCCTTTGAGGTGGTTTGTAATGTTTGCGATCATATACGGGGGTTTTTTCTCTGAAGGAGCGGATACTCTTGGCATGGTCGAGCGAGAGAATTTTATACAGTTTCTGTTGCTGGGTTCATTAGCCTACTCATACTTTGCTTCTGGTTTTTCTCTTTTCCACTCTAAATTCGTTCAGGAGAAATATTGGAAGACCATTCAGGGAATCCTTATCGCACCGTTTAATAAAATGGATTTTATCTTGGGGATGGGGTTGAGCGAGCTTTTGAGGCATGTGATTATCACCCCTTTTTTCCTGATAATACTCTACGCGCTCTCGCCTGCTTCCCTCAACTCGATTTTACTGATTATCATCACAATACTCTTAATGTATTTTGGTGTTTTAGGTATCAGCCTCCTGCAGGGAGTCGTTTACTTGATCAACGAGGATGTGTTACCTTTATTTAGTTATCTTTTCTGGACTTGGGGCATTTTCTCGTGTTTTTATTATCCCATCGAGGCATTGCCTGCCGTATTTAATCCTCTTGTTGAATTGAATCCCATCTATCACGGTCTCGTTATTGTGAGGGAAGTGTGGATTTATGGTACTGTCAGTAACTTTTTATATCATCTTGAATTCGTCCTCTCGTTTGCAATTATTGCACCCTTGGTTTCTATTTTCATCTTCAATAAAGTGATTACAAAATACGGTATAACCGGGTATTGATGGGGGGGGGGGGGTGTTTTTTCACGCATTTTAGACATGAATATTCTAGGAATCAATGGATATCACGGTGATTCATCGGCGGCCTTAATAATTGACGGCAAATTGGTTGCTGCTCTTGAGGAGGAGCGGGTTAGGCGGGTTAAGCATTGGGCGGGTTTTCCCTCCGAGTCGATTAAATGGTGTTTGGAGGAAGCGAGTGTTAATGTCAGTGAGTTAGATTACATTACGGTTTCTCATAATCCGAGGTCTCGGATTCATAAGAAGGTTACCCTGGTTTTATCGAAGAGGTTTCGGCCGAAATTCATCTTGAAGAGATTAACTCAATATTTTAAGATTGGTAATATTAAGAATACTTTAGCTTCAGAACTTTCTGTAGATGCGGATTCTATTAAAGCGAAGGTTGTGAATGTCGAACATCATCGTGCGCATATGGCCAGTAGTTTCTTTGTTTCTCCTTATAGCGAGGCTGCTGTGGCTTCTATCGACGGTTTCGGTGACTTTGTGAGTACTATGGTTGGTGTGGGAAGAGATAATGAGTTGGAGGTTTTTAATACCGTCGAGTTTCCACACTCATTGGGTATTTTTTACACTGCGTTGACTCAGTTTCTAGGTTTTTCCAGCTATGGAGACGAGTATAAGGTGATGGGTCTTTCAGCTTATGGGAAACCAAAGTATTTGGATGAGATGAGGGAAATTATTAAGCCTACAAGGAATGGTTTGTTCAAACTGGATTCAAGTTTTTTCCTCCATGAATCAGGCGGAGTTGATATGACTTGGTTTAACGAGCGACCTGTGATAAATCGGCTTTATTCTGAAAAGCTTGTTGACCTTCTAGGAAGTCCAAGGGGTGAGGGTGAAAAGATGAGCGCAAGGTTTAGGGACATCGGGTGTTCGGTTCAGGCGTTGTATGAAGAAGTTTTTTCCCACATACTTACTCATCTTTATGAGAGAACTGGGTTAACGAACCTTGCGTTGAGTGGGGGCTGCATTCAAAACAGTTTGGCGAACGGAAAGATTTATGATAAGACACCTTTTGAAAGCGTTTATATCCCGCCTACTGCTCATGACGGCGGCACTTCGATTGGAAGCGCGTTTTATCTTTGGAACTCTAAACTTGGAAATAAGCGCGGTTTCGTCATGGATTCGCCTTTCTGGGGTCCTAGATTCACGGTTGATTTTATAAGAAAGCTTTTAGACGAAAAAGGTATTGAGTATTCTGTTTTGAAGGAAGCAGAGCTTATTGAAAAAGTTGCGGGGGATGTAGCTTCAGGCCGGGTTGTGGGGTGGTTTCAGGGTCGGAGTGAGTGGGGTCCTCGGGCTTTGGGCAATCGCAGCATTCTCGCCGATCCGAGAAGGGAGGACATGCGGGATGTTTTGAATCTTAGGATTAAGAAGAGGGAGTCTTTCAGGCCTTTCGCGCCTTCAGTCCTTGCGGAGTGTATTTCCGAGTGGTTTGAGCGTTCTGAACCCGTGCCTTTCATGGAGAAAGTGTATTCCGTAAGGCCCGGGAAGAGGGATTTAATCCCTGCCGTAGTGCATGTCGACGGGTCAGGCCGGCTTCAGACGGTTTCAAAGGAATTCAATTCGAAATATTACAAACTCATCACGGAATTCAATAAAATCACCGGAGTCCCCATAATCCTTAATACATCATTCAACGAGAACGAACCCATCGTGAACAACCCTAAAGAAGCTCTTGATTGTTTTAAAAGAACTAAGATGGACGTCCTAGTGATTGAAGACTTCTATATAACTTCAGCCTTAGACGCGACACTCCAGCTTACGGGGATTGCGAGCAAAGTCCACCTCATAACACTGAACAGAGAGATTACGGGGGATTCCATCATGATCGGTAAAGTTGGAAATTCCGATAATGTCGAGATTCATTCAAACACGAAGACCTTGGAGGTTTTCGGCGAGACTTTCGTATCCGGGATTAAGGTAGAGGAATCTGGAAGTGAGAAAAACTTGGATGTTCAGGGTGTTTTCATCGAGATAGGGTGGGTGCCCAACCCCCCTAAGGTAAAATTTGAGAGTGGGGAAATCCTACTTGACAAGGGGGGTGCAATAAAAATAAACGAACACTGTGAGACAAGTATTCCCGGACTATATGCTGCAGGGGATGTTTCGAGTGTTCCTGAACGCCAGATAATTGTTGCTGCAGGACAGGGTTGTATTGCGAGTCTCGGCGTTTTCAAGTATCTTTCAACGAAAAAATTCAATTGAGGTGAATTGAGATGACTAAAGAAAAACTTGAGGTATACAAATGCAATGTCTGCGGGAACATAGTCGAAGTCTTGTACTCTGGAGGAGGGACTCTAGTGTGCTGCAACGAGAACATGGAACTTCTAGCAGAGAAATCCAAAGACGAGGGCAATGAAAAGCACGTTCCCGTGGTTGAGGAGACTGAAAACGGCGTGAAAGTCAAGGTCGGCTCGATCCCGCATCCAATGGAGGAGAAACACTTCATCCAGTGGGTCCAGATTATCGCAGGAGACGAAGTGTGCCGTAAGTTTCTAAATCCTGGTGAGGCACCTGAAGCAGAATTCGAGATTGGTGCGGAAGGCGTAAAGGCTAGGGAATACTGTAACATTCACGGTCTTTGGACTTCCAAGTAGTTAAGATGGACAAGGAAGCATTGTCTGCAGTGAAAATTGCGTTGTCCCTTGAAAGGGAGGAAGCAGATTACTATAGACTTGCAGCCAGTAAAACCCAGAACCCAAGAGGTAAAAAAGTGTTCCAGCTTCTCGCCGAAGAGGAGGAGAAACATTTAGAGGCTTTGAAAAAACAGGTTGAGTCGGTTGAGGGTAAAAACACTTGGCTTTCGGACGAGGAATTATTCGATAAGTTGGTGTGTAAAACCTTGAAAAGAACAAAACCATGTGACCTTATACCCGATTCCCCAGGATCGGATTCTGACGGCATTCAAGCTCTTGAAAAAGCCATTGAAATCGAGAAGAAGTCTATCGAATTCTACGAGCGGGCTGCCTGCGATATTAAACACGACAGTGCAAGTAAAATGTTTCACTTTCTGATTGAATCGGAAAAAGAGCATTTGCGAGAGCTTGAAATACAGTTGACGTTTCTTTCAAGCCAGGGTATTTGGTACGACAATGAAGTTGTGTTTTCATAAAATACGATGAATGAAGGAGACAATGCAGAGGATTTCTGCTTGAAGGACGCTGATGGGAAAAATGTCTGTTTGAAGGATTATAGAGGTAGGTGGGTTGTCTTGTACTTTTACCCCAAGGATTTGACGCCAGGCTGCACTCTCGAGGCATTGGATTTCTCCACCTTGAAAAAGGATTTCGAGAAGAAGAACGCTGTTATTCTAGGGGTGAGTAAGGATTCCTGTGAAAGCCACCAAAAGTTCATAGACAAGAAGAAGCTTACAATCAGGCTTTTGTCTGACCCGGACTCCATGATCCAGAAAAAATTCGGTGTCTGGCGATTGAAAAAATTCATGGGCAAAGAGTTTACGGGAACAATCAGGACCACCTTCCTAATAAATCCAACAGGAAAAATCAAGAAGATTTGGGAGAAAGTGAAAGTGAGAGGGCACGCAAGTGAGGTTTTCGCGGCGATTGCTTAATCTAGCGGGGTTTTCGGGAGCCTTGTCTTCGACCACCAAACCGTAAGTCCCCCCTATCACCCCAATTTTTTAGGAGAAACTTGGGATCCTCGGGGAGTTCTTCAACGTCTTCGATTGGGCCTGCCTCATCATCAATGAAAGTTGGCTTCTGCATGTCTAGTTGTTCGCAGTGAGTCAGGCTTCCATGCTCAAGCAAGCGTAGTTGCCCGCCAATCCTCCCACCATTAAGTGCATAGCTTCTCCCGCATACTTCAAGATTATTTGAAATATTTAATTGTTTGGCCAAAAAAAGTCGTAATCGAGCGTTTGATGCTGAAACCGTACCTTCGGGAGTCCATAAAAAATCGGTTGGCTTATTCGGGTCGCTTAAGGAGTGAATATCAGCAGCTATTGCAACAATTCCACCCACTTCTTCTCCTTCGACTTTGACGGGTTTTCCACCGAGATTCGCAATAAGGTCCCAGTCCAAATCATGTTTCAAATGCGCAATAACGGATGGGTCAAGACCCCACTTATCGTCCGGACTCCAGTTCCCACCCCATGCGCGAACGTTATCTGCACACAAATCCCGCATATAGCTTACGATAGAGCCGTTTTGTGAGGTAACTTTTGAGGCCTTTATTCCCCCAGCAAGGATATTCCCATAAGCCCAAACCTCATCAACTTCGAGGGGGCCCATGCATGAAATTGAGCCGGTATGCGAATACAGAGCACTCGCCCGTATTCCCCCGTATGCTGAACTGACGTCATCCGCTACGAAAAGACTCTTCGCAGTTAAAGGTCCTACGCTAAATAAATCTCCAGGACATTCTATGGCACCCACACTCCCGCACTTGTAAAGGAGCATGTTGTTTGTGGGATGGGGGAGACCCTCGTTTAAAGTCTTGAAATGCTCTTCAGTAATTCGCTTTCCTTCCACCGCATCCCCCGAGAAAACCCAGTAATGGCTGCCTCCGAGAAGTATTTTTCCACTGGATACTTCATAGTTTTTAGGTCCTATATCGATTGAATCACCCGCGTAAAGCAAACCCCGAATCCTGGATGGCCGCTTATGTCTCATCAGTTAATTATTTAAGGTTTTGAAGTTATATAGAAGTCTTCAATCACTAGGACGTCCATCTTAGTTCTTTTAAAACAATCAAGAGCTTCTTTAGGGTTGTTCACGATGGGTTCGT
>AQSC01000026.1 GCA_000402775.1 Euryarchaeota archaeon SCGC AAA252-I15 | reverse complement strand
GAGTCTTATGACTATTCCTGGGGATAAGGGAGAGATTCTAGTTTGGGGTTACCTTTTCGCAGGCTCGGATACTACGACGGTTTGCCATGAGATTCAGAATGCTATGAGCGCGCTGGGAATCAGCTTGTACGTTGAGGATATGGAACCTGACCCGCCGGAAGATAAGGTGTTTAGACTGGATTTTGAGTTGGAGCCGTTAAATAATGGAAAGTATAAATTAAGGGGTGTTGTGTGGAATAAGCAGAGTGGAATGCCAATACCTAATGCTATCATAATGCTTCAAACTCAGGAGGCGGGTTTTACAAGTGAGGACGGGGTTTACGAGATTGACGGCTTGACTCCGGCAACCTATAAGGTGACTGCTGTTAAAGAGTTTTTCAAGCCTCAGACTAAGATGATCGAGATTACTAATACGGGGAGATTAGTTGTAGGGTGGTAAATATGGAAGAGACTATGTTTAAGGAGCCAGCTAAACCTTTTGACAAATACAAGTTTTTGTTAATAGCGTTCGTAATAGTTTTAACGGTTGTTTTGGCTGCGACAGTAGTGTTCAGGTGGTGTGACATTGGGAAACAAGCAAGCTACGCTTTAGGTGTTTCTGACGTGTCGAAAACTATTATTAAAGTTGCTAACCAGTGCAGGCGAGTGGATATTACGTCAGGCAATCAGAGCGCGCTTTTAATTGACGTGCGATGTCTTAAACTCCCGGAGAATTCAACATGATTTGCGGAATTTGCAATGAAGAGATAAAAGATCCTGACCCTAAAGATCATAAGTGTCCGGCTTGGGCTAAAATGGTTCACAGCCGGTTCGTGTCTTTACACCACAGGATTCTAAAATTGGAGCGTGAAGTAGGCTACCAGCCTAAAGACGATACTAAGAGAACGTTGACGGTTGAGAAGATTGCGGACTTGTACGAGAAAATCAACAAATTAACAAAACCAAAGGAGGAATAAAGAATGGAATTTTGCGAAAACCAAATACAAGGATACCAGATTGGTCTTGATGATCTTGAATTATTCAAGTCTCAATTAAAGGAGAAACAGAATGAATTCACGCTTGAAAATGCAAAGCTTATAGAGCGGATTAGCAAACTCTCAGGTGAGTTGTATGAAGATAGAATAGCATTAAGAATCTCATGGCAAACCGTCGTAGTATCCGAGCCTGCGAAAAGGTAACCCCAAACTAGAATCTCTCCCTTATCCCCAGGAATAGTCATAAGACTCCCACTGTCTCCGCCGTCGCTCATGTCCGAGACTAAAATACAAGCTTTGTGTGTGACTCTCCCCTCCCCGTAGCCGATATTAACCGTCGCACTTGTAGACAATACTTTCCCGGTGGTAAAGCCGGTTGTTCTACCACTCTTGTAGACAAGATCATCAACTTCAATAGTAGTGATTCCGTGAGGAATTCCAGTCTCGTAAATTTCAGGGTCCAAGTCAGATTGATTTTCCGGTTCAATATAACAGAAATCATTAAACGCTACCTTCCCTTCAGGCATAATCACCGCTTTTTTAAGTGTTCCGAATTGGTCTGCTTCTTTCCCGTCGTCGTAAGGTCCAGGCTGAAGAACCCGCCTATCCTGGTCTGACAAATCCTTCCTAATAGACTCGCAGCCTACGTGCGTGTTCGTACCCACAACCTTCTTTCCGTTAGCAATAAAAACTCCGCCGTGTGTTCCAGCACTTATTTTAATGTTTCCTACGCTCACACCAGCCTTGAAAGGGCGGTTTCTTTCATACCTGTATTGATTTGAAGTCGCCCTAAACTCGTTTGTTATTGTGGGAGGTGCTGTAATCACCCCTATTTCCACAACATCAGTCCGCAACCTTGAATTTAAACCGTGAATCTCTTTCGGAAGTGAAGAAGGAATAAGTTGTTTTTTATTTAAAGTTTTCTTCTCCTTCTTTTCAGACACGAAAATTGTTAAAGCCTCCTCACCCGTTTTTTTCCCGTTTTTAATCCTTCCCACGTCCGTCGCGTAACCCACATAATACGGATATTGTGTTAAATACTCGTTTAGTTCATCGTCGCCTGATTGTATGATAGTCCCATCATCCTTTTCAATGTGTTGCATTATTCATTCCTCCAATCAATATTATGTATTCTTTCGTGCAAAATTTGGGTTAAGGTGTGTTTCTCTAAAGGCTTGTTTTTAATGCGTTCAGCTAATTCTTCCCTAATGGTTTTTTCGTCATCCCTCCTCAAATACACAAGTCCCATACTATACTATATTATTATACTACTATAAATACTTATCGGTTTTCATCCTGCAGGTTGGAATTGAACGCCATAACCACACCTCGGACAATAAGACTCTTGAAGTATACCCTTCTTCCAAGACTCCTTATACCTACCGCTATTACAAACCGGACACTTCATTCTTCCACCATCCTTACGTTGATTCCCTTCCCATGTCTCCCAGCCCTCCTGCTCGGAGTCTCAAACTCGTAAACCTCCCCAGATGTCAAGTCCACTAAATCCCGTCTAATACCCGTCGCATGCTCCACCGCCTCAGTCAAAACCTTATGACCCTGCTTCCGAAGCTCCCGCCACAACTTGTATTTAGCTAGTTCGTGCGCGTCACCATTAGACAAGTGATCGTTTAACTCGTCAATCTTACACCGTTTTAACTGCCCGTACTTTTTAGTATACTTGTTATACTCCCGCATCTCCAAATCAGTCAGTTTTTTCATTATTCCTGATAAACCTAACTATCGTGTACATTTTATCAACATCTATGAAATCATAACGTGGATGATTCCACATAGATGCCACAATACCTAATGCAAGCCTCTTCATCCAATCTACACGAAAACTAATCCTTGGTATTTTCATCTTTATTCTTGCTATCCTCCTCTATTACTTTCAATCCCCCTCGACTCGCAGCCCACGAAAAAAAACAGGCGTCACACTGATAACCAAGCAAATAATATGTCGTCTTCCCACCACACTTAGGACACTTCATCTTCTATTCCCCAACACTATAGGACAATCATGCTTCTTGCAAGGACCCCCTTTTTCATCGTAAATACAATGTATTCCACTCCCATTCTGACCATTCCGTTTATAACGGCAAACACTCCGAAGATGAGTGAAATAAACTAGTACAGGCTCCGCATTAGCCACCATTCCACCCCTCAAAACGCTTCTTTAACCGTCCCACAGCATTCTCCAACATCTTCCTGACACTACCGTAAACACTCTTTTTCTCCAGCCACAACTCCAAATCCTGGACTGTCATATCCCTATCCCACCGATCCAACACGTCCAACCTAACCGACGTAGTCGCCTCACCCGTCGCCCTAGTCAACCTGACAGTACTATTTTTTTCTATAAACTCCCGCCAAGAATCAGGCGATGCAAACAAGACAGTCCCATCAGGATAAACAAACAAGATTTTTTCCAACGTCTTACTTTTTTCTAACTGTTTGAAACAATCAACATTAATACTCTCGCCAAAACCACTATCATCAAACCTCTTTCCATACGTCAAAAAAAACTTTCTTTTAAACAACATGTATAACGCACTCTTCACACCCTTTTTCTCAACTACTATAACACAATGCGTGAATTTTCTGTATTTTTCAACGTAATTAACTGGCTTATGCCGGATTATTTCAAATCCTTTGCCTCGAAGTATTCTAAACACGTAATCCTGCGCTTGCTGACAATTCTCCAACTTCACTTCCCAGCCTCCTTATAATGTAAACAAGTTTCTAGAATATTAGGCTTGCAAGGAAAATCCATGCCATCACAACACAACTTACCCCAGCCTTTAAAAAGCTTGCATTCAGGACAAACAATCACTCCAACACCCCATCACGCAACATTATTTTCCAATTCAGTCTGTAGTTACGGAGTAAACGAAACATTGGATAGTCAATACTTTCAAGTTTCAAACAATCCTTACAACAATTAATACTAGAAGGAACACTAGGTCGCATACCAACCAATTTACCACAAAAACAACAATGATATTCCCCCGCCTTACGCTTCACATTATTTTTAAAAAAAATAATTTGGTTGTTCATCTTCTTCATGACATAAAGGGTTTTTTCGGGTTTTTGTTTTTTCATGGTTTCACCCCCGAAGACGAATCCGCATATAGTTTCTTAATCTCATTCACAGGAACTTTCCGTATTACCTTCAATTTCTTAACCCGGAATTTCCCATTACTTACGAAAGGAATGCAGACAATATCTTTCACATTAAATTCAACTTCAATATAAGTTTTAGTTAAGTCAAATTTCGTATCTCTAAGACACCATTCAAGGGAAGCCACATTCAGACCAGCCCCACACCCATTAGATACGTTGGTGTCGCAGTCCTCCTTTTTAACGGAGTAAGTCCAACCTACCAAATACTTGAAATATTTGTAAGGGCTAATATCTCCGTTAAGGTACTTGAATGCTCGAAGCTTGCCTTTCTGGAAGGATAAAATATTAAGGTCGCTACGGGAATACATTTTAAGGTTTTTAGCACCCTCCAGGTTAGCACCCTCCAGGTCAGCACCCCGCAGGTCAGCACCCTCCAGGTCAGCACCCCGCAGGTCAGCACTCCGCAGGTTAGCACCCCACAGGTCAGCACCCCACAGGTCAGCACCCCGCAGGTCAGCACCCCGCAGGTTAGCACCCCGCAGGTCAGCACCCCGCAGGTTAGCACCCCACAGGTCAGCACCCCACAGGTTAGCACCCCACAGGTCAGCACTCCGCAGGTCAGCATCCTCCAGGTCAGCACCCCACAGGTCAGCACCCCGCAGGTCAGCACCCTCCAGGTCAGCACCCCGCAGGTTAGCACCCCGCAGGTCAGCATCCTCCAGGTCAGCACCCCGCAGGTTAGCACCCTCCAGGTCAGCACCCCACAGGTCAGCACCCCGCAGGTCAGCACGTTCCCCGCCTCTACTGCAAACCCATTTACGGTGTTTTTCCAGTATCTTCTCTAATTCTTGTGGTTCCATTCTTAGTTTTTCGCCTCTTTTAGATTATATCCCAAATCAATTATTGTTTTTTCCGTTAAACGAATTATCGGCTTTATTTTCTGACCCCTGTTAAAAGGGTTAGGCTTTGGCTTGTTTAATTTCCTATTTCTCACTCTCGCACGCAACCTCTTAATTTCTACAAGACAGTCAGAACACCACCTACTTTTATTCACACTACAAGACCACGTGAAAAAGTTGGTAAAACAATTTTGGCATTTAGCCTTAATCCTCACACCACGTTTAGAGGAGTTAAAAGGTTGATTTGTTGATGTGAAACGATGACAATTATTCACAAGGTTTTTATTTCTATGTTTCTTCCCTTGCCTAATCTTTCCAACAGGCTTACCCTCAAAAACACTTCTTTTATAACGACCCCGAGTTGTAATATTATAATTAAAAAAAGTGTTTACATCACCCTGTTTCTCAGGATTCAATCCAACTTCGATCATAGTCTTCCTCTCTAAATCAGACAACTCAGTGGGAAAAATTAATCTAACCATCCTAATTTATTTCTCCCGAAGCTTCTTAGCCATCCGACCCTCAATACCTAGGTAAGCACAGTTTACGAGCCTAGCCAACCCGTTACCATCAACCGTTTGCTTGGCACTCGCTAGATTATCAACCGTGAGGGCTATAGCCTTCTCCTGAATAGTTTTAACTTCAAGGCAAGACTCCACCAGAATAGACTTAAGAGCTGCCTCCTGCTCGTTAGGAGTGTCTTGTTCCTCCTCTGAGTCGGGTTGAGCTTCCTCAGACGGTGGTTTTTCCTTGGGGAAAGGCTTCACAACCGGCGGATTCTGCGCGTCATACTCCTTGATTTTAAAATCGCTGTAATTCTTGTACTCACCTTTAGCATCAAAAGAAACAATCACCGTCTTGCCGGCAGTCATAGCCTCCTCCAACGTTTTGGGAAACTGCTTGAATGCAGTGTACTCTCGTTTCACGTCACCATCCAACTGTAAAACATGCATTACCCAAGACTTTCCCGTCTCCTTATTTACACCATTAACCTGTCGAATATCCGTAATCTTACCACTATCCTCCATAACTAATCACCTCTCATTAATTCTAAAACTATTTTAATGTGCTTGCACTCATACGGTTTATCGTACTTCACTTCCATCCGCTGCCTCCGAAACAGCCAGTCAGGACACCCGCACGTCCAAATTTTATTGCTAAACCAAACCAAGTGTCCGTTGACTGTAAAACTAACCTCATCCTCCTTTTTAACAATGTAGACTCTGCCAGCAACCAAAACCTGCCAAGAATCCTCACTCAATCTTGTCGATTTCATAGCCAATCGGAATACTATACCTACAACGGACGTTGCTATAAGGCTCTTCACTCAACACTCGCTTCCAATATTCTTCCCGCTCTCTAAGCTGAATCAAATCCATTTAATTACCTCCTTTTTTAAGATTATCACGTATTAATGTCGCGTGAAACTCATCAACCTTCAAATCTTCCTTCATGATCAAGGGGACCAAGTCCAACTGGCAAAGCCCTTTAAAACTTTTAATTCCGTTACCTCGATACTTAATAATCACATCGTATGATGCCATTATTTCTTTAGGCAAGCGTGAATGCCCTTTAACCTCTCACTTAATTCATTGATAGCGCCCATCAACTCCCGAAACTGTTCATCACTCATTCCAAACACCCCGAAGACGAAGCCTCAAGAAATGTTACGTCAATGATTTTTTTCTCGAAAGTATGTACTACATTCCCATCACGCAATTCTGCCTTGTTTTCTGTATCGAATATGAGTTGCCGAGTATTTTTTATTTTCGTATAAGGATTCGTATATATATGAAAATACTCTTCTTCATCTCGAAGTATGACAGTATTCGTTGAATATTGTATTCTTTCCATTTTTCATCACCGAACAACAAGCATGTCAGGTTCACAACCTTCTGCTTCTGCATCGCCAAAGCTCCAATCCATGTATGTACCAGTTTCCACTCGATTTCTATTTTTTTCTTCCTTCATTCTTTTCTTTTCCTCCTCAACTTGAATTGTTTTTTTTACTTCAACTTTGATTTTTTCTATTTCGCTCTCTGATATTTCGAATAATGCGCTTTCATATCTTGAGAAAATATATGGTTTGCCTTTTTTGTTTTTCCATATCCTGTCAAGAATATTGTACCTCAGTTTGGGTGGTATTTGTATGACTTCGTCCACACATTTGACTACTCGTCCACGACAAAATTCTTGGTATTTTTCTTGTTTTTCTATTAGGGATACCGTTCCTACAAACCAATCTAATAGGTGGTTTCCTTGCTTTCCTACGACAAAAATAATTTCGGTTTTTCCTTGGGCTTCAGTTTTGTTTTCCATTTTCACACTCTTTTTGTTTTTGTTTGTCATAGTCTTCACCTCATTGTTACCTTATTGTAAAGTATTATAACGTAAGCCTTTATAAATGAAATAACGAAATAAAATTCTTCGTAAATCCTTGTGTGCTTGTGATTCAGACATTTTTAGGAATCACCTTCTCTATATTCTTCTTGTTTACGAGCATTGGAGTCCCATCAGGATAAATAAACTCTATGAAATATTCATCAATAACTCGGATCCGTCCGTGAAAAACCCGGTGATTATCCCCATCAATGTAAAGAACCTTAACTTTACATTTCTCGTAAATTTCGTAGTCGCTCACTCTCCCACCCCGTAAGTCAACGTAATATATCCTTTAACGTAATCAAGAAGATCATTATATTTCTCACAATTCAGTTTATAAGTTCTCTTCCCCTTGCGTTCTATATATCCTGCCGTAACAAGCCAATCTAATCTTTGATAAAAATAGGTGTAGCTGGGTATGCTAAGTTTAGAACGCTTAAACTTCAGATTATGCTGCTGCCATAATGTTTCAATGTGGTGTCTAATCTCAGGGATTGTTGCCGCATTATTTCTTTTCGAGACGATAGCGTATAAAATAAAATTATCTATCTCTCGCAATTCCGACGGGGGTCTGCTCAAACTCATTCTTAACCTTATATAATCTCATAGTATTTTTCCCAGACTTATACTGTACTTTCTCTAAGATCCCCGAATCCACTAATTCTTCCATCCGGTTTCGTGCTGTAAAATAATGCCTCCCAAGCTCATTAGCAACCACATTAGCAGTTACTGTTCCTTCACGGTTGAGAATATCTATTACATCTTGTTGTTTGATAGTTCTCTCCCCTTTTTGGTATCTCATATATTATAATATATGCAGTTATAGTATATAAATGTATTGGTTTTTAGTATAAAGTTATTAGTTAAAATTGTATGGTGTATTTAAATTCATAAAAATAAAATAAAAAAAACATATGCATATATATAATATAAACTTCTTAATTAATAATAATATAATAATAATATAATAAGAAAGAAGAAGAAGAGAAGAAGAAATACCACACTATGGGAAATTAACTAATAAGTTTATACCAAAACATAGTGCGCATACGTATTGCACATAGACATAAAATGAGCGATGAAATCAGTTGGAATATTCCGAAACGAAAACACAACAATCCGGGCTTAAAATCAGAAGCATTAGAGCCAGTAAACCTGAACCATTGGATTAAAAACCCGAACTTTAAATAGAAACTACCTTAAAAATTTTCCCGCAACCAAGACACTCAAGCTCTATCAACACCGTTAAACCTTCCACAGTAATATACTTTTTGCACTCAGTCCACTGCTCGCAAAACAAACAGTTTTTAGAAATAACTTCTTTCTCCGGAGTTTTCATAATCTCTTAAAAAAAGCTATTACAGCCACAACACCCGCTATGAACGCCCCGACAATAGAGCTTATTAAACCCCAAAAACCTACTTTACGCTGAATATTCTTTTCGAAATTATTGTGGTGTTTACTGTGATTTGAAATACTGTTAGCGTTATACTGGATTTGATGGTTGTGAGTATTCGTAATCTCAGTGATCTTGTCTAAACGCTGGTGGATGCCGACAAAACCCCCTTCAACCGTCTCTCTGAGACTGTCTACCGTCCCTTCAAGTTTTCCTACCGCTTTCGCAGTCTTCAAGTCTTGTTCACTGTATTTGTCGCCCATTTTCTAATTCCTCACGTATGTTTATGGCATACAATTTCAACAAGAAAGTCACTCTCATAGGTTTCTTCCCCTAAGTTTCATCATTCGAGTCGTATTATTAATTATTTCTTGAAGAGAATACTGTCTCCCTAAAATAAGTGTTTGTTTGTTTGGAGTATACTCTATTCTCTGGATTGGTAGTTTAGTTGGTGTTTCCCCAGACTTGATTATAATATTTTTACTAGGAATAACAAGCTCGCAAGTATCCCCAGCTTTTAAAGAATAATCTCTTTTAACACCAGTAAAAACACATTTTGCTTGATATTGTTTAACCTTAAATGATCGGAGTAGATTAGCAGCCATACTAATGCAAGCTGTATTAGACCGTAAACCCTCATCCCTGTAAACATACTCTCTGAGATACGTTGGAGTTCCATCTATTGAACTCCCACTATAAGAGACATTCCCAATGAAAATAACATCATCAACGCTTAATTGGGTAATATAATCATTAGTTTCATTATCTGAGAGTATGAATCCTACCCTGTAAATTTGACTCCAATCATTATAAGTTAAGTTACTATTACTGAAATTCTTTGTGGCATTAGTCCAACCATTCGAATCATTCGCTTTCGGTAAAGGTATTTCATACTCACTCCAAGGAGCACGCCTGAAGTTGTAAGTAGTGTTGTGATAAGCCATAATAGATTGCTTGAAATATAGTGCTGCGGGAGTTCCAGTTAAGTGATATGTAGTGTCTGAAGCATTACCAAACTTGTCTTTCACACCCAAGAAAACATAAAAGTATAATGGTCCTTGAATAGCAGCCCCTGCTTTATCGTGCATTGCTTTAACCGAAAATTTCAATGAATTATATCGAGTATCCCACCTATAAGTTGCATTGTCATAATATCCTAAAGCCTTATCATCAACATTAACACCCCGATCCAATTGAATAGCACTCTTGTTTTTAGCTGGACCCCACTGTATAATATGCATTGTACTATTTTCACTCGTTTCCACCCAAGGATCCAAGTCAGATGTTATCTCATCTTCCCCGTTAGAAGTGTATTTAGGATAAAAATAGCGGGGATTAATTGCACCATAAGCAGTAACTTTATTAAAATTAAATGGTGCGTGTTGACTGAAATAAAAGGAGGGTAAGTGTAAGTCAGACTGTAATATGGTTTTTGCAGAATTTTGGCTCTCCTTCTCTCTGAAATAAAACTCTTTAGTGAAAGTTGACCCGTCATAAGTTTCAAACAAGTAAACGTCGAAAGGTTTTCCATTTGTACCATAACTTCCTCTAGCAATTTCAATGCAAACATCCCAAACACTCAATCCGTCAAGATACCATTCACGAGTGTTAGTAGTATTAGTAGCATCCACGTAAGTACTATAATTTAGTGTTCCGTATGTGGTTCCAAAGTATCTTGGAACAATACCCATTTTCTCACTGCCAATATCAGTGTCAGAATTTTCAGTAAGAATATATGTTCCAGAAATATTAGATCCACTATTATTTGAATTTGGAATATCATGCAGTGAAATAGCCCGTCTTTTAAGTATACTGGTCATACCCTCCCCCTCAGTTATTATATGTCCGCTCTCCTTCGAAACCCTAGTCACGACTCCAGAATTTATGAGTTGGTCGGCTCGAGTGAAAGCCCGCCAAACTTGCGTTGTCTCACTTCCATCCCAAACGTCAACATCAATCTGATCACTCCACTTGTTGTTAGTATTATTTATTTTGAACCAAGCAGTATCAATCAAGTAATTACTATTGTCTACTATTTCGTAATCCAGAATATCACCGTAAATAATGTGGTCTAAAGTATCACCCCAATTTGTCGTTGTTGAATACAGTTTAAGTACAATATCCAATTTAAACCCTCCTCAAACACCATTGAGCGTACATGGCAATGTCAGTGCTAGTGCCAGTGTAAGTAACATCAAGCTCGCACTCATCCCCACTAGCACCGTCTTCTATACGAGGGTAATACCTGTTTTTGTCGATGTAACTCGTCTCATTACGACTCAACACACAAGGAACTTCTTCAGTAATCCAAGAGTAAGTGTTATTAGCCGCAGTATTGTCAATGTCAGTTCCCGCTCCATGATTGAACACGTCCATCGCCCAATGCCCGGGAGACTCGTTATTGTGCGCTCCTGAAGGGGCTGTAGTCCCAACCTTCCCGTTTGTAGTTAATTTAAAAGCGGTAGCATCATTAACCACAAAACCTTCCATGACCGTATTCCTCCAAGGAAGTATAACATGCTCGTCCCCGCTTTCAATCGTGCTTGAGGGCGTGTACTCTAATTTCCTGCCTAAAGGATCAGTAACCGCAATCTTAGTCACACTCGTCGACGCGCCTCCAATAATCCAAAAGCACGGTTCGACAATAGTAGTCCCCTCATTCGCCCCCGTCCCTGCCATATCATGCAAATCAATAACTCCCGAAGCCTCCCTCTCAACACTGCAAACGACTATCGTCTTCTGCTGGGTTGTGTTAATAGTCGTCGTCGACTTAGCGTAATAAAGGTGTGGGTCCATAGCCATGAAACCAAGAGTATAAGACTTACTGTTAGGCAAGCTCGCATCCCTAATTTGTCTAGCCTCAACACCCAAAACATAGTAAAACCAGTCAGCACCCACCCACAGTTTACTCAACTGCCGGTTATTGATCGCACTACTCATCTTCCAAACGTCCTTGTCATCAATCTCAACACCTTGCAAAGTAAGCGGTCGCACTCCCAAACCATAATCAATTTTCTGTCCGAGATTATCCCAAGGAATATTATAGCTTTCCCCAGTCAAAACCGAACTCTGATTCTCATTCGTCGGATGGTATCCGCTCGTCGAGTCGAACACAAACAACTGTTTATTCCACAAGTCCGTAATAACCCATTGCGTGTTAGCCATAAATTAGTTCACCTAAAAAACCAGTTTTAGGTGTTGTAGTAACACCCGTACTAGTTTTATCCTCAACTATTATTGTTAAATTCTGAGCTCCACCAGTATATCCTCCAGTTTCCCCCCACCCTTCCATACTTCCATAACCTGGGTGAAGCGGCTTATCCCTCCCAGTCATGAGAGTGACCACATTATCAAGAATCCTACCTAAATCTGACATAAGCCCTATATCTTCCCTAGACTTATATCCTGAAGTTCCGGGAGTGAGTGTAGCTTGGTATCCCTCTTGGGCTAGGATTGCACCCGTCATAGCACCAGCCAGTAACGGACCCCCCACTTTTGCCGCCATCAATACGAGTATGGCTTTCGCAATGAGTCCTTCAGGCTCAGTTATGTTAGTCTCAATTCCAAATATTTTAGTAACCGTTTCGGGAAGATCCAGTAAAGCCTGGATTATTCCCTTAGATTCACTACTTCCAAAAAGAATATCTTTAAGATTACCTCCAATATTCAAGGCAAACTCAATAGTCTTGTCAGCAAGACCAACCATGCTTTCCACGAAACTCTTCATGTCCTCACTGCTAATACTCTTCAAGAACTCGCTTATCTTAGTCACCCACTTGTCGAAAAAATCTCTAACCTTCTTGCTCCCAGTCACAATACCCACAAACTCCTTAAACTTGCTGGAAATCAACTTTAAAATCGGGTTGAACGTCTCCCCGAAAAATTTTGTAAGTTGCATCCAAGGACCCTTCAAGCTCGCTAAAAAAGCCTTAAAATGCGGGCTCGCAGCAACCAAGCCGGTAACAGCCCCCAAAAAAGTAGCTCCAAACGCAGCACCCAACTTGATTAAGCCGCCCATAATCCGAGTAGTATTAGACAGGAAAACATTAGTCTCCTTACTTTTACGGGCAATCCCGTCGAACATGGTAGAAATCTTAGATGCCCCACGCTCAACCGAAGCAGTATCCATCAAAGCTTTAATCCCAACGCTCGCTCCAAGTTTAAATGCCATTATAACGGTGTGTAAGTATACGACCTACCCCCTCCTAACGGTACTGAAACCGGTTTTTTAGTGTTCATCACCTTCTTCTCCCCCTCAACGTCAAGGATTAGAAACCTTTCCTCATCCTTTCTTGACACGTCATTCACACTCCATCCGAGACCATACTTCCTAAGCAGGATGAGCTTTCCAAGAAAGCTTCTGTTTCCTTTAAAGCGGGGGGTGATTCCGTCTCGGATGGCTGTGGCAAATCCAAAGCCTCCTCCTTTGTGAATGAACTTAACTTGTCAATAGTCTTTTCTATCGTATCCCTCAACTCTGGCTTCGCCTTGCCAATGTATTCGGCTAGTGATTGCCCTTCGCTTAAGGGAAACGTGTGGTGTGTTATTGCAGACGCTAAACCCGCATTATAAAGTTTGGTCGCCTCCTTAAGCTTTTGGCGTGTGATAGCATCCTCCATACGCTCAATTTCAACCTTCAATTGCCTTGAATCCCTAAACCTGGATTTCAAAACCTCCGTCTCCTCCCTTATCTTATTGTCAAACTTCGCCACTTTGTAAGTCGCATAAAACTCTTGCTCTTTAAGCTCGTCACTATTAAGCTCTCGAACCATGCAACTTCCAACCGGGAAAGTCAATTCCTCCGTCTCTAATTCTTTCTCCATTTTTTAACCTCACTTAGTTAATAATACCCCTAATTCTGGGAGGGGGCAACCCCCTCACGTTTCCTTTTCATAATACCCTTTCGGTAGTTTCCATGTTTGGTCGTATGAGTTTTAAACGTATGCGACGTAAGTCACCCCATCACTGGCTGTAACGCAATTCCAGTCTTTAACTGAAAGATTCACTGTTTCAAGCGTCTCATCTTCAGTAGTCGTTGACTGGTCGCTAGTACCAGCATTCCGGCAATTATCGAACTCGTGAGTGAGTGTTCTAGTTCCGTCTGTAGTCGCAATCTCAAATGAATTCACTCCACCATCCAAAATCTGACTCCAAACATCATCATCAATATAACCCCGAGTCATTTTTAATCCAATACGAGTCTTCCCGTGTTTTGGTCTGCGGGTTGCGACAGGCGCGGAAGTTCCGAACTCGTTTCGAATCAACAAGTTTTTCGTGAAGTTAAAGGAAACATTCCTCAACCCGTACATGCTAGTCCCAGCACTGTAAGTAGTGCCGTCAACCTTGATTTTCACAGTAGTATTCCAAGACCCGAGCATC
>AQSC01000025.1 GCA_000402775.1 Euryarchaeota archaeon SCGC AAA252-I15 | reverse complement strand
CAAGTGCTTTCTCCCTGGCGTGAATACGACGGAAGCGACGACAAATTACAGCGCCGGATGGTTTCCAAGGCAGAATACATCCAGGCTGTTAGCAAGTACGATGGCATCTCCTCAAGAACTGACGGATTAGAGGTGGGGTTGTTCAAGCTCACAGAACCGACTTTGCCCCAGCGGTTTGCGGTGGTGCGGGACAGTAAGCACGTTGTTTGGGGTATTTACAACGTTTCAGAGGAGCCTTGCCCTCAGACAGTTATTGGGGGGGTTCCAGTAGGTGTCTTTGTGGATCCGAGGATTACAGGCCTTCCTCTTAGTACGAGAATAGGGGACGTAGAAAAACAGATAGCCGTCGAGGGACGTTTTTGGCGGGGAACCCTCGGTAAGCTCGGTCATTTTGAACGGCTGTCGATGATCGATACCGCAGTCACAGAACTCGCACAAGCGGTCGGATCTCTCCGTGATGAACCTGAGGCTGAGCAGGAGGCTGATATCACCCGGTTCGTGAAAAGCTACGCCTCGACAATACCCTATCTTGTCGGACTTAAAGCCGAAATCGATGAAATGCCGGCGGATAACGGAGATTTTCCGAATGAGCTTAAGGAAGCCTCCTACTCGCAGCTTTTCGGGGCAGTAGTCGGCATGCAGCGTAGGAGGAGGATTTTAGATCCGAATTACTGTCTCAAGAATTTGGATAACTTTAGGAAAATAACTGGGGAATTGGCTGAAGAAGACGGAGTCTCGGAAGTGGAGGAACTTACAAGGCTTTTCGGAAGCGGTAAAGAAGTAATAACCACCTTAAGGGATACAGACATGATTATGGGTAGGCTAGACACACTCGAAAACCGAATGACTCGCCAGCACAGGGATATGGAGTCAAGGATAAAAAGCCATATGGACCTTGTCGTGGACATGGCCGAGGTTGGGATTAAGGCTTCGATGAGAAACGACATTAACCGGCTTTCCGAGGGCGCGGAGTCTTTGACCGGCAGACAGCAGGAGCAGTTTTCAAGGCAGCTTGCTGAAGGCATTTCCTCCTTGAAAGAGCTTTGGCCTGAGCAGGCTCAACTTATCGCGGGAACGCTTGCAAAGGCTTCGGAAGAGCCTGTCGCGAACGCGAAACTCAAGCTGACGATTCCGATAATCCCGTTCATCCTGCAGGCTCAGGTAGAGGGTAAGATCCCGGGAGCGGATGCGGCCATAACCGGAATCCGCAAGACCTTCAAAACAATGATGGATAAGATGCGCGGCGTAAAGCCAGAGGAAATGGAGCTTAAACAGGCTTACGAGTAAAAGTTATCTTAATTTATTAATTATCTCATCTGCCATCTCTTTCGTTCCTACAGCGGTTGGATCATCCCTGTCCGGTTTTAAGTCGTAGGTTACGGCTTTACCCTCTTTTATGACTGCTGCCACGGCATTTTCCAGCGTGTTTGCGGCATCCTTCTCATCCAAGTGCCGTAGCATAATCATTCCAGAGAGTATCTCGGCGGTTGGATTTACCTTGTTCAAGCCCTTGTATTGTGGGGCGCTACCGTGGGTTGGCTCGAATACTGCATAATCTTTTCCGATGTTTGCGCCGGGAGCCACTCCAAGACCCCCTACGAGTCCTGCGCACAGGTCGGAGACTATGTCTCCGTAAAGGTTGGGCAGCACCATCACGTCATAGAGTTCGGGTTTTTGGACGAGCTGCATGCACATGTTGTCGACGAGCTTGTGCTCGTACTCTATTTCAGGGTATTTTTTCGAGACGTCTTCCGCGACTTTCATGAATAATCCGTCAGAATGCTTCATAATATTTGCCTTAGTGACTGAAGTTACTTTATTTCGGTCGTTTACTTTAGCGTATTCAAAAGCGTATTCAACGATGCGTCTCGTACCGGAAACCGAGATGGGTTTGATACTAACCCCTGAATCCGGCTTGATTTTCACATCACCCTTAACTTCAATGTACCTGATAAGTTCTTTAGTCACCGGTTTACCTTCCGCGAATTCAATGCCCGCGTAAAGGTCTTCAGTGTTCTCACGAACCACGACCAAGTCTGTTTTAGGATACTTCGACTTCACACCCTCGTAAAACTTGCAAGGGCGAACACAAGCATACAAATCGAGCTGTTTTCTAAGGGAGACGTTAACGCTCCTAAAACCCGTTCCGACTGGAGTCGTAATCGGGCCTTTCAATGCGACCTTATTCTTTTTAATGGAATCAAGTACTTGATCGGGTAAGGGTGTCTCATATTTTTCCATTACCTCTGCACCCGCCTCGACGATTTCCCACTCAATTGATACTCCCGTAGCCTCTATACATCGGCGTGCAGCATCAATGATTTCAGGTCCAATACCGTCTCCGGGGATGAGAGTTACTTTATGCATGCCAATTATTTTAGATTAGGGAAATATAAAGTTGAAAACACAAAAAAATAGGTGGTAGAAAAAAACATGGTTTCTAAAGGCCCCCTCGCGCGTCAGGCGGAATACGGTTTGACGCTCGTAGACGTGGGGGGGACGAAACAGCTCGTTATGGTCGTCGGAGTCGACAGGGAAGGCAATCTCATGACTGATACGGTGCTTGCCAAACGGGAAGTATCAACACCAGTAAAAAACCTTCCTGAAGGAGACCCAGAAGTCTACTTTAAGGTAACCGCTGCCACAATCACCGAAGTTCAAGATGAGGTGACATCACAGTTGGGGGTTAAAACCCTCCCACTCGTCTACATGGGAAGCCCCGGCCGATTGGTAGGCGGGAAGATAGCTCCCGGAAGCGCTGGAAACCTTGGTTCCACCTTTGATGGTTTAAACCCCTCAAAAGAGCTTTCACGGGAGCTCGGACAAGATACTCATGTAGTCAATGACGCTATCGCGCAGATGGGCTCTGGCGTCTCAGAATTTTTGCAGTTCCCGTATATTGCGGAAAAATTGCGCGGGCAGAAAGTGTGTTACATCGGTCCTGGAACGGGTTTAGGTGGTGGATTCGGACGGGTTAGTGACGAGTTAACCCTTGCTTATTACACTGACGGACACATATACGACATACAGCTTGAAGGGGCTACTTTTGGACTCGACGATGATGCGATGTTGTCTCTCGCCATACCTGCTGTTGATGGTTATGTTAAAATTCAAAGCCGGTTTGCCGAAGACGTGCTCTCCGGCCGGGCTGTAGGCCAGATTGCCCGAACCATTGACAGGCACTTGATCGAGCAGGGTAAAGGTCCTTTGTTCATCACTTTAGTTGAAGGATACGAAGATATGTCTGAGCAGGAAGTTCGGAAAGCCCTCGAACACGACAATAATGAGTCGCCTGTGGATGCCAAGCTTATTGGAGTGGAATTATTTGAGAGGGAGGATGGATTGGATGACCGGCATTATAAAGCGATTCCAGCAGCCGTCTTTCTCAAGGAATTCGAAGGTGAGGTGCTTGCAAGTCTTATTGAGTGCGTGCATGAGGGGCGGATAGAAAAAGCCACTGAAGGCGCACAATGGACCCCTCAAGACAGAGACCTTGTAAAAGGCACTACTCATTTCTTCATCGGGGGGTCTGTAGGAACTAAGGGGGAGTTTGGAAAGGGTGTTAGGGAGCATGCAATAAGTCTTCTAACAGACCGTTACTCGGAGATGGAATTCAATTTATGGGTTATTAAGGGTAGTGAGGAGGCGGGGGCGTTGGGTGCTGCCGCCTTCCACAAGAAGGAAGATATTTTAAGTGCGATAAAACAGCTGGCTGAGTGATGGTTTCTGTAGACTGCTCGGGATGCGAGGGATTATGCTGTAGAAACCACGTCATATTCCTGTGTCCCTCTGATTTGAAGGATTTTGAGAAATTAGGGTTAAATCCTGTAGACTACCTGTTTTTAGGGCCGGTTGATGAGCTGACTTCAAGGTTTTCAGACGTTCTCATCGACGGAAAATACTTTTACCTCACTCTAAAGCGCAGGAAAAACGGCTACTGCGTATTCGCAAGGAAAGAAAACAAAAATATTGAATGCATTATTTATGATGACCGGCCGCTTACTTGCAGACTCTATCCCCTAAAGCTTACGAGCAAGAAAAGAATTGCTAAAAGAGGTGGCATTGTCTGCCCGTTAACTGTCGATAAAAATCAGTCGAAAGAAAAAGTAACGTACTTAAATGATAGGATTCAAAGGGAAATTAAAACCTATGGAGAAAAAGCCTTTGAATGGAATAAAAACGGGGGAGGAAGCCTCAAGGAATTAATAAACTACCTATTAAAATAGCAGTAAAACCCTGTATATGACATAAGGGATTAGATTGCCAAAAAGAAGATTTGGAAAGCCTGCTTGGCAAGGTCAGCCGACTCCCAGACCAGATCAAGAGGCGTTAAGGAAAGCGGACGAATTGATTGGTAAATATTCTTCAGCCGTAGAATTCATTCGCGGAGAGCCAATTATGATTACCGCAGGTAAAGAAATGCATTACCCCCTAGCTTGCAGGTTATCCGAAAAAATTGCTTCAAACGATTTGTTAAACGACAGACAAGCTCTTATACTCGGGTTCCCGGAACTTGTCTCCATAATTAATGGCGGCGACTTCGAAAGAAAGATGGCTCTTGGAAAATGCCACCTTCTTGTCACAGACTTCAGTGCGAAAGTCCAAGGATACGGTCAGGAAGACGTACTTCACGCAGTCCGTGGGATGAAAGGTTTCAGGGAAGGATCATTCGATAAAAGTATGGACGGAATGAACCGCCATTATTTATTTACGGAAAGGGATTTCAGACATGACATGTTCCTCCCTTACCTATACAATGACGAGGCTACTCCGCTCGACGGGCCGGCGATGACAGGGCTACCCTACCCTTTTATAAACTACATGCACTTCGGGCACATCGTGGAAGGCAGATTCAAATTGTATCACCCTCAAAGACTCACACGCGGAGAAAAACTCAGCGACAATTAAAAAAAAATATACTCAAAATTAGTTTAATACTCCCTATCATTTTTCACGTAGTTTAGAAGACCTCCCGCAACCAAGATTTTAATCTGCCGTCCAGTGAGGTCATGTGTGAGGTCGATTTTCTTGTCGCCAATAATAGCTGTTAAAACCGTACTCTCTGAAAGCTTCTCTTTTACATCATCAATAGTAATCTCGTCTTCCTGCTCGATTTTATCGAAGTCTCCTTCATTGGTAAAAGTTAAGGGGAGGATTCCAAAATTTATTAGGTTTGCTTTATGTATTCGTGCAAAGCTTTTAGCCAAAACCGCTTTAACCCCTAAATACATCGGCGCGAGAGCTGCGTGCTCGCGGCTTGAACCCTGACCGTAGTTTACTCCACCAACAATTACGCCGCCACCCGCATCCTTCGCCCGTGATGCGAAGGTTGGATCTGCTTGAGAGTAAACAAACTCGCTAATCTTCGGGATATTCGAGCGAAGGGGCAATATTTTCGCTCCAGCGGGCATAATATCGTCGGTCGTTACGTTGTCGCCGACCTTAAGGAGTATTATGCCGTTTAGGTCATGGGGCAGTGGCTTATTCTCCGGGAGAGGCTTGATGTTAGGCCCGCGGATGACTGAAACTTTACCCGTATTCTTTGCTGGCGGGATTATCATTGAGTCGTCTATTGTGAATTTTTCCGAAACCTTTATTTTCAGGGGTTTGCCAAGCTCCCGCGGGTCCGAGATTTTCCCTGAAAGAGCCGATGCTACCGCAGTCTCAGGGCTAACCAAGTATATTCCCGCATCAGGAGTGCCGCTTCTACCTTTAAAATTCCGGTTGAAGGTTCTAAGAGAAACGGCACCAGATTTCGGGCTCTGACCCATCCCAATACATGGACCGCAGGCCGACTCGAGGATTCGTGCCCCAGCCTTGATAAGCTGAGTTAACGCACCAGTCTCTGAAAGCATTTCAAGGACTTGCCTGCTTCCAGGAGCAATTCCCAAAGACACGTTAGGGTGTATTTTCTTCCCCTTAAGTAATTCTGCAATAGTGAGCATGTCTTTTAAAGAGGAGTTTGTGCAGCTTCCTATCAAGACTTGGTCAACTTGAGTGCCGGAAATTTCAGATACTGGGACAACATTGTCTGGACTGTGGGGTTTCGCAACCAAAGGTTCAATCTCGCTTAAATTCACCTCAAGTATTTGAGAAAAGTCTGATTCACTATCGGCTGAAAGATGCGTCCAAGATTCAACCCTACCCTGAGATTTTAAAAATGATTTCGTGACTTCATCAGAGGGGAAAATTGATGTTGTAGTGCCAAGCTCGGCTCCCATGTTGGTTATGGTGGCACGCTCGGGAACTGTAAGGGAACTTACTCCGTCCCCAAAATATTCGATAATCTTCCCGACCCCACCCTCGACTGAAAGCTCGCTTAAAAGGTGTAGAATCACGTCTTTAGCGCTCGACCAGGCGGGAAGAGAGCCAGTCAACTCTACACCAATTATTTCCGACATAATCAAGTGAAAAGGATGTCCTGCCATGGCTACTGCCACATCCAAGCCTCCCGCACCAATAGCAAGCATTCCGAGACCGCCTTGCGTGGGCGTGTGGCTGTCTGAACCCAGAAGAGTCTGGCCTGGCACACCGAAGCGCTCCAAGTGTACTTGATGGCAGATGCCGTTGCCCGGCTTAGAATAGTAAATACCATATTTTGAGGCGAACGATCGAAGGAATGCGTGATCATCGGCGTTGTTTGGGCCTGACTGCAAGGTATTATGGTCGACATACGATACAGACAACTTTGTCTTAACCTGCTCTACCTGCAAGGCCTCGAACTGAAGGCATGCCATAGTCCCAGTCGCATCTTGAGTTAGGGTCTGGTCTATGAAAATCGCAATCTCACTTTTAGTAGTGCACTCACCCTCAACAATGTGGTCTCCAATAATTTTTTCTGAAACAGTAGTCATATGCCCTCACTATTTCGTAAAACATGATATTAAACTTACTCGTGAACCACTTTCAGAATATCTGACTTTGTTATAATACCCTTCACACTGCCTTTTTCAGATACTATGACTGCGGTATTGTGCTCGAGTAGAGCCGAGCAAACGCTTAACGGTGTTTCTGGATTTACCGTTGGGAACGCTTCTTCCATGATGTCTTTGACATATGTAGTTGAAAGTGTCTTTCCGTCAACGCCTTTTCCTATCTGGTCTAAGATCACTTCCTCCGAAATCGAGCCGACTATGGCATCCCCCTCATAAACCGGCATCTGTGATACTCCAAAATTATTCATCTTTTTAGTTGCGTCCCCCAACTTCATCGTGGTTTGAACTCCAACAACATCATTGGTCATGATTTTCTCTGAATAAACCACAGTTTCGGGGATTTCCTCAAGAGCCCTGAAAATCGCAAAAACCTTGCTGTAGCGGGGGTCGACGGAACCAGCCTCAATGCGCGCGATTAAGGATTGACTCACCCCTGCTGAACGAGCAAGCTCTGTTTGAGTTAAACCAAACTTTTTCCGACGCTTGGAAACATCGGAGAGATTAGGAAGCTCCATGGAAAAGAGAAAAGTCTCGCACCCTACTTTTCTTTAGGTACGAGCTTATCTAATTCTATCACAAGGCTTTTTGGAAGTGTTACAAGCCCTGCCATCGCAACGAAAAGGCCGATTATGATGACGATTAGAACACTCTCCTTAAATGGTTTGAATACTAGGAACAGTCCGCCCAAGACGAACATGAAGAAAACCATTAAAAACCCGTTCTTATAAAAATCATGCAGCAATTTAACTTTCTCCAATTCAATCATAAATCTCCTTCTTTCAATTTCCTCAGATTTCATTTAAAAATTACACCCCCATTATTGTTGGTTACTATTTAATTCAATCAATTTAAAAAGACGATTTAAATTTAATCTGGTAATCGGCAGTCGTTTTGACACCCCAGATAAGTCTCTCCAATAGACCGCTCGCATACACCGTTTTCATTACAACCTATTACAATGATTTCATTTACTATCCTGTTTTCATGCAATACAATGAATTTATCTATGTTCGGTTTATAGGGGATCCTGACGATGTACGGATTATTAGTTAATAAGGGAATGTTTTCACCACACAAAAGGATTCCGTGGGAATTAATTGTAGCTATGAAAAAACCTTCATATGAATTATTCAGGGGTGGAGTAGAGTCGTAAGTAACTTTAAACCAGTCTATAGAAACATTATCTATAGTCTCATTTTGAATGTAAGTCAACTGTGCTACAAGCGCTTTTTGGTGAATATCGTCTTCAAGGTTAGAGCAGTACTCAGCTTCTGGAATTACTTCACCTTCCGAATCATTGCATATCCTACAGGCTCCGCCACAGTCTATTCCTATTTCTCCTAAATCCCAGAATCCGTTAGTGCATGTGATTTGCGTACATTCCCCCATCCAGCAGACTTCCTCTTCGAAGTTGCATTCATTAAGTTTCACTCGCTCTGTTTTCTTGACACACCTAGCATTTTTACGTCCTGGATTCAGACAAGACACATTAAGAAAATCTCGGACGATCAAGTCTCCGCGACAGTAAAATTCCCCAAAATACTGGGAGACTCCGCAATCTGAATCGGAAAAACATTTTGGAACGATCTTTGATATGTTGACAGAGGGATCGTTCAAGTTTATGTGGATCTCGTAGTCTGAGTAATGGTTGAATATTTTAAATCCGAAAAAGGCAAGAACTGCGATCAACGCGATTACGAAAAAAACGTCAATAAAAAGAGGATTCTCCTTTTGTTGCTCAATCTCATTTAGGGGAATCATTTTAAATCTCGTTGGGCTTGAAAATACCTTCCTCGGTAATTATCCCCGTAATATATCTTGCGGGAGTAACGTCGAAGGCGGGATTTCTGGCAGGTGAATCTTTGGGAGTTACCCTGACCCTCGACCTCAAACCACCGTCATTAAAACCCCAAATAAAATGAATTTCATCTCCAGAACGCTCTTCAATCGGGATTTCATCCCCAGATTCAAGCTTTCTATCTATCGTTGTCGAAGGTGCAGCCACGTAAAAAGGGACCCCATTTTCCCTGGCGAGCACTGCCTTCTCATAAGTTCCTATCTTGTTTGCGACATCACCGTTTAAAGCGATCCTGTCGGCTCCGACAATCACAAGATCAACTTCACCGTTTCTCATAAAAAATCCCGCAGCATTATCAGCGATAACGGCGTGATCAATGCCCTCCTGACCCAACTCCCAAGCCGTAAGCCTGCCACCCTGACACCTTGGGCGCGTTTCATCAACCCAAACAAAAATATTCTTGCCCTCATTTTTCGCAACACGCATCGGAGCTAAAGCAGTGCCCCAATCAACGGTGGCGATGGCTCCCGCATTACAGTGTGTTAGCAGCTTCATCCCGTCTTTGATCAATTTCGCCCCGTGAATGCCGATGAGCTCGCAGCGGCGTGCTCCCTGGTTTGCATAGTCGTCGGCGATTTTCACGGGGTCACCGTCTTTAAAGTTTTTTTTAAAGTATTCTAGAGCGTCAAATAGGTCGTGGGCTGTGGGGCGGGTTTTCGCAAGTTTTTCTGAAGCACCATCAAGGTCTTCACCAGTTAATGCTGCGATGGCCATGCCATAGCACGCAGTCGCTCCTATGGCTGGCGCCCCCCGCACGACCATGGTCTTTATGGCGTTCGCAACCTCGTCCACTGTTTTGCATTCAAATATTTTGAATTCATGTGGGAGTTTAGGCTGGTCTATGAGTTTCAAGACTCCGTCTTCCATCCAGGTGGAACGATACTCGGAGATTCCGTCCGAGGTTTTGATTTTCATGATTACTTTTATCTCTATTTAATGTAAAAAAAGAATTCAAAGATTTTTATTAGGTTTTCTTCTAAGTATTACCCTCACCTTAAACATGGCTAAGAAGATACGTGTCTTAGACACCACTTTACGGGATGGGGAGCAGACTCCTGGTGTATCGCTTACAATTGATCAGAAGCTTGAGATTGCCCGTGCATTAGATGATCTCGGCGTTGACGTCATTGAGGCGGGCTCTGCCATAACCTCTAAGGGTGAGCGTGAGTCCATCAAAAAAGTCGCGTCTGAGGGTCTTCGAGCAGAAGTCTCAAGTTTTGCAAGGATTATGCGGTCGGACATTGATTTAGCTTTAGAGTGCGGAGTTGATTCAGTTTTTCTAGTGGCTCCGACTTCCGACCTGCACATTAAATACAAGTTGAAGAGTGACCAAGGCAAGGTTTTAGCGGCTATTTCCGATTGTATCCAGTATTCACGGGATCATGGCCTTAAAGTCGATCTTTGTACTGAAGACGGTTCTAGAACGGATTTAAAATTTTTGCTTAAGGTCTTGTCTGAGGGTGAAAAAGCAGGGGCAAACAGGTTTACTTTGGCGGATACTGTTGGAACGCTTCTTCCTGAAAACACGAGGAATGTTTTCGAGAAACTTTCGGCTAAGTCAAAGGTCCCTGTTGGAGTTCACTGTCACGATGATCTAGGTCTTGCAACCGCAAACACGGTTGCCGCTGTTTTAAGTGGAGCAACTTTCGTAGACGTAACAGTGAACGGGCTTGGAGAGCGAGCTGGCAATGCTTGTCTTGAGGAGGTTGTGATGGTATTGAAGTTGGGTTACGGCTTGAAAACTTCGATTAAGACTGAGAAGCTTCGCCAGGTTTCGGATCTTGTCGAAAGATTGTGCGGTATTCCAGTTGCCCCCAATAAGGCTATTGTGGGGGATAACGCTTTCACTCATGAGGCTGGAATCCATGTTGACGGGATCCTCAAAAAACCTGAGACTTATGAGCTAATTAAACCTGAGTTAGTTGGAGCTTCTAGACGTTTTGTCTTGGGAAAGCACGTTGGATTAAAGTCAGTTCAGGCGCTTTTAAATGATCTGAAAATTAAGGTTTCTGACGATCAATTGAAGAGTATTTTTGAGCAAGTAAAGTATACTGGAGATAAAGGGAAGAAGGTTACTTCAGTTGATCTTGACGCTATAGCCCAGACTGTTTTAGGCTCTGAAAAAGAGTGTAAAATTAGGCTTGAAGAGCTTGTAGCTGTTGCCGGGAACAAGTTCACTCCCACAGCTTCAGTCAAGTTGCGTGTGGGTGATGAAGAAGTCGTTGAGTCTTCAGTCGGGACGGGACCTGTCGATGCTGCGATTAATGCCATACGGCATGCTACACGGGATATACCGTTTGAACTTACAGATTATCACGTAGATGCCATTTCCGGTGGATCTGACGCAATAGTTCGCATTGAAGTTAGGCTTAAAAGCAAAGATCGGATTGTTACGGCACAGGGTACGGGTTCGGACATAATCCTTGCTTCAGTTGACGCAATGATAAACGGAATTAATTTAATTTCAACTTACTCGGAATAATTTTGAAAATGGCAAAGACAAAAATTGGGATTGTAGGACCTGGAACGATTGGACACAAATTAGTATGGGCTTTGGAAAAGCAAGACGACATGGAATTTATCGGCGGGGCGAAAACTTCACCAGACTGGGCTGCCAGATGGATAAACCGAAAAGGCCATAAGATGTATGCTGCATCAAAAGAGGGCAAACCCGGATTACCTGAAGCCGTTAAAAAATTCGAGGATGCTCTTGGGAAAGAGAATGTGGGAGGCACTATCGAAGATCTCATCGAGGAATCAGACGTAATAATCGATTGTTCAGGAAACAAGATCGGAGCTAAAAACAAATCCGATTATTACAGCCCATACAACAAGGAAAACAATGAGAAAGTAGGGGTGATATTTCAGGGCGGTGAGAAAACGGATGTTGGAAAATCCTTTAACACACGGACAAACTATGATGAATGCAAGAAAGTTGCCGGGACTGACAACCCTTATCTTAGGTGTGTATCCTGCAATACTACAACCCTTGCAAGGGTAAACGGTGCAATAGCTGAAGCAGGATTCGAAATCGACTTTCTAAACGTCTCTCTCATTCGAAGGGCGTTAGACCCGGGTATGAAAGGCAAGATAATATTAGACGACATTGAAGTTGGATTGAATCTTCCTTCACACCATGCCCCAGACCTTCAAACAGTCATGGAAGTAGAGGCGTATTCACGAGCTTACAAGGCTCCCGTATCCCTCATGCACGTCCACGATTTACAGATAACATTTAAAGATAAGGCTCCGACAAAAAAAGAGTTTGAAAAAATTTTTATAAATGATAATCGGGTAGCACTCCTTGAAACAGCCTCCAACACCGCCGAATTAAAGGAGAGGGCTAGACGGCTCAACAAACTTGATGCACGGCTTTTCCCCGGCGGCGACATAATCCTGGCCGTCATCTCATCAGGGTCATACATAACTCTTAGAGAAGGTAAACAAGCGTGGGTGACTCTCATGTGCCCGCAAGACTCCATAGTCCTCCCTGAAAACATCGATGCGGTAAGAGCGCTCACATATGATCGAAATCCTGTTGAACGTGATGAAACCCTTGGAAAAACTGATTCCACTATCTCACTGGATCTTATGAAAAAAGAACTTGAGGAAAGCTATAAATCATAGATTTCCACCAGTTTATAACTGGTGGCGTGTGGTGTTGGACTTACGGGAAATCTTCTGTCAAGAACCACCTTACCATGCCACCTGTTTTTAAGACCGGTGGTTCTTGACATAACTTATTTTCACACAATCTGGTATATTGTCACATTACCGTTAGAGTATGCTTCTTTTAGCCAATCGCATTCATCTAAATTAACATCCCCCATTTTTTTCTCACATATTCCACAGTAAACGTAGTCCACCCTGTATCTCCCGACTACGTCTGTAATGTTTAGCACGTAATCCCCGTATCTCTCATTCAATCTGTTTTGAGTCTCTTCCGAAAACATCGGCCTCCACCCACGTTTCCCCTTAACTTGCTTTAAATCGAATATTGCTGTAGGAGGCGTAATGTATGTAACATTCTCTAAATGATTGATGTAATAATATACCCTCGTTGTGTTCACGTAATTCCTAAAGTATTCCTGCGAAGCGTTGAATACCTTAAGAGCTATCATCATCCGCTCCTCCATCTCTCCAGTAGGCATTAAAGTAACAAGCGCATACGGAGTGAAAACATTATTGTGAGTGTAAACAGGAATCAAGGCTGCAGTCTCGTAGTCACTCAATACCACAGAATCCCTCTGAGTGTTATCATCCAACCAATTAAATGAATCCATCATGCTAGAATCGAGTGTATAATGCGGGTATCTTAAATCCGCAAATCCTTTCTGAGAAAAAAATCCAAAAGAAAGAATCAACACTATTAAGAGAACACACACTCCCCTGCTAAGCCCGACTAAACGCACCCCCTTAAATCTGTTTTGAATAATATCCGCCCACAAGACCGCCAGTGATATGAGAATCCATGGATCCAAGACATTATAAGACCAGTGTTCACTCTGAACAGTATATCCAGTAACTAGTTGAAGGTTCCTGCATAATATTCCGCCGATGATAAAAGACCATATGAAGTAAAAAGAAACATTTCTCTTTTTATATAAGAGATAGTAACAGAATGCAAACAGGAGGTAAGGAAAAGATAGTATCGTCAGGGTTCTCCCATATTCCACGCTGCTTTTAGCCAGAATATCCTGCGAGTAGGGTAACGCCCTGAACGCCATAAAGTTTAGCCAGAAAGGTATTGAAGTGACAAACCCTATTAACCCTGAAAGGATAATCTGTTTGACATAATCAACTTCATGCCTCAATAAGAATATTACCGTCAACACGAACATTCCTGCCAAAATAAACGTCCAAAAGTAGATGTAAGTGTAGAAACATAATCCCAATAAAACACCACTGATAATCGAATACAGTATCCGCTTCCTCAATGATTGTGAAGGATCAGAGTCATTAACTCCCAATCAGTTAATAGTTCTTTCGATGGATTACTGCCCAATTGGGAAAGTGTGCGCCATAAAAATATTGAAATCTTGCG
>AQSC01000024.1 GCA_000402775.1 Euryarchaeota archaeon SCGC AAA252-I15 | reverse complement strand
TAAGCTCACTGACTCCTTCGACGGACACGTCCACTTCCTCGGGCCCATCAGCCTTACGCATTAGCTTGCTTTCAAACAAACGGACGCTATCACCCCAAACTTCAAAAGTGACACTCCCATACCGGACCTCGTCATCGACGCCAACCCACGCCTGAAAACGAGAGGCATCCACACCAGAAACATCGTAAATAATCTCAGACACACTATGCGTACCCAAACCACGACAGAAACGCCTACCACCCAACAGAATAGGATTACCGTCAACACTACTATCCCTAGACAAAACACCATAACCTTGAACCGCAGACACATGATTTAGTTCGCTTAAAAATAGGCCTTCTTTGAATACGTCTTTTTCACAGGAATAATTTGATAAAATCAGAGAAGATAACGCTATCAACAACCCGACTAAAAAAAGATACCGTACATACTTAACCTCCTTAAGGAGAGAATCTTTTGAATTAAAAGACAACCCAAGAACATAGAAGAAGATTAAAGTATTCAAAAAAGCAGTGATTTTAACCTCTCCTAAAACCCGGGCATATACTCCAGCCCCAAAATAATTAAAATACGTTGTGAGTACGTGTGTGAGATTAATAAAGTAGGTGAGGGTTAATATCACATAAATAATCTGAAGTTTCCTATCTCTGTGGGCAGGGATGATTAACAAGGCGAAAACCGGAAAGAGATATCGTTCATGGATTCGCGTCGGCAACATGAAAAATCCAAAAAAGAGGAGAAAGCCAACATAGAATATTACATCCCAATCAAACCTCTTACCCATTTTGAAAAAGAGAATATACAGCGTAAATAATCCATAGAGGATAAGACCGATATCCTTAAAGGATAAAAAAGGAATCAATGGAACGGGATTATTGTCTGACGGAGCACTCCGGTAGACCCGCTCCACTTCTTCGGGATAAGTCAGCCTCCAAAGATTGTAGGCGTTCACTGACACGAAAGAATAAGGTCCTGACGACCTTAAGACCTTATTTAACATTAAATCTAGTTGACCTGTAAATATTATCGGAAGAAGTATGAGAACCAGAGATAGAAAACCGATAAGAATACATTTCAGTGTTTTCTCCACTCCCTCACTCCTAAATATAACATAAAAAATGAGCGGTAGGAGGACAACAACCATAATCTTCATGCAAATACCTGCAACTATAAAGAACACTGATAAACCAAACCTTCGACTAGCGAGGAAACCTAGGGAAAGAACTGCGAAAAAAACTCCAAATGCATCAACCTGACCCCATAAGGCCGTATTATAGATTATTGCAGGATTTCCGGCATATGCCATCATACAAAAAAAACTCGTCTTAAATGAAGTTCTCCTTCTCAGGATAAGATAGATGATTAGGGCGGTTAATACTTCAATTAGTATGGAGGGTGCTTTAACGAAAGTGGTGGACATGTCAGTTGGATGTTCGAATCCAGAGGAATGGAAAAATTTGTATATAAGCCCCGTACATTTTAAAAGATACAAGTATAATGGGGGATAATCAACATGCCTTATGGATACTAGAGTGTCTTGCAGATCGTATATTGAATTAAACCCATAGTGGACCAACGCATAACTCCATTGTTTGTGCCCCTCGTAGTCACCCACAAACCCGGGTAGTGGTGCAAGATACAATCTTAGGAGTAATGCAACAACAAGTGCTAGGGCCACCAATGTTTTTTCGCGGTCGAATTTATACTGATGCTTCATCGTTTCTTTCCAGTAAAATAATATTATCACCAGAGGAAAGCCATATTGCAGTATAGTATTGGGTGATAGCGTCCGTTTGTTTGAAAGCAAGCTAATGCGTAAGGCTGATGGGCCCGAGGAAGTGGACGTGTCCGTCGAAGGAGTCAGTGAGCTTAAGCTGGTTGTAACAGACGGCGGCGACCGCGGAGGATACGGAGACCACGCCAACTGGGCAGACGCGAAACTAATAAAGACTTAAAATGGATTATAGGAAATTTCAGGAAGACATCTATAAGGATTACCCGCCGATACTATGCCATCGTCATCCCAACCCATTTATTAGGTACGTACAAAATAAGCGTACCGGGATTTCAGCCAAACTAGCCGAAAAGACGGGAGCATTAAAAATCCTTGAAGTTGGATGTGGAGATGGATTCCTGCTTCATGAGCTTGAGAGGAAAAAATTAGGAACTATCATTGGGCTGGACATAGTCAGAAAGGCAATTTCAGACGCGAGTGAAAGAACGGTTAGGAGCATTCTTTTAAACGGTGATGCCATAAATATTCCACTTAAATCGAACTCATTCGATCTTGTTGTTTGCGTGCACGTCTTAGAGCACATGCTAACTCCCCAGTCAATTGTATCTGAAATACACAGGGTTTTGCGCGAAGAAGGAAAACTTGTTGTTGGAATCCCCGACGAGAAAAAAGTGTTGCGGCTTAAGGAAGCGGCAAATTCCTTTGGACTTGGTAAGCTTTTCCTGGGTCGTTTATCTCCAAAGAGAACACCCGGTCACTTGATTGATTTTGACTTGAATGTTTTAGAGGAGTATCTTAAAGGTTTATTCGTTTTCAATGAGGTATTAGCGGTTCCATCAAGGTTTTATGCAACCGATTATGTTTGCCTCTGCACCAAGATTTGAATTTAGAAGGAGTATTTTCTGCCAGTTACGACTAATGCGTATGCAAAATATGCGTTAAACCTACCTAGAACTTTTTCAATTTTCTTAAATATTTTAGAGAATGTTTTCGGGTAAATCTGATTAAAACCGTTGTTTGATGGCGGAAAAAGCAACAGCCCAGTATTCGAAACATCTTTTAATCCTGCCTTCCGAACTAACTTGTTTAGCCTATGAGGATTATATGATCCTTCATAACCATATCTCCATTTTCCGAGGATTTGCGCGATTTTCTTTCCGAAAACATACCACAAGCAAAGGCTGTTCGGAACAATGATAATCAATCTCCCGCGATTTTTTAAAACTCTAGTCATCTCACTTACCGCTTTAAAGTCTTTAGGGTATTTAAAATGCTCTATTACTCCTGAATTATAGACTAATGTAAATTTATTTCCTTTGAAAGGTAGATTTTGAATGTCTCCTAAAACCAGGCCGTGACTTTGTTCGATAAGGTTGTGTCTTGCTTTAATTAAGGCGGTTTTATTTATGTCCAATGCCACGACGAATGAATCCTTAAAATTTATTAGAGTCCTCCCACTACCACACCCCGCCTCAAGGACTTTGGATTTTTTCGGTAAATTTCTGGAGCTTTTCACAAAGTTAAAGTATCTTTCATCGTAATCTGATACGTACCCTTTTTTTTCAAAGTATCTATCCCAAACACTTTCACCAGCCATGTTAACCCTCTATTCCTTGAAGTAATCTGAAGTCAGCTTGATAATCTTTTCACCCGCTTTCCCATCTCCGAATGGTTGGCTCCATGATGAGTTTCCAATCATCTTACTAGTCTTTTTCAATAGGTCTTCTGCGTTTGCTTGGCACAGGATATTAGATCCGACATTTATCGTTTCCGGCCTCTCAGTGTTATCTCTTAAAGTAACACAAGGTGTGCTTACTATACATGCTTCTTCCTGAACTCCCCCAGAGTCTGTATAAACAAGTTTAGAGTCCTTCACAAGTCTTACAAAATCAAAGAATCCAAGAGGCTCGATTAAGTCCAAGGCATTGGAATTCAATTTGGAAGAATTTAGCATCTTGTTTGTGCGGGGATGAATCGGGAAAACCACACGTTTACCGTATTGTTTTTTCACTGCCATAACACCCTCTAATATAGCCCTGATTCTTTTCAAATTATCTACGTTTTCCTGTCGGTGTATTGTTAACACGAAATAATCATTTTTAGTTAAGTTTAATTCTTCAATGATGGCGGAGTTGTCAATATTTTTCTTATTTTGAGTTAATGCATCCACTATAGTATTTCCTGTAACGTGAACATTTTCCCCGAATATCCCTTCTGAGAAAAGATTTTCCTCTGCCTCTCTAGTGGGGGGGAAATGGATGGTTGACATGTGATCTGTAAGGACTCTATTTATCTCTTCAGGCATATTCATATCATATGACCTCAGTCCCGCTTCAACGTGAACTATTGGGGTATTAAGCTTAGCAGCAGCAAGCGCCCCTGAAAGTACTGTATTTGTATCTCCTTCAACTAGGACAGTATCCGGTTTTAGTCTAATCAATGCCTTTTCAATACCTAAAAGCATCCTTGCAGTTTCGGTAGCGTGGGAACCTGAACCTGTTTTAAGGTTCATATCAGGATCTCTCAATCCAAGTTCCTTGAAAAATATTTTATCAAGTCTTTCCGAATAATGTTGACCAGTATGCAAAATATCGTACTCTAAATTATCTTTTTCTAGTGCTTGGATTACTGGAGAGAGTTTAATTATCTCCGGCCGAGTACCCAGTATCACACATGTTTTCATTTATATGGATTTACGTCTTGAGTTGATGAACTTTAGATATTCTAAAACGGTTGAAAAGAACTTAATCTTGCTTTTCCCTTTTTTTTCTCCGTATTCAAGTTTTATGGGGGCCTCGGAAAAAGCACACCCAATTTCGGATAAATTTATTAGTAATTCAACCATCACTACGAATCCAGTAGACATGAGGAATTTTTCACCTTTAAATTCCTTTAGTTTTTCAATGCTCTTGATAGTATATGCCCTGTAACCTGAAGTGTAGTCATAAACGTTATTTACTGGAAATAATCTTTTCATTATTAAACTTAAGACTTTGCTGGCGAGTCTTCTGATTTTGGGGACTCCTGAAACCCTGCTTCCTGATTTGTAACGGGAAGCTATTACAACGTCGTTGCCTCCCCATATTCCCTTGAGCATTTCTATTATTGAATTCGGATCATGGGTATTATCAGAGTCCATAACAACTATCACGTCAGTGCTGCTCTTTTTTGACAAAATCTCGTTAAATCCTGTCTTTAATGCCGTACCAAGCCCCCTGTTTCTTGCATGCCTTGCGATACTCAACGGGAATTCAGTTGAGAGTTTCTCAAGAATTTCACCAGTCTTGTCTGTCGACCCGTCATCTACTACTAGAATATTGTATGAAAGCTTATTCTCCACTAAGGTTTTATTTATGCGGGGTATTAATTTTCCGATGTTTCCCTCTTCGTCATAAGCGGGAAGCAGAACCGTTATGTTCGGCAATGACATAAGCTATCTATTCTAATTTATATGCTAAATACTATTTTTACTTTATGTCTGTTTCTGGTGAAAAATTATGTAAAAAAAAGGCTATACTAATCCTTATCCTCTTCTCAACCGCATGTTTAATACGCCTTTATTTCCTACCAACTCCCGGACACGGAACGGATATGGCCTTCCATAAGAGGTGGTTTAATGCGATTGACCAGCACGGAATACTAAAAATTTATGAAAAAACTGACCTAAGGTTCCCACCGCTTTGGACTATTCTCATGGGGGGTAATGTGGCATTAAAAAACCTCTTTCCCGAGGAAACCAACATAATATATTTTCTAAAACTGCCGGGAGTTTTGGCAGATATGATAATCGGATTAATACTCCTTTTATATTTAAAAAAGAATCAAGGCTATAACCTGGCGATAATCGGTGCGGGATTGTATCTGCTCAATCCCGGAGTAATCTACTTGTCTGCCTATTGGGGGAAATGGGGGGCAGTTGCAGGACTTTTTACAATACTTACCTTGCTCTTCGCATATAATAAAAAACCTGAATTATCCTGGATTTTTTTTTCTCTGGGTGTGTTAACAAAACTTCAAGTTCTGGTTATTGGCCCACTCCTTTTAGTAAATACATTACGTTTCAATCATCCTAAAAAAGTTGTGTATTCCCTCATACTGTCCCTTCTAACTTTTATGATAGTGCTATCACCCTTCCTGATTTCCGGTCAAGGTGAAGAAATATATTTCTGGGTTTGGGAAAAATCCCTAAATATCAGGCCAATCGCCACAGGCAATGCCTACAACACATGGAGGTTAATCACAATTGTCAAGGGTATTGATATTGATGATACAAACTGGTTTCTTGGATTAAACGACCAAGATATAGTATATAACTCACTTCTGTTTGGACCCATAGATTATCACAAAGTGGGTGTGGGATTATTTTCTATTGCATACCTTTTAACCTTGATTTACCTTTTTAGTGCCAAGTCTCGTAAATCAATTTTCCTCGCTGCTTTTTTCATTGAGTTCTCTTTTTTCATGCTTCCCACAAGGATATATGACCGGTATTTATTCTATGCTCTTTCGGTAGCCGCATTAATTATTACGTCCAATCGCAAAGTATTTTCATGTTACCTAGTGTTGTCTGTAACCTATTTCCTAAACCTTGTTCACGTACTCTCATCGGACTACGGTTATTGGGGTGCACACTTATTTGCGGGAATAGACAATGAAGTACTGATTCTATGCCTGGTAAATCTTGCAGCATTCATTTACGCATCACATTATATGACACAACTCGCATGGAGTAACACCAGACCTTATCTCGAAAACCATCTAACTAGAAAGGCATTGATAATCATAATCGTGTTTATTTCCCTCATGTTTGCTCCCAACCCGAATTTTTGTAATAGTGAAGAGGGTGTTTTGTATTTGAGCGATCTTCTTCCTGTTTCCGCAAGGCAGGGTTGGGGTGTATTAACTTATGCGGGTAGTGTGGGTGATAATTCCCTTTTCATTAACGGAGAGTATTTTTGCCGTGGTTTGGGCACTCACTCTCATTCTGAGATTGTTTATGATTTGCGTGGTTTGAAGGCTTCTCGTTTCGTGAGTTTTGTTGGAGTGGATGATGAAGTGCAGTATGGAAGTGTCGTCTTTCAAGTTTATGGTGACGGGAAACTCCTGGCTGAAACTAGGCTTTTGAAAAAAGGCATGGGCCCTGACAGCATTATCGCTTCGGTGGAAAACGTCTCCGAGCTTAAGCTGGTCGTAACAGACGGCGGCGACCGCGGAGGATACGGAGACCACGCCAACTGGGCAGACGCGAAACTTGTGGGTCCAGAGTACTTGGTTAAAGCTAAAACAGACATGGGCAGCGGAAACTTGATTGCATCGCGCATTATAGTGCTACTACCCCTAATATTCCTGTTTAATATTTTCCATACTATCCTCTACAAGCTGAATCTGGACGGAAAGAAAATTATCGCAATACTACTCCTTTTAAGCCTGCTTGTATTCCAATGCGTGTTAAGCATGGGCTATAAAAATCCGACTTATGACGAGCCAGGCCATATCGGAGGGGGATACGCTTATATCGCGGAAGGTGAATTCAGGTTGGGGGGTTTATCATCGATGGAGCATCCGCCGCTTGTCCGCTCTATTGGGGCTTTTCCATTGCTATTTATTGACGGGCTTAAGTTTTCGAGAGACAGTGTAGACTGGTATAAGACCAGTCATTGGACTCTGGGAAATAGGCTACTATACGGAGATTATGAGAAGACTGGTCAGGCCATTTTCTTAACTCGATTGGCAATAATACTTTTATCCGTACTTCTTGCAGCTTACGTATTTACTTGGGCCACAAAACTTTTCGGTTTTAAGGCGGGTTTTTTCTCGCTCTTCCTCTATGTTTTGAATCCCAATATACTGGCGCACTCCCAGCTTGTGACGACCGACTTGGGCGGTACCTGTTTCATGTTCATTGCAGTATACTATCTGTGGGTTAACGCGCGTAACCCGTCGGCTCTAAACCTATTTCTTTCACAACTTTCTTTTGGACTGGCATTAGTGTCGAAGATATCTGCATTAATGCTAGTACCCGTCTACCTGATCATGGTTTTCGCGTATTCTATAAAGGAAAGTTCTTCCACAAAAAATTTCTTGAAAAAGTATGTCTCCCGGATCCTGATTTTAATAGTTTCAGCATTGCTCGTCATAAACCTTGCCTACGGTCTCCAGGGGACTTTGCGACCGTTAAAATCTTATCAACTTTTAAGTCCAATTGGTAGAATTCTCCAAGTAACACCGCTTAATGACATTCTGGTCCCGCTTCCATACGCATACGTGTTGGGCATGGATTACGGAATGTATCACAGTGCACGAGGCCATCCCACATTTTTTTTAGGGAAAGTAATGGGTAGTGGATTCTGGTTCTACTACCCCCTCGTCTTCCTTATCAAAAATCCCATACCCTTGCTCTTATTCCTTCTCATAGCGACCATCCAGCATTTCAGGAAAAAGACAAACATTTTAGACATACTATTCATCGTGATTCCAGTATTCGTCTACTTCATAATTCTATCGCAAGGAAACGTCAATATAGGATTAAGGCACGCGCTCCCCACATTCCCCCTACTATTCGTCTATGCTTCTCGCATAGTAAGTGAACTAGATAGAAGAATCCTCTACACTCTCTGTATAATCTACATTTATTCTTCGCTTTCGATTTACCCGCATTACATTTCATACTTCAATGCATTTGCGGGGGGAGCTGACAAAGGATATCGGTTTGTGGTCGTAAGCGACTTAGACTGGGGTCAGGACATGTTGGGTTTGGCAGGTTATGTGAATGAAAACAACATAACCAACTTGTATTACAGTAAATATAATACTGCCGACCCAGGATACTATGGTTTAAGTTATAAGCCTCTTGAATGCGGTGAACAATCCGGGGTTATTGCCATCCACGTAGCAAATCTTTTAAGGGATACTGAATGCAATGGGTGGCTTCTAAATCAAACACCCTACAAGAAGATCGGCTACTCAATATTCCTCTATAATATTACCGGTTAAATTAGGATTTCTCACGGGAGAAAACACTTCTAAGAAATCCGATTGTGTTAACCAACGCTGCCTTAAATCCCGCCCGTCGAATATTATACACTATGATGTGGGGTCTTAGGTAAAATCTTAAGTAAAATTTCTTCTGCAATCTAACCAAGTCTTTAGAATCCAAGTCGTTCATCTCCATGACAGCCTTACCATACCGTCTGTATTGGGACCAGTCATCAGTTAGCAACCTCAAACCGCCGTAACCCTCTTTCGCCAATTCATACAATTCAGACCCGGGGTACGGGGTCGTAATGTTAACGTAAGCTTGATAAACCTTAAGCTCGCGAGTCACAAACTTCAAAGTCTCCTCCACAGTCTCCCTAGTCTCAAAGGGGTGGCCTATCATCAAAGAGCAGCGAGATTCAATGCCCAATTCACTGCACCATTCATACGCCCTCTTCAACTGGCCGAGTGTTGTACCCTTCTTTATTGCGTCAAGAATCTTTTGGTTTCCCGATTCAACGCCGAAACTCAACCTCAACAAGCCAACACTCTTAAGCTCTTGTAAAATCTCCTTGTCAACACAGTCTGCTCTAGTATACCCCTCAAAAGTGAAATCCAAGCCTCTTTTCCTCACTTGCCTGCAAAACCGCAAAACCCGCTCTTTATTCAAAGTAAGGGTGTCATCCGAAAACATGAAGTGATTAATCGAAAACAGGCTTATGACTGATTCAATCTCATCCAAAATATCATCCACTAGCCTGTACCGCGGTTTACCTGGGAACATCGTGTCGACGCCACAGAAAATACATTGAAAAGGACAACCCCTAGTAGTAATTATCGAGGTTACGGGAACAAGGCCTTTACCCGGAATGCCCCAAATATACCGCCCAGTCTTCAGTAAGTCCCTTGCGGGGTAAGGTACAGACTCCAAGTTTTGTATTGGCTTCCGTCTCTTATTAACCGTTATCCTACCCTTCTCATCCCGGTAAGCTAAACCGGCAGTATCCTTCACATCTTTTCTCCCACATAAAACGTCAATCAATTCCTTGAAGGTATCCTCCCCCTCCCCTATTATCCCGTAATCTACGGCCTCAGACTCCTCCATGGTCTCCTTGGGCAGAGCTGTAATGTGGAATCCTCCGAGAACGGTCGTTATCTCGCCATTGACCTCCTTAACCTTCTCAAGAATTTCCCTTCCATTGGAATAAATCGGTGTTGTCGCTGAAACACCCACTAGATCGGGTTTCGCATCCCCAACTTTTTCCACAACCTTATCAATGGATAGACCCTCAACATCAGCGTCGAGTAAAACAACATCGTGACCTAAATCCCTTGCCACTGCCGCAATATAAGCCAACCCTAAAGGCATCTGGGGTTGGGCTCCGAGCTTTGCAGCTTCCCTGTAGGGGCCGTAGACTTCTATGAACGGTGGGTTTACGAGAAAAATCTTCATGTCAAACACGGAAAATTTTTTTTACGGTGCTACGCTTTCCTTCTCCTCACGTTATAAATTATCTCGTCCAGAATCCTTCGGTTTGAATTTACCATGTCGGTGACGATGCCAAGTATTATCAACTGAAATCCGACTATAAGGAGGATGACAGAGACTATGAGGTATGGTATCTGGTTGGTCGAGAATCCGATTATAAGGTATTTGAGACCACCGATGAGGCCTGAGATGAATCCCGAAAGGATTATCAGGCAACCCATAAAAGTGAACGGTCTCAACGGCTTGTAATCTAGATAAGTCTTCAACATGGCGTAACCGCACTTTGCGGCATACAAAAAAACGTTTGAAATAAGCCGGGATTCACCCGTCCTCTTTTTAAATGTTACCGGAACCTCCCGGATGGAAAGTCCCTGATGCGATGCCTGAATAATAGTTTCTTGGGTGTAGGTGTATGAAGACAGGATGTTCATCCTCATTGCAGCATCCCGGGAAAAAGCCCTGAAACCTGTTTGAGCGTCCGTAATCTTTGCCGACGATAAGAACCGGGTCATCTTGGTTGCGATGAAATTCCCCACTCTTTTAGTGTACGTCATATGTTCGATTTTGCCTGCGAACCTTGAGCCTAAAACAATATCCGCTTTCCCGTCCATAATCGGCTTGACGAGTTTTCTAATCTCCTCACCAACATACTGTCCGTCAGCGTCAATGTTTATTATAATGTCGCCTCCAAGCTCGATTCCTTCGGAAAGCCCCCGTTTGAACGCCCAGCCTAAGCCCAGATTCTGGTTGTGCGAGACGATCTTGTCTGCACCTGCTTTTTTCGCCTCAGAAACCGTGTTGTCGGTTGAGCCGTCATCAATCACGACAACTTCAACCTTATCTGCGATGTCTCTTGGTATGCTGGCAACAACTTCTCCTATAGTATTTTCCTCATTGAAAGCAGGGATTGCAACTACAACCTTCATTTTGACATAATAGCCTTGAATTGTTCGGCAGCCTTCTTAGCATCATCCATGGAATTAATCTGGTTCATAAGATATCCTTTAGCTTGGGAGTGGTCTAATTCAACCAGCCCGTCCAACTCGTTATCCCTCACCTTCAAAAGATTCCATTGAGTTTGATTTAAAAGAACTTGAGACTCGATGAAATATTGTGCCTTGAAATAATTCTGTTTTTTAAGATTCACCACGATATTGCGGGCAGCCTGCCCTTCAGGGCCTACAAGTTTTTCAACAAGGGATGCAAGCTCGTTGATTTGATAGTCCTCCTGATTGTTAAGCTCGATGATTTCGTTTAAAAGCTTCTCATTCGAATCTACAACAATCAACGCATCCTCAACAGCCTTACTCCTCTCGTTTTCGTCTAATTCATTAAACCCTAGTTCATACAATTTTGCCTGAGCGGTGCTGAATTGAGTCTGTTTTTGGCTGATTTCCATTGAAATGTCGACTAAATTGACATTCGCGTCGACAAAATCCTGTATGTGTTCGGGTGCTGAGGAGGAAGGCCCAGTGACCTCGCTTTTAACCGGAGCAGGCGGAGTATCCGACCCTGAGGTAAAATACCCCATTGAAAATGCAAGGTACCCCCCATAAACAACAAACACTAAGGCGAGAATAATCCAAAAACGCTTCTGCTCTTCCATTGTAATACCATCAAACCTCCTTCAATAAAAATGATTTCCCCCCATGCTCTAGTAACAAACCTTCATCCCCCTCCTTAAAGCCGGGATTTAAGCCAAAATCAAATAGCCTACCCGTTGAAGTATCGACAGCCTGAACTCCACTGGGAGAAGCATTAGAAACCAAAACATGTTTAAGCTCTTTTTTTCCGGCGACTAAAACCGCGTTAAAAAGGTCTTTCAAAGGCACCTTCTTCAATTGATTATTGGAGACTTCAATAAGACGTGTGTTCGCTCCAATTGAAGTAATCTGGTATGTCTTACCTTTAAATTCGATTACGTCTCCTGCTTTGAAAGGAAAGGGTTTCACAGAATAATATATCCTGTAAATCTCCAACCCGTCTTTCTGCCCGAAAGTTTTCTTGGATTCATTCACAATAAAACCGCTTTTCCTATACTTGGCAGCCATTTGTTTCGCGTAAGAACTTGATTTTAATTGGAAGTCCACCCCGTTTTTCGATTCACTGACGTTTGAAACCTCGTTGATGTCCGGGAGGATGGGGGGCGGCTTCCCCCTAATCTGAAGGACTGCCTCATAATATCCGGAAGAGCCCATTTTGCATGACTGGCAGGTTTGATCAATTCTTGGTGCCGACAATGAAATGGTTTTCACAATTTTCTCATCATTATAGGAGAGATTAAATTCTGCATCCCACTCCACGGTTTTCCCTATTTTTTTAGGGGTAATTTTTACCCCCTCAACTTCAATTCCGTCTGGAAATTCCACAATTTTCACAGTTAAAGGAGTGAGCATCTCCAACAAATCCTTTATCCACTTATTTTTGTGCTTGATCCGACCGCAACCGCAGACTGCGATACCCTTTTTGTGGATTCTAACCGGGTTTTCCTCAAGCAGGCACTTTAAGCATATGCCACCGCCTTTTCTTCCGCATTTCGGGCAAAACATTTTAGTATTTATATAATCTTATCCTATATTAGAGGAACAATGGCTCGGAATAAAACCCCGCTTATGAAAAGGATTCTGTCGGTTGCAAACCGCACGAGAAAACGCGCTCCCGTATGGGTTTTCGCGAAAACAAACCGTAAAGTCAGAAACAGCCCGAAAAGCGGCCGCCACTGGAGACGCGACAACATATTCTAGCAACACCAGTTCAAAGACGACCTTATTTTATCTGATTACTATAATTATTGTATGGTGCATGTTGTCCGTCCCGGTGCAGTAGAGTCAGGAGACTTTAGTGGTTTAACAAGACTTGCCAACCAGGTTTTTCAAGGTATTCATGGCGGCCCCTTCACAGGGTCTGACCTTTTAAGCACTCAGCAGCTCGGAAACGGGTGTGCACTTTTCAGACACGTTAAAAAAGCATTTAAGATAAGAAATGATTGAATCTAATTCTAGACTGCCGGACCCTTTTCCCGAGGCTATTATTTATGAGGATGAGTCTCTTTACGTTTGCCTTGCTTGAGCAGACGGGAGTACGAGTATCTGATGGATGTTGTGGACATCGTGCGAAACGCGCTCATCAAGACCTTAAACGTCGAAAAAATCTACCTACTCTACATGGACGAGGTGAACCACGTGCACTGGCACCTGATACCCCGCTACGACGAGAAAGGATTCACATTACTTCAACACGATCC
>AQSC01000023.1 GCA_000402775.1 Euryarchaeota archaeon SCGC AAA252-I15 | reverse complement strand
TCCCGCTTACCGCAACCGCGCTTTTCGCCCCCCTTAGAACAGTAATGGCCATTTTGTCTAGGAACCTGTAAACAAAACCCTTATCCGATAAAATGCCAGACGAATACAAAAGCTCGGGCATAAGCTCGTAGTTTATTATTATGTATTCTTGACTCCTCAACTTTTTCAGGATTATTGCAGTCAACTGTAGGCTAAATGGTAGGCTGGGTATTACATTCAATTCCCGTCTCCCGAACACCCGCTTTAAAAAAATTGACGCTGCAAAACTCATCTCGTCAACAAACCGAGATAAAAGATTGTCTTTCCCGAATCGGGTGGACCAGACTCTATTTACACTGAGATTTGTAATGTTTTTTTCCTTGAATTCTCCATGGAAGTAGTAATAGGGTCTACCAGCATAAACAGTTACTTTAACGTCTTGGAGAGTAAGGTCTTCAGCCAAGTCGGTTAGCTTGTTTGCGACAGCACTATAATCCGGGTGAAAGTCCCTTGTGAGGATATTAACCTCCATAATATAGACATACAAATACTTTTATTATAGTACAACAAGCTTAATCCCCAATATCTTTGAAATCCACGACTCCTCTTATTGCAGTCTCACCTTTCCTGCAGACTATACAAACTTTGTCTGGGTTGTCTGTCTCGTCTCCGCATAAAGAGCAATCCCATTGTTTTTTTTCCCGGTCATGTGAAATAATTCAGCGGAACCGACGGCTGAAGCCGTCAGCTTCTAGGCCGCTTAGGGTCCATCCACCGAATTTTTTACACGCAGGCAAACCGACCAATAGAGATACCGACCCTTTTAAGGGGTCGGTTTGCCTAGCGTATCAATCACCTGTTGGATGAGATTATGAGTGTTGCATGGATTAATGCGATGATTATTTTTAAAACTGCAATTCTAGGATGCCATTTAAGGGGTATTAATCGGAATCCCTTTTTCAAAAGAGAGGGGATTGCTGCAGTTATTATAAGACAAAGAAATGTGGATATACCAAGCAGTAATACAAACGGAAATCCAAGGACTGGGTAGTACGCGATTTCTGAGATTAACTTTATTCAACGATTAATTTACCTTTCATAGACTCGTGTTCGCTACCACAATAGATCGAGCAGTAGTACGCGAATTCACCGGCTTTGTCGGCTGTGAATTGTAGTATCTTGGTCTCTTTCGCAGGCAGGTCAACTTTAATATCGTATTCGTCTATTGTGAATCCGTGATCCACATCCGTGCTCGTCAGCCTTAAAATCAGGATATCCCCCTTCTTTACCCTGATTTCTGAAGGAGTGTATTCGAATCTTTTCGCCTCTAAATCAATTTCATGCAAACCGGGTTTTGAAATTGAAGTAGTTGATTCAGTTATAAGGGTCGTTGAGGGTTCGGAAATGGAAAGACTCGTAGAAGTTGAAGACAGGATTATGGACTCCGGTTGTTGACCTGCAAATTGATCTTGAGGTGCTTGACCGTCCAAGCAACCTGAAAAGAATAAAATCCCAATCAATACAGTATATGTTATCTTCATTTTTTCTCGAATAGACCACACCAACACTGGCCTTTCTCCCGCCAAGCATCCTGAATCTTGAAATTGCACGGACAGATTAACTCCAAGTCGCGCTCTCGCGACCCATCCCTCAGACGGCAGGGGCAGAGTTTGAGTCCGTACGTCTTTTCATTTGCAAGCACTCCCTCGGCCACACCCGTTACGTGTTCTGCGTCAAGGTTGAGCTTGAAGTCTGACTTCTTCACAAAAACCCCCCAAACTTTAATCAATTCACCCTCCCTCATAATCCCATCACAAACTCGGCTTCCAAAACTTCAATCTCCACGTAAGCGTTTTTAGCCCCGCACGTCGGGCAACTTTCAGGCCCAGCCACCCCAAGATGAATGTCATTACAAACGTGACACCTGAAAAATTTTTTATCACCCACTTCCACCACCCACAAGCTTCTTCGTGATTTCGGCAACATATTTACCCTGAAAACGCGCTGCAGACAACTCATTTTCACTAGGATTACGCTCACCCTTACCAGGGCCTGAAATAGTTGACGCCCCATAAGGGGATCCGCCCGCAATCTCATCAAGAATTAATTGACCTTTATAAGAGTAGGGCAACCCTACAATGATCATCCCGAGGTGGAGCAATGTCGTGTGGAAGGACGTGATTGTCGTCTCCTGACCCCCATGCTGTGTCGCAGAGCAGGTAAAAACGCTCCCAACTTTCCCTACGAGGCCGTCATTAGCCCAAAGACTTCCTGTAGTGTCTAGGAACTGGCGCATTTGTCCGGCCATGTTCCCGAACCGGGTTGGAGTCCCGAAAATGATCGCGTCTGCTAAAGCAAGATCATCAACTGAAACTTCAGGTACGTGTTCGAATGCTTTTTGAGCTTTCAAGGCTCCGGATTTTTCCAAAACTTCTTGTGAGATTGTTTCGCGTACTTTTTTCAACTCGACTTCCACACCCTCAACTTCCTTTACACCGTCTACTATGGCTTCCGCCATCTGGAAGACGTGCCCGTACATCGAGTAGAATACGACTAAAACCCTCATTTTTTAAGTTTTTTAATTATTTCTCCCGTAAAAGAAGTCAAATCTTCCGGCTTTCGCGACGTAATAATATGGCCATCTACGACCACCTTCCTGTCGACCCAACTAGCGCCGGCATGCTCCAAGTCGTCGCGGATGGCGAAAAAGGAGGTGACTTTCTTGCCCTTGATGTCGCAGGCTGATGCGAGCATCCAGCCTCCATGGCAGATTGCTGCAATAACTTTGCCCTTCCTGTCCATGTCTCGGACGAACTTCAAAGTCGCCTTGTGACGCCTCATGTGGTCTGGAGCGTATCCTCCAGGTATTACTACCGCGTCATAATCTTCTGCTGTTACATCCCGTGTCGCATAATCGCTTTTCACGGGGTAGCCGTGTTTTCCGTGGTAGACGACACCCTTGCGTGTGCCTACGATATCAACTTGAAAACCCTCCTCTTTTAGGCGGTAGTATGGGTAATTCAGTTCCAAATCTTCATAGTAGTTTTCCGCAAGGATTGCCACCCGAACCATTGTGGTTTTTATTACTTTATGCTGTATAAAAATGAGGTCATATCGGTAGGGTAACTCATTTTAGGGTTGGTTACCACTTGGAAACCACACTCATTTTTAATTATGCAACCCAAGGATTACACTAATTTAAAATGTCAAAACCAAAACATGCAAGTAAATTCTGGAAGAACAGCCCAAACACGCTTTCAGGAGATCGAGGCGAAGTAGAATCGGATTCACCCCAGAGGAGGGTGATTGTTTTGGGATTAATGTCGGTTCTAATATTGTTTTCCCTCGGCACAATCACTATGGGCGGGGCAGCCTACTTTATGATACCACACGAAGAGAATGTCATGGAACCTGAAGTAAACGAGTCGGTCACTTCCACATCCACTTCAACATCAACTTCGACGTCAACAACCACATCAACGACAACAACATCCACCACCACAACTTCAACAACTTCAACCACAACAACAACGCTTTGCGGGGGCGAATTCGATAAACCATGCGAAGACCAATCCTGCGAGGAAGGATTCACAATCGGCTCACTAAACCTTTGCCAGCCCGTCGAATGCAGTCCGTCAGTTCCCAGCGGCAAGCAAGGGTGCGGGGCATTCGCACTACAATACTGCAAGTAATATTTCTAAACCCCATAAAGTAATGCTTCAATAAATGCCTAGACTGCGGTGAAAAAATGTGTGCATGCCACCCAGATTACGTTGAAGAATCAAACCCAAAAAAAATATTTTTTCAGTTCTTCCAATTGCCAGCGCCGATTTTTTCTAGTAAATTTTTCACCGCCTTGCCCGGATCCTCCGACTTTACGACAAATAACCCTGAAACGAACTTGTTTGCCCCAGCTTCGGCTGCAACTTCGATTGTGTCGGCTGTTATCCCCCCGTCGACTTCAAGGTCTATGTTTGGTTTCAATCGTCTGATCTCTGCTACTTTGGATAAGGTTTCCGGAAGGAATTGGGCGCCATAGAATCCGGGATTAACGGTCATAACCAGCATTTGATCGATATCGTCAAGGATTGGTTTAACAGCAGATACAGGAGTATAGGGATTCAGTACGAAACCTACGCGCATGCCCTTCTTCCGGGCTTCGTCAATCAATGCTTTGGGATTCTGACTTGTTTCAATGGGGAAAAGTATTGTGCCTGCGATTCCGTCAAGCTTTTCCAGCCATTCACGGGGGCGTGCGACCATGAGGTGTGCCTCATAGTGCGCATCGTTTTCGGGAATTACAAAGTCGAAATCGAGTGAGCGTGTAGGCACGAACTCCCCGTCCATAATATCAAGTTGAAAAATTGGGGAGATTCCGTCGATTCGATTTAAGAGCGCACTTAATTCTTCCTGATTTTCCGCGATAATCGAGGGTGCAATAAGCTTTAATTCAGGGCCGTGTGTGATACTTTTTTTCATTACTACTCTAAATTCGCGTAATCGGGAACTATGTCTGCGATGAAGGCTTTCATACCCTCGAAAGTCTTATAATGCTTTAGCATGTCTGCGATGACGGTAAAAGGGATTGTCGCAATGTGCGCGCCCACTAGCGCGGCCTCCCTCACCTGCCGGGTATTCCTAAGCGACGCGGCTATCACTTCAGCCTCAAGATCGTAGTTTTCGAGTATTTCCACACACTGTGCGACTAGATCAATACCAGAGACTATGCCATTGTCTTCAAGCAGTAAACCATCCTTTTCAAAACCGTCCTGGGGGAAATAATCGCTTTTACCGAACTCGATGTTATTTTGCTTCCGGATGTAGTCGTCTATCCTCCCCGCGAAGGGACTTACAAAGGCAGCCCCAGCCTTCGCAGCTAAAAGAGCCTGCTCGGGAGTGAATACGAGAGTACAGTTTACTGGGATGTCTGAATTTGAAAGTTCTTTCACGGCTTTGATTCCGTCGAAGTGTGTTGAATCAGCATCTTCTAATGCAGGATTTACGGGAATCTTGATGTTGACATTTTCAGCTACGGAATTGAACATCTTGAAAAGTTTCTTACCTTCTTCTACCATGCCTTCACCTGTTTTCTCTGTGACTTCAATGCTTACGGGAGTTCCTGAAGCAACCTTCAAAATCTCTTTTAGATAAGATGAAATGCTGATTTTTTCACCCGCCCCCACACGCTTTTCCACAGCCATCTTAATTAGGGAAGGGTTAGTCGTGACTCCGTCGGCGACACCCCACTCATAAGCCTGCTTGATTTCCAGAATATCCGCACTGTCAATGAATATTTTCAATTAAATCACCTCTTGTGAATTTGTTCAACTCTAAAATAAGATTCGTACATAAAAAATACTTTATTAAGTAACCTTTGAGTAACCGCAACCTATTTAATTCCGCCGTCTAAGTTCCTTTAAAATAAAACTTGAGGGTTTCTTGAAATTGGCAAAGATTAAGGCTGTAGGATTTGATTTCGACGACACTCTCGTTATGAGTGAGAAGGAGAAGGAGAATATTTTCACTGAAATATTCACGGCGAAGTATGGTATTAAAAAAGATGTTCGAAAGGGGTATCAAAGTCTTCGAGGGAACGCCAACCGCAGGGAAAAAATCGAGTTGATTATTAAAAAACTGGTTGGACGGAAACCTTCTAAAAAAGAGGTAAATGAATTTTATAGCGCATTCAGTGCGGGATACCGCTATAAGATGTTTTTATGCCCGCTTGTTCAGTGCACGAACATTCTCAAGGAAGTGAAAAAGCAGACTGAATTCATGTTCCTGCTTTCATTGGAGGAAAAACGGGATGTAGTGGCTTCAGCGAGAAAGTGCGGTCTAGACGCTTATTTCGACGAGATACTTGGGGGTCCTAAACCGAAGGCGGAGAATTTTAAGCACATCGTCAAAAAACACGGGTTTAAGCCGGATGAAGTCATCTACATCGGAGACTCTAAAGGGGATATTATCACCGCGAAGAAGATGGGTTTTCGGGCAATTGGCATACAGAAAAACACCACCTCTCAAAATCTATTGAAACAACTGGGGGCAGACTTCACATTCTCAAAGCTTTGCTACCTCCAATTAGACCACCTGACACACGAGCACACTTACAAGAAGAAGCTTAAGGGAGTAGAGGACAAGTAGTGTTATGGATTCACTAATCCAAATAATTCGAAAACTACAGTCTTCAAAACTATCAGGGACAATAGCTAAGCGAATACAATCATTTAGAGGAGTAGGTAAATCAGGCTCGAAAAATGTTTTTTCAGAGCTTTGTTTTTGCATTTTAACAGCCAACTTTAACGCGGAGCGGGCTATTGTGATTCAGGAGTCTGTGGGAGATGGTTTTCTGACTTTGAGCGAGAGAAAGCTTGCTGCAAGACTTAAGAAACTGGGTTACCGTTACCCTAACGCGAGGGCAAGCTACATTGTCGAGGCGAGGACACACTTGAGTTCGCTAGATGGCGTGCTCGCAGCTCTTAAGGGGAATGAGCTTCGCGACTGGCTCGTCGGAAACGTGAAGGGGTTGGGGATGAAGGAAGCAAGCCACTTCCTCCGAAACATCGGCTTTAGCGATTACGCTATCCTGGACTTTCACATAATAGACGTATTAGTCGAACACAATGTAATTGAAAAACCGAAGACTCTGAACAAGAAAAAGTATTTGGAAATAGAGGAGGTATTGCGAAAGCTGGGACGCAAACTTGACCTCACCCTCGCCGAACTAGACTTATACTTATGGTACTTGGAAACCGGGAAAATACTGAAATAAAAAGCCTTACTGCCAATAATTAATTGATGGCTCATAAGGCGAGGAAACCGGAGGAAGGTAATCCTGATGAAGGTATGAGGAAAGCAGTTGAAGCATACCTTGCAGACCACCCTGAAGCGAATCCTGTTTTTTCTGCCGGTGGGGAACCCACTGAACACACTCTTGAGCCTTCTTCCAGTGGATTAGGTTGGAGGGGTAAGGGGGATTTTATGCGCGGGTTTTCAGATAATCTGAGACGGAATCCTGCAGCGGTTGCCATGGCCGAGACTGTTGAGGCGACATGGGATTTATCAAACCGCGCGAAAGTTCCAGGCGGAGTGAGGTGGGCTCTCGTGGATAGTTATGAAACCCTTCCTCCAGGCTGTCAACTGCCGTTATCCTTCGAGGCCGGTTTGGGCGGGGCAGTCCACGACCCAAACATCGCATTCTCCCTAAGCCTTACAGCCCATGGAGATGAGGAGAAGGGATTCGGAGACGTTAAATTCCAGATGCCGGTTATGGCTTCGACATCACCGCTCGACGTTCAAAAGCTTATGGAGCATAAGGTGACTACAATCGTCGGGAAAGACGGCGAGCGACCAGTAGAGTGGACGCTTAGAGATGTGATTGAAAAGCTTGGCGTAGAAACTTATCGCGACCCAATTCACTTGATAGGATTCCTCCCCATGGCAGACGACGACAAGCTCGCAACACCTGAAGGGTTTGAAACCCAATACTCCTTTTCCGCGCTGCTTAAGATGCCTGCGAAATTCACCATGATATGCGGGAACAAGCTTTTCGGAAGCTCGCCCTTCATGAAGGGTCCAGGGCAACTTCCACTGGTAAATCCCATAAACGAACACTTTTTTAAGGCGGTTTGGATGGGCGACGACAAGACTATAGGACCTGCAAGAAATAGCAATACTTTCATTTTCATAGTCGAGCCAGTTGAGGGAGTTATGGACTCAATGATGATTAGATCTTTAAGCCCTCAAGGTAGTTTCCGGCCGGATGATGATTTAACGACATCCCAGATGAAATCAATGGGACTTGAAATCGGCGGTATTGGAACCGTGGACGGGAGAAAAAGCGACGTAGAGTATCAGGAAGGAGATGCAACACGCGACAAAGAACGAAAGCCATTAATCATCATGCTCACGCTTTTAGGTGTCCGCCGGAAAGAAGACCAACCTGAATTCACCGCAAAACTTACGGCAGCCGAAGAAGATCTCCTTTTACCCAGACAACTTCGAGAAGACTAATCTTATTTCTTATTTTGTTCAAGATACTTTCTGTATTTCTCCCCACCCACACATTCCTCGGCCTTCTCACACCATTCAAGGCATGCGAGAGCGCCCTCCTGCGTTACGGTACCACCGCACTCGTCGCAGACGGTCTGTTCCCCGTCGCTCCAGACTTCAACATCACCCCCACACTTAGGGCAAGGTATGTAGGAGGGTTTAGGATTCTTGATGTCGTCTGCTCCTGGACAACCATGCACACCGGTAACTGATTTTTTATCATCCATTACACCCAACCTTCGCTTTTCACGCCCCCTTGGATTCCAACGACAATCGACTTAATCGAGATTTTCCGGGAACTTGTCATGTTTTTCTTTGTCACTTTAGATGTCTGCTTGAAACCATAAAAACTGGTCGGTTTAGAAAATGAGATTAGAGCAGTATGTTGAATGCGTATCCCAAAATGATTATTTGCGGCCCCGCGATTAGTGGAAGCCATAAAGCAGTCTTCTTCCCGATGTTCGACCAAATCAACCCTATCTCGGTATAGTCTGTTGCGACTCCCGCCATGAGGAACACGAAGCTGTTTCCAAAAGCGCCAGTTTGCCTGAAAATCTCAAATGCTATGGGTGAGGATCCTTCACTGCATACTTCGATGATCGTTGCTGCAATAAGAGTTATGAGAAGACCTAAAACAGTCGGTCCCACATATTTCATGAACACGTGCGTTGGAACGTAAGTCCCAATAAACGATGCTGCAAGTATTCCAATGAGTATCCACCAGACCACCATGTTCGCAAGACTCACGCCACCCTCATAAACACCCTTCACAGTCTTTGGAATATCACTTCCAGAAAAATTGTATCCACTAAAACGCTTTTTCACGTCAGAGCGGATGCTGAATCCTTTCTCAAGCTGGAGTGTGTGAGGATTCTTTTCTATCTTACCCTTGGAATCTAGGACTTGGAAGGCGATTCCAGTAGTCAATGCGGTAAGGATGGCCGAAGCTATGATGTATAACGCCTTAACGCCGAAAAGGCTGAACAGCAGTATCGTGTAGGTGAGGTTCGCCCACGGCGAGGCGAGTAGGAACGCTATTACTGAGGGGATGGACGCACCCTTCTTGTATAGTTGTATTGCGATTGCAAGTATCCCGTGAGAGCACGCGCTCATGAGAAATCCGAGGATTACGGCGTGAAGTATGGTCCTTTTCTCGCGTTTAGCAAGCACTTTTATTATGTATTCCCGTGGGATGAAATAGTCGATTAGTCCTCCGATGATAAGTCCGAGGATTACCGCCCACCAGATAAGGCTTAAGTAGTCTACGAGATTGTTGTGAAGTGGTTGCAAAGGTTCAATCAGATACGAGATTAAAAGCACAACAAGAAGTATTGCCGAAACTTTGAAAAGTTTTTGCTTGAACCAGGGGACTCCCACGCAGGTGTCGCACAAGCCCAATTCAGGCTTTATATCGTGCTCCTTCACGTATTTGTCAAGGCAATGCTTTCCACAAAAAAATATTGTTTCTCCGTCATGCTCGGCGTGGAGCGATTCCTCACCCTCCTTAACTTCCATGCCGCATACAGGATCCCAAGCCATCAAAATTTAATAGACGCTAAAATATTAAAACGAGTACGTAACGTAAGGGTTACTGAAAGAACACTACTTCACAAACCAGGTACAAGGCACTTGCCACATTACTGCGTTGAATTACACCCTCCTCGTCGATTGCCTTCTTACATTGCAGACAGATAGAGCATAAAAACCTAACGGTTTATTAAGAGAAACGCAGTCACATATCGGTTTTAAAATGATCGTATCCGCCACCGAGGGGTTTCTTAACTCCTTTTGGATCTATTAAATTAGTCCCTGAACTTTCAGGAAGAATCTTTCCCACAACAGATGTGGGACACTCAACATTCATCTTACCATATTTTTCCGCGGAAACTGTGAACACTAGCTCGTAGTCTTCCCCACCATGCAAAGCGTATTCAAGAGGGTTTTTACCCAAGGATTCCGCAGCCTTGCGAGTTTTTTCTAATATAGGAATTTCTTTTTCATAGACCTTCGCACCGACACCGCTCATCTGGCAGATGTGATTTACCTCGCTTGCAAGCCCGTCAGAGACGTCGATCATGCTATTTGCATATCCTGCAATTTCTCGCGCCTCGAAAAGCCTGCAGGATGGATTCAAGTATGCATCAGTAAACCCTGTTTTCCCAGCCAACAATAGCTCGAGGCCTACCCTGGATTTTCCCAAGTCCCCCGTAACACAAATCAAGTCCCCTACGCGGGCACCAGACCGAAGAGTCAATTTTTTTTCCTCGACAACACCCAGTAAAGTAAAGTCTATCGTAAGAGTCTTGCTGTGAGTTGTGTTGCCCCCAACAATCTCTAAACCATACTTTTTCCCGCACAAGCGCATTCCTCCATACAATTCCTCTACAAATTCTATGGGCGTATCATCAGTTAGCGCAATCGAAACTAACGCGTACTTCGGAAGCCCTCCCATGGCGGCGATGTCGGACACATTCGATTCCACGGTTTTCGCTCCGACCTGACCTCCCGTCATCCAGTCAGTTCTGAAATGATCACCATCCACCATCATGTCCACAGTCCAAAGCAGATGCTCTTTTTCAGAGTATTTCAGTACTGCACAGTCATCACCTATTCCGACAATCACGTCTGGATTAGACGTGTTCTTTGAAATCAGATCGATAAGTTTGAACTCCCCCCCAAAATCCTTAATATTCATGTTCGAGTGGACTCTATTTTCCGTATGACTCTTTTAACCGTTTCAGTGACATCCTCATTTGAAACAACCGCGGAAATCATGCACACGCCATCAGCCCCTGCCTTTAAAACATCAATCATATTCGACTCGTTTATCCCGCCAATACCAACACAAGGAATTTTTACAGCCGATTTAACTTCCCTCATCAAGTTTAATCCACCGGGCTCCCCCGCATCAAGCTTGGTCGAAGTTGTGTAAATCGGGGAAACGCCCAGGTAATCGGCTCCCGCCTTCCAAGCATCCAACGCCTCGCCGACATCGCGCACAGTAATCCCGATAATTTTATCGGGTCCCAATAATCTTCGAGCAATTTCACACGGCAGGTCATCTTGGCCGAGATGCACTCCGTCAGCGTCACATGCGAGTGCGACATCGATTCTATCGTTTACCAGGAAAAGACATTTTTTTTCACTGCACAATTTCTTAATCATTAAGGCGGTTTCAACCATCTTTTCCGTGGAATACTCTTTCTCACGATACTGCACGACTGACACTCCCCCGGTGAGTGCGTCAGCCACGACCTCAACATCCGGTTTAAGCGATAACCCACGGTCTGTTATGAAATACAAGTCAAATTCCAGATTCATTGTAAGCTAATCCTGATTCTTTTTAGGACTGTATCCTCACCCAGGTTGAATGCTTCATCATACAACTGTTCCTTGAAACTTCCGGGTCCATTCGATTTTTCTGCTGCAAGCTCTCCGGAAATCCCAAAACAGGCTAAAGCCGCGCAAGCTGCGAGTGCATAATCTTTTTCGACCGCGCAAAACGCCCCGATAACGCTCGCACTCATACAGCCAGTCCCGACTATTGCACCCATCATTGAGTGGCCGTTTTCCACGAGATAATTTTTTCCCTTGGAAACGATTTTATCGGTTTTACCGGTTACGACCACTGTCTGATTGTTTTCTTCCGCAAGGTTTTGAGCGATCTTTAGTATGTCTCCCTTAACCCCCATGCTTTCAACGCCTTTTGTCTCTGCTTCAGCTCCGGCGAGTGTTCCAATCTCGCTTTCATTACCTTTCACAACATCAACGTGCACACTTTTAAGTATTTTCAGGGCGCTTTCAGTCCGAAGCTTTGTCGCCCCCACCCCAACAGCATCTAATACGACCGGAATCCCTTTTTCATTCGCGGTTTTACCTGCGAGTATCATGGTGTCAACTAGTTCGGGAGTGAGGGTGCCGATGTTTAGTACGAGGGCCTGGGAGATGCCGACCATCTCTTCCACTTCCTCGCGGGCGTGAGCCATGACGGGAAGACCTCCGAAAGTGCGCACTATGTTGGCGCAGTCGTATATCGTAACCCAATTAGTGATGTGGTGGACTAGAGGTTTTTCCTCCTTGATTTTCCTCAGTAACCCGTAAGCATCGATTTTTTCCATTGGGAAAATAATATTACCGAGTTGTTTTAAATACCTCGTATAAAAACAATTGTTAATAATAGTCCATTCGATTTTTCTGTGAGAGAGCAGTCAGGCATTCTCACATAAATGTTTATTGAAAAATTTAGCTTCGTTGCAATCCTTGCGTGAGCAAGGATTTTATGGTGTTGATGTATCGGTCTATGTTGTGTGTTATTGCGGTGAGGAGTGTTTCTCTTACTTGTGTCCAGTATGTTTTGGTGGTTAGTGTGTCTCCGTATTTGCGTTTGACTGTGCTGTTGTTGGTTTCGTTCATAGAGCGTTGGTTGTAGTCTTCGGGTTTTA
>AQSC01000022.1 GCA_000402775.1 Euryarchaeota archaeon SCGC AAA252-I15 | reverse complement strand
GGCTGTAGCCTTAGGCTTGGCTGTAGCCTTAGGCTTGGCTGTAGCCTTAGGCTTGGCTGTAGCCTTAGGCTTGGCTGTAGCCTTAGGCTTTGTTTTCTCTGTCTTATTTACTGACTTAACCTCTTTTTTAACGGTTTTCTCCTTGAGAGTGGTTTTTGGTTTTCCAACCTTCTTCTCTTTCACCGTCTCCTTTTGTTCAGCCATCTTATCTTACTGGTTTACCATCTTTTGAAGTAATGTAGATACCGTCTTGAAAAACCCTTGGATCAAGGTTTTTGATTTTCGTGACCTGCTCGATGTTTGCCGCAGTCTGGGAGACAGCATCCTTACTTAATCCAGAAACCTTCACATCCGCTCCATTGACTTCAACAGTCACTCCGTCATGTATATCAGAGATTCTAGGGTTTTTCTCGCCCAGGAAGTTGTCTATTAAGACATGTTTTCCATCTATTTTCACAGTCATAGGAAAGTGGGAGTACACGATTTTCATGTCGTATGTGATTCCCTCAGTTACGCCGTGAATCATATTGATGACGTGCGCCCGCAATGTCTTTAGACACGCTGTTTCCTTTTTTCTTTTAGAATTGTTTTTTATTAGAAGAATGTTATCTTTTTTTGTGAAAGTGATCTGCTGGTTTTTAAATTCCCTTGCCAAGTTCCCTTTTCCACCTGTAACGGTGATTTTCATTCCGTCTACTCCGAGTTGGATATTTTTAGGTAGTTCCACCTCAACCTGTGAAGAATTTTTTTTTGAAGTCATGATAAGTTAATAGATGTATGCTAGAAGCCGGCCCCCTTCCCCTGCATCCTTTACTTGAATGTGGCTTTTCAATCCCTTAGAGGTTGAAACCACTAGGATGCCGAAGTCTCTCGAAGGGAGGAAACGCTTCTCCCACTTCTGGAGCTCATCGTGTTTAGATGCGAAACGGGGTTTAATCATTCCACAGTCGTTTATCTTGCCGATGAGTTTCACGCGAATCTCACCGCCAACAGAGTTTTCTGAAACCTCGAACTCGCCGATATACCCTTCTTTTTGAAACACGTGGAGAATATCCACTAAAAGCTTGGAAGTAGGGGCAAGCTTGCACTCCTTCTTGCCTGAATGCTCGTAGTTTTTGAGCTTTGATATTGCGTCGTTTAGTAAGTCGTGTCTCATTTTTTACCTGTGTGGTTTCTCCTTCCGGCCTTTGACTAGCTCTTTTAGTGAAACGTCGTTTACTTTGATTACTTTGTATCGTACTCCGGGGATGTCTCCCATGGATCGACCTTTGCGTCCGCCGATTCCTTCTATTAGTACGTCATCGTGTTCTTCAATGAATGTTATGGCCTTGTTTCCCGGGCAGAATGCTGTGACTTGCTTGCCGTTTTTAATGAGTTGCACTCGGACGGCTTTTCTGATGGCTGAGTTAGGCTGTTTCGCCTCGATTCCGACTTTTTCAAGGACAATACCCTTTGCTTGAGGAGACCCTTCGAGTGGATCGTGTTTTTGCTTGGAATCGAACATTCGAATGCTATAGTCTGCCTTATGCCATCTGAACCTTCTCCGATCATCTCCGAGTTTTTTTCCTGCGAATTCTCCTTTACCCATTTTTCAAAAACACGTGAACTAAATAATAGGTGTTTCTAGTATATAAAAGCGGTCGACACAAGACTTTTTTACGCCTTTACCGCTTACACAACTTGTACTGTGATGTCGCCTATCTTATGGTGTCTTAAGGCTAATTGCCTTGCGATTTTTATCCTGCTTCCCTCAGAACCTATGATTTTTCTGCGATCTCGTTTATTTACTTCTATGAGGACATTCCTCTCTTCTCTTGTCTCTTTAAATTGGATTTTATTGATTTTCACGGGCTCGAAAAGCTTTTTTATGAATTCCTTCGGGTTTTCATCGGATTCGATGACCCATATGATTTTTCCTATTGTTTTGCGTACTTTCTCGATATTTGATCCTTTTTTCCCGATGGCACGACCCATGTCGCCTTTTTTAATGAGAAATCCAACTGTATTCTCTAATTGAAGACAATCCACTACAGTTGCCCCTGTCATTGATTCAAACAGGGTTATAAACTTTATTTCATCAGACCCCAACCGGATTTTAGACCCCATCAAAACCACTATTTTTTACTGAGAACTCCGAAAGCTGAGATAGAGTAGGGTTTACCACACATTGAACCCACCTCCATGCTGGTTTTTCCGATTATGTGACAGGGTATGTTTGAAAGACCTGCATAATATAACAGCTTGTTTACCAAGCTTTTTTCGGCCTTAGAGCTTACTGCCACGAATTTCAGTTCTTTTGTTTGAAGTGCTTTTACTGTGTTGGCTGAGCCTATTACTATTGTTTTTGCTTTTACGGCGTCTGCGATTTCTTTTTGTATGTCAGTCATTTTTTACTTCTTGAAGTGGGTTTTCCAATGCCGTCTTTTTTTACAGTAAGCTTTACGGTGCCTGTTCCAAGGTGTATTGGTTGTCCTACGATAATGTTTTCCGCAACTCCTTGGAGTCGGTCTATTTCGCCTCTGAGTGCTGCGTTTAGTATGTGTTTTTCGGTTTCCTCGAATGCTGCGCGTGCGAGCACTGACCCTTTGTGTCCGGAGATTCCTTGGCGTCCTACCGCCTGTACTTCCCCGGTTACTGTCATCCGGTCTGCTACTAGCATTATGTGCCTTAAGTCGACTTGCAGGTTTTGGTCGTCTAATACTTTTGTTGCCTCTATGATTATTGCGTTTCTCGCGGCTTCGATGCCGAGTGCCTCGCGTATTTGGGTTATGTCGTTTGTCGTGGTTTTTTGAGTGTTAACTCCTTCGATATCGAATACTCCTTTAAGGTTTGATCCTTCAACGTAGATTAAGTATTCATCACCGTGTTTTCTAACGAACGCCCTTTTTATGCCCTTTACTCCTGAAACCCGTTTTTTGTCTAGTTTAGACCTTAGTTTTTGCAGGTCTGCTAGGGTTTCCCCCTGAATCCTAAATACGTTTCGAGTAGGTTTGACTTCGGTAATTTTCTCGATTATCTCTTTTGCATTCGGATCGTCCGTCTTGATTATGAGCTCCTTGTTGGCTATGTCGATCTCTGTTTTACAGACTTCTTTAAGGAATATTTCGCGGAGTGTTTTTCCGACTGTGTCTGCGGTTTTTTTCGTTTTGTTGAATTTGTCGGTCAGGTAAACAGTCATGATCTGGTTTTTCGGGGCTTTTTTCGCATCGATTATCTCTATGAGCCTGGGCAGTCCTAGAGGTACAGACAATTCTACTACTCCCGCGTAGTGGAATGTTCTAAGAGTCATTTGAGTTCCCGGCTCGCCAATCGATTGTGCTGCGACAGTTCCAACCGCTTCACCGTCACAAACCCTCGATTTCTTGTAGGCTTTAAGAACCTTCTCCTGTTCTTTCTTGCTGAAACCTTTCAACTTTTTGATTAGCCCGTCAGGTAATTCCATTTCACTCATTTTGAAGCTTCGACCTCTGCCAGTGCATCCTCAAACCATCCCTTAGTCATGGGGTGGATGCAGTCTTCTCCGTATAAAAACTGTACTATTAGTCCGTCGTCTCCTCGGACTGTTCCGTCAGGTTGAACTGACAAGTCTTGAAGTGCGTTGATGAGTCTTCTTTGCATGTAACCGGATCGCCCTGTCCTGATTGCAGTGTCTACTAGACCTTCCCGGCCTCCCATAGAGTGGAAAAAGTATTCTGTAGGCCGCAGTCCCCTTTTGAAGTTGGATCTTACGAAACCTGCTGCTTCGGCGGAAACATCACCTCGCTCGAAATGCGAGAGAGTTCTCTCGTGGTATCCCCGGTTAATCCTTCTTCCCCGGACTGCTTGTTGTCCGACTGCTCCAGACATTTGGGTTACATTCAACATGCTTCCCCGAGCTCCTGTCAAGGCCATGATAATTGCATTGTTTAACCCTATGTGGCTGCCTGCGATTCTCCCCGCTTCAGATCTCGCCTTTCCCAGTTCCACCATAATGTATTCTTCAAGAGATTCTAGGGGTGATTTTCCGGGAATGGTTTTTAGGTCTCCACTCTTGTATTCCTCTATGAGCTCGTTAACATTTGTTTCCACTGAAGTCATAAGCTTTTTAAGTTCCTTCTTTCCCGCATCTTCGAGGTCTGACTCGTCGATTCCAACGCTGAAGCCGAACTTCATTACTGACTTAATCCCAAGATGTGTTGAATCGTCTATGAATTTTTCAGCTCTTTTCGGCCCATAGTATAGGAATATCCTTAGTAAAAGGTCTCCTTCAGTTCCCGCAGAGTCGATAACTCCTTTCACAATCTTTCCGTTTTTTATCTCGACATAATTTTCAGGAATCTTTCCTTGATAGTTCATAGTCAAGTCTTCGGGAAGTATCAGACTGAAAAGTTCAGTACCTGTAAAAGTCTTCTTTTTGGGTGGAAGCTCTATGATATTTGCGGTAAGCTGGAGTGCTTCACCTCGACTAAAACCTTTCTTGTCACGTGTAAGAAGATACAAACCAGTAACGTGGTCGTGGCGCCCACCGATTACGGGGGTTCCATGCCGTGGAGACACAATACTTTCGGAAACGCTCATTAATATGTCGGCCTCAGCCACAGCCTCCTCTGATTGGGGTACGTGAAGGTTCATCTCGTCCCCGTCAAAGTCTGCATTGTATGGAGCGCATACGGCAGTGTTTATCCTGAATGTGTTGTAGGGTAGCACCCGAACTTTATGCGCCATCATGGAAAGCCTGTGTAGTGAAGGCTGCCTGTTGAAGAGGACTATGTCCCCGTTTATGAGATGCCTTTCCACGATGTCGCCAATTTTTAGCGTCTTTGCAATCTCGTCTTTCGTGTCTTCAAGGATTCTCTTACGCCTTCCCTCGGAAAACAGGTTGTGGGCTCCAGGGTGTATTGAAGGCCCGTTTTTCACCATGTCCTTGAGCCGGCCTATGTTTCGCTCGCTCACCTCATCCGGGACGGTAAGCTCGAGTGCTACTGGATAGGGTACTCCAACTTCCCCAATGCTTAAGTTGGGGTCTGGCCCTATGACAGTTCTTGCTGAAAAGTTAACTCTTTTTCCTGAAAGATTGTTTCTGAATCGGCCTTCCTTGCTTTTTAGTCGTTGTGCTATGGTTTTCAAGGGTCTTCCTGACCTGTGTCGGGCTGGGGGGATTCCTGTTATACCGTTGTCAAAGTATGTTGCGACGTGATACTGCAACAGATCCCAGAGATCCTCTATGATAAGCTGTGGGGCCCCAGAGTTTATGTTCTCCTCAAGCCTTTGATTGATTCGAAGTATGTCCACGAGCTTGTGGGTTAAGTCATCTTCACTCCTATCAGATGATTCGAGAGTTATGGACGGTCGTGTTGTAATTGGAAGAACGGGTATGACTGGGAGAACCATCCATTCAGGCCTGATCTTTATCCCAAAGTACGCTAGATCATCCTCGGTAATTCTTTCAAACCTCTCCTTCACATCAGTTACCAGAAGGTTGTTTTCATCCTCATAGTAGGAGTACGGCCTCACAAACTTTATTTTGACTTGCTTGTTCTCGCAATGAGGGCACTTGCTCTGGTTGTTGGTAAGCTTTATGGACTTATCCCATAAAGTATCGATGTCGTAATCGGTAAGCTTTCTATTTTTGAATGGGGTTAAGTCGTCTTCTGGTACAAGGATTCTTGAGCATGACCTGCATGTTGCCCGGAGGAGATTGTACACTTCTCTTGCGTATCCGACGTGGATTACGGGTCGGGTTAGCTGGATGTGGCCGAAGTGTCCCTGACACTCTCCAAGTCTTCCGCCACAAGTCTTGCAGCGGATTCCAGGATCAATAACGCCTAACCTGGGGTCCATCAATCCCCCTTCAACAGGATATCCGTCGTCGTCGTATGTTCTTGGAGTGTAAATCCTTGCACTTGAAAACTTTTGAATCATTCGTGAAGAGAATAATCCGAACTCCATAGCCACGACTTTTTTCCGGACGATCATACCCTATCACCTAAATGAAGTTTCGGGTAAATACACATTCCCTCAAGCTCATTCAACAACAACTTGAATGCGTAGGCCATCTCAACGTTGTGGATTTGAACGTCACCGCATAAACTGCAGTAAGTCCGCTTGCTCTCATAGTCCCGGGTCGCGATTAAACCGCATTTAGAGCAAACTGGTATTATGATTTTGTCCGACTCGTCAAGGAGCCGGTCTTTAAGCATCATGGCTGCTCCGTGGGCGATGAGACAGTCTCTCTCCATTTCTCCGAATCGGAGTCCTCCTTCCCGGGCCCGGCCTTCTGTTGGCTGGCGGGTTAGCATTTGGACTGGTCCTCTTGACCGTGCGTGCATTTTGTTTGCCACCATGTGGTGGAGTTTCTGGTAGTAGATTACTCCCATGAATACTTCGCAGGGTATTCTATCTCCTGTAATGCCGTGGTACATTGTTTCTTTCCCGGTGTTTCTTAGACCCTGCTTTTCAAGTCCTTTCCGGATTGAGTCTTCAGTCGCTCCCTCAAAGATTGTTCCGTTCATTTCCTCGCCGATGATGCATCCGAGTTTTCCAGCGATCATCTCTAGGACGTGGCCGACTGTCATCCTGGAGGGTATTGCATGAGGGTTTATGATAAGATCAGGTACTATGCCGTCTTTTGTGTGCGGCATGTCTTCGTGTGGAACCAGCATTCCTACAACACCTTTCTGTCCGTGCCTTGATGCGAACTTGTCCCCGAGCTCAGGGTATCGCTGGCTTCTAACCCGAACTTTAGTAATCTTGTTTTTCTCGACTGTTTCAGAGAGGATTACTGCATCTACTGTTCCAGACTCCATGTGCCGGACGGTAGTGGACGTGTCCCTCCGCCTCTCCTTTACGATTCCGTAAGGTCCGATTTCCTCAAGGAATCTTGGGGGTGAAGTCTTCCCTATTAAAACCTCGTCCGTGTCAACGTCGGTTTCAGGGAAGATTATCCCGTCAACATCCAGTTTTTCATATGAATCTAAAGATTGAACTCCCTCAACGTCTTCCTCGGGAATTTCGAATGAGTCATGCTGTCCTGAAGGATAACCCCGCTCTTCCGCACTGTAAGTCCGAAAGAATGTCGAACGCCCCAAACCCCGCTCCACCGAACTTTTGTTGAGTACTATTGCGTCTTCCATGTTGTATCCTTCATAACACATTACCGCAACTACGAAGTTTTGTCCTGCAGGTCTTCTGTGGAAGTTTAGGGAGTCTGTGACATCAGTTTTAACTATTGGTTTCTGAGGGTAGTGGAGCAGGTTTGCGCGTGAATCTAGTCGTGCGAAATAGTTTGAGGCGTAGAATCCTAGAGCTTGCTTGGCCATTGCGGCAGCCATAGTAACTCTTGGAGAGGAGTTGTGTTCTGGAAAGGGTGCGAATCCCGCAGATACTCCGAGCATTAGTGAGGGTGTTACTTCTACGTGAGTGTGCTTGTTTGTTATTTTATCCTGGTATAATGCGATGTATGCGTTTTCCTCTTCCTCGGCGTCAATGTATTCGATGATTCCTTCCCGTATCAAGTCGTCCCAAGTGATTTTTTTGGCTTTAATATCCTTGATGTGCTTGTCAGAAAGGAGTGCCTTCCCGTTTTTTACGATGACCAGTGACCTTAAAACCCTGCCCTTGTCAGTATAAATCTGGACTTCATTATTCTCATCCCTAAAGCTTATGGAAGTCTGGTATTGGATTTCCCCCTTCCTTCGGAGTTCACGGAACTTTGCAACCAATTGCTCAGGCTTCGGGTGCTCGCCAACAAGTCTCCCGTTCAAGTATACGTCAGACATCTTATTTCACCCCGAAGTTTACAAGCTGCTTCTCAACCCCACCTTCATCACCCTCAGTCGTTACTAAAGCGCCGATAGAGAGGTTTTTCACCAGCCCGCAATTTTGACCTTCAGGAGTCTCGTTCGGACAGAGCCTACCCCACTGTGTTGCATGCAGGTCTCGGGCTTCGAAGTGCGGGTGGCTTCTAGACAGAAGGGATGAGACCCTCCGCCTGTGGGCTATTGCTGATAAATAATTAGTTCGATCAAGAACCTGGCTTACTCCAGAGCGCCCTCCCGTCCAGTTTCCTGTTGCGAGCGCGTAGCATATGCTTTCCGTGAGATTGTTGCTTCGAACAGCAGTTCGAATGTTAACGGTCCTGTGTCTCGCATTCTGTTTTTCAAGCTGATACTTTATGTCTCTTGCAATCTTGTTGAACGAGACCCTGAAAAGCTCTTGCATCAAGTCTCCAGCGAGCCTCAGCCTCTTGTTCGAGTAATGGTCTTTATCGTCTTCCTCCCGCCTTCCAAAATCAAGCTCTAAAACCTTCTTCGCCATGATACCTAAGTATCTCGCCTTGTTCCTCCGCTCTTTCTCCGAGTTTCCGATGTGGGGGAGTAAAAAGTTGTTTACGACCTGGTTTGCACGAGTTGCCTGGTACTGTTTTGCGTGTCCGGCTCCCGCGCGCTTGCCCAAGTAGTCGAAAGCCTCCTCCCCGGAAAGTTTCTTTAGCTCGATGTTTAGGGAGACTTCAAGCTTCATTTCATCGTCGAACATGTCTAGTATCTCGTTGTCGGATAATCCCAGAGCCTTCATAAGGATTGGAAGAGATATTCTGTTGGGTATTCCTGGAAAGGTGACGAAGAGCGTCCCGCCACCCGCAGTCTCTCGTTTTTCGACTGTCACTCGCGAGCGGAATCCTTGTCTTACAGAGAATACTTTAGCGATTACAACGTCTTTTCCGGCGATCGTCTCTTGTGAAGTTACAATCCGGTTTGGCGCCAGATCCTCTACGATTATGAGGGATCTCTCTGTCCCGTTGATTATGAAGTAGCCGCCGCGGTCTTCTATGTCTTCGAATACGTGTATGAGCTCTTCATCTGATTTTTCTGCTAGAAGGCAGGCACTGGATTTCAGCATTACGGGTAGATGCCCTATTTCTACTGGAACGGGTTTTCCGTTTTCAATAAATTCCAGTATTATGGGTGCAGAGTAGGTGAGGTTTCGAATCCTGCATTCAGCTGGCATTCTGGGTTCCGGGCCTTGACCGGATTCGTTTACGCACGGAGTCTCAATCTTGATTTTTCCCATCTCGAGATTATAGTCGGGTATGTCTATCTCAATGGGTCCTTTCTCGTTTATGACTTCCTGCAATCCCGACTTTATCAGCCAGTTGAATGACTCAATCTGGAAGTCTGTTAAATCCGCCCGGCTTACGAAGTCATTTATTGATAACACGTGTTCACCTTTCCACAACAACCCTATAGTAGTACGATTCACCAATCAATGGTGTTGTACGAGTGAGTTTGATGATTTCTCCCCCCCCCAACTTCAAGCTTGGAAAGAGCGGGATCTGTAATTTTTATTTTTGGTAATTCGTCTCTTGTCACCGAATATTTTAAAAGAATTTTCTCAGCCTCTTCAGGAGGCATTACCTCGTGCTTTGGGACTAATATATTGTCAATCAATTTCGCTTGGTATAGAAACAGAAAAGGTGTCTTTATTATTAAACAGTCTCTATATAAAAACGTAGCGGTTTTTCCTGGCATTTTTTATTTCGTATTCAAATTAAAGTGTTTTGTAAGATGAAAGTAGAATTCACTAAAATGCACGGCACTGGCAACGACTTCGTCCTCATTGATGAATGGGATGGAGAAGTCATTAGTGAGAAGGCCAAACCAAACTTTGTCGAACGAATATCAGAGCGGCATACTGGAGTCGGCTCTGACGGAGTCATTTTCATTCAAAAGTCGGAGGGTTTTGACGCAAAGTTCGTATTCTATAATCCTGATGGTAGTGTCGCCGAGATGTGTGGAAACGGGATCAGATGCTTTGCGAAATACATTTACGAGAAAGGCCAAGTCGAAAAGACCGAGATGACTGTTGAAACTTCGGCTGGAGTGAAATACCTGAAACTTACTTTATTCAACGATACTGTTGAGCAGGTTAGAGTTGATATGGGTGCTCCTCAGATCAGGCGGGGTGAAGCCCAGGTTGCGGGTGATCCGGAGGATACTTTCATAGACCAGGAGGTTATTGTCGGTGATACTCCGTATCGTTTGACTGCTGTCGGCATGGGCAATCCTCACGCAATATTGTTTTTAGATGAGCTTGACTTTATCGAGGTTGTGAGTCTTGGGGGGAAGATTAGGAATTTGAAGAGACTGTTTCCAAATGGCGTGAACGTCCAGTTCACCTCCCACAAAGAGAACAATGAGTTCAACATCAGAACTTTCGAGCGGGGCGTGGAAGACGAGACTCTCGCATGCGGTACTGGGATTTGCGCGGCCGCCGTGGCAGCAGTGTTGAATAAGAAGGCAGATCCGAGGAAGGCTGTTAAATTCAATGGCCCGGGCGGAAGACTTTCCGCGGAATTCGAACTAGACGGGGAAGGAAACATCACGAAAGTTTATTTGGTCGGGCCCGCAATAGAAGTGTTTAAAGGAGTGCTGAAATACAACCTAGGAGAAGCTTAAGTATTTTCAAAGAATTTTTCGATATACTTTGTCGGCGTTTCCGTTACTATGTAGTCGTGGTCTGGTGGGAAGCATTTCGAGTAGTTCGCCCACCTGAACCTTTCGTCGAGTAGGACTATTGCTCCCCTGTCGTCTTCGCTTCTAATGCAGCGGCCTGCAGCCTGAAGCGACCGGTTCATGGCCGGGTAGATGTAGCCAAAATCCCATCCCCGCGCAAATTGGACGTCATAGTAGTTTATGAGAGCTTGAGTCTCAAGATTTGGTTTTTCAAGCGGAAGTCCCACGACAAAGACGGCGGAAAGCATGCCTTCAGGATAGTCGACTCCTTCGGAGAAGGAGCCTGCCTGAACCCCCATGATAACTCTCCCCTCCCCCCCTCCTTTGGCGACTTTAAGATAAAGCTTCCTGCGATCCTCCTTAGTCATCTCCTTCCGCTCTACCATGAATTCCTTCCCGGTTTTCCGCTCGTCCGTGACGGAAATTATCTCGTCCATTAGGTGGTATGCCGGGTAGAAGACTGCCGCATTTCCCGGGACTTTCGAAATCATTTCGGATAATATTCTCCCATACTTTTTGTACATGAATTCACTGCGCTCAGAAAACTTTGTCGTAACCCCCGATACTATGAGTGTGAGCCTGTTTTCCGCCGGGAAAGGGGAGGAGTAAGCCTTCAAAATAGTCTTTTTCCCCTCAAGGCCCAAAAGGCTTGCGTACATGCCAAGGGGGGTGAGGGTTCCGCTCATAAGGATATTAGCCCAAGTATTGTCGAATACTGGCTTGGTCCCAAATGATGGGTCCAAGCACTTGTAGGAAAGGCTTAAATGCTTTTCCTTCCGAAGTATTCGAGCGTAACCAAAGTCCTCGCCCACCCAGTTTTTAAGGAAATTCGAAACCGATTTCGCATAACTTCGGTTACGGTTCGGGATTGTTAGAATCTCCTCGCCAACCTGGACGAGCTCGTCCGCGATATCCGTTGCACTCCGTCCAGTGTCTGAAAGAATTAGGTCTGTGAACTCGTGGCGCAAAACAAAACATTCCTGATCTTCCTTAAGAGTTCTGCCCAGATCCTTAAGCAGTCTCCCGATCATTTTGACTTCGGCTGCGAGATCGTGGTAGCCTAGCACACTCGCCTCCTTCGACGCTTGCTTCACGTTATGCTGATTTAAAGTTACACTCAAAATCTTTCTGATCCGCTCTGGAAGGTTGTGGGCTTCGTCAACGACTATCACAGAGTCTTTGAGTTGTTTTCCAAGCTTAAGCAGGAATGCTTCCCTGATTTTGGGGGGGAATATGTGGTAGTAGTCGCAGACTATTACATCG
>AQSC01000021.1 GCA_000402775.1 Euryarchaeota archaeon SCGC AAA252-I15 | reverse complement strand
ATGTGATTGTGCCACCCCTGGCGTTTTCTTGCCAGGGGTGGAGGGGTGTGGTTGGGGTGGGGTGATGTGATTGTGCCACCCCTGGCGTTTTCTTGCCAGGGGTGGAGGGGTGTGGTTGGGGTGGGGTGATGTGATATGAGCGTTATTTCACCGTGTAGTAGACTTTCCTTCCGACAAAGTTCTTGTCCAACTCGCCTTCCTTAAACAGCTTGGAGAGCCGTGCGGAGCCTGCGTTCCTACCGCGGTAATCGAATTTTTCCTGAAGTTCGTTTGCGCACACTCGCCCCTTCTCCCGGACGTATGCCAACACTTCTTCGTCTCGCTCGGACAATTCCGAGGTTACTTGCGACTCTGGATGCTCGTTTACTTGGGCGGTGAGTTTTTCAAGCCCTTGCGTTATTTCATCGAGCTTGCTCATTAATTGTTCGAATTTGTCTAGTTTTCCGTTTATTTCCCGGACTACTAGGTTTGTTGACTTCCGCTCTTCTGCGATTGAGAAGAGCATTGTTGCGAGTGCGACTGGGTCGGAGATTTGTTGCACGGCCGAGGAAATGTTTCCGACGGCTTCCTCGAATTCTTGTTTGTGTGATTCCGTCGAGTCTTTCATGACTGTTATGATATAGTCATGACTCTTTAAAAAGCTTTCGGTTTTGAGTCACGACTATAACACACAAATCACGGTTTAAAACAATGAGGCTGGAGTGCAATCACAGATATAATCACACAAACTGTCACAGAAATCAGGAATCCTCCATGACGGGTCAAAAATCTCATGAATCATGATCATAACACTCACGATTCAATCATATTAAATCATGACTCATCACCCGACTGTTCATGATCGTATCAAAACATGTCATGAATTCTATCCAGGCCATTCATGATTGATTAGGATTCAGTCATGAATCTCCCTCTAAAAGTTTATGACTTATCCGAGACTGTTCGTGATGCCACTCCAAAACATTTAATTGAACATAGACTTTATAAAGAACGAAAAATCCACTTCCGTCAAATGAGAACACTAAACAAGAATAGTAGTCTTACCCCAAGTTAATAGTCTAGAAAAACTAAAACTAATCAGACTACTAGACTTATAAATGATCAGAAATCAACCATGAATCCTAAGTTAAAAAAAATATTAAAGAAAATATTTCGAAAGTATGGATACGAAATCCATAACATATATAACCGAACCAACCCAGTCAACAGTAACGAAGACCCATTGAATAATTTCCTAAATCAGACTTCTCGAAAAAAGTTCAAACCAAAGACGGTAATCGATGTTGGAGTCGCCTATGGCACCCCCCAACTATACTCAAACTTCCCTCGGGCACGACATCTTCTTATCGAACCCTTAAAGGAGTGGGAGGATGTGCTGAAACAAATTAGCAGTGAATACAAAGCAGAGTATGTGATTGCCGCAGCGGGGGCGAAACCAGGCAAAACGGTCATAAACGTCACACCCATTCTATCCAATTCATCAATCTATCAAAAAAGAGTAGATTGGAGTCAAGTCGATATCGAAAGTAGGGGAGTACCCATTGTTACCCTCGATAACCTCTGCATGGAAAAAAAGTTAAGGGGGCCTTATTTAATAAAGATTGATGTGCAGGGTGCTGAACTCGATGTTCTTCGTGGTTCACGCACGATACTAAAAGATGCGGAGCTTGTCATAGTAGAAGTCTCACTTTTCAAGCAATATGAGAATGGACCTACATTCTACGACATCATGCACTTCATGAAAAAAGCAGGTTTTGTATTGTACGACATGTTCGAATTCGACTATCGGGAACTCGACGGTGCGTTAATTGAACTCAACATAGTATTTGCCAAGGTAGATGGATTGTTCCGAAGGGAGAGTTATCAGTGTAATCCTGAGAGCTATGAAAGGTCGAGCAGAAAATATGGGTTGGTGATGAATCCCCCTCTGGTAGGGTTGGGGGAGAGTCATCTTATTGCGGGGCCTGGTTTATTAGGTATTCAGGGAGGCGTCTACAATGCCGGAGCAGTTATAAACGATGGTGAAATCGTCCTTTTAGCACGTGGTGAGGAATTACCAATCTCTCAATTAATAGAGTATCCAAAAAAAATACTGAAATCTGAATTTACTCCAATCCTCTTGCGATTAAATAGTAAAACCCTTGAACTTACAGAATCAAAAATTATCCACACCTCCACTCTGAAGAGGGATCCCGGTAGAATAACTGATACAAGGTTATTCGAATTCCGAGACCAGATATATTCAAACCATGGATCATTAACAGGGATGACGAAAAACAATTATGAAAACAAAATAGCAATTTCAAAACTAGATTATGATAAAGACAAACTCATCTTCCTGGGTTACCCTCAACTTGATTTTCCCATTAAACCTTTAGAAAAAAATTGGGTTTTCTTCGAACACAAAAGCGAACTCTATATGATTTACTCCTTCTCCCCTTACGTATTGTTAAAATCCAGTAACTGGCCTAAATTAAACTTCCATACTGTAATAAACAAAAGTTTTGATGGTATGCTCCAAGATTTTAGGGAAAAAGGAACTCCCCAAATGATCTCATTGAGCGCAAATCCAATCGAATATGATGAAAACCATCTACTACTACTGATTCACAAGAAAAATCATTTTTTTGACGTCAATTATGCTCACTGGGCAGTTCTAATCGATAAGAAAACGCTCCTACCCGAGAAAATAACGTCTCGTCCGATTTTTAAAGGGGGACTGTCAAAGGGCATGCGGCCGTCGATAATATACGCAATGTCTGTAGTACCAATAGACAATGATCTCGTTTTTTTCTTAGGTGAGGGTGATTCTCACCTTTCCTATGTGAAAGTTAATAAAAAAAGATTAGACGATTCTTTTATACCCCTTAAGAGTATCTCATAAAATCTTACTTTAATCTGCTAAATAATGGAAACACAATAGTTGAATATCTCTGCGGTGTAAATGAATTCAATAAGACTACTTTACTTTGATACATTTTTCGGACTTTTAACTGTTTTTTCATAAATATGGTAAACAAGGGTTTTTTTCATCATTTTTTTTATTAAATGAACTGGTTCACACATCAAATATCTATGGAATTTTGGAATATTTACAAATGCTCGGTGTTTATAAGAGATGTCCTCGAAACTGTGAACTTGGTCTGCTGGTATGAATGTTGAGACGGCGAGTGTGTGGATTGGCGCATCCCCCCACCTGTATTTGTATAGTCCTCCGGTTCTATCCAAGTAATTAAAAAAACTTTGATATTTCTTTGACCGCCAGAAATCGAGCTTGGATATCTCAAAGTTGTTGTAATAATAACTATTGTCCCAAATGCCCTTTACAGTGAACTTTTTCAGAAATGTGGGTTGAATTTTATTCTCATCAAGGTATTTGCTTACGGTTTCCCATAGATTATGTACGAGGACTTCTTTCTCTTTAAGCATGTAGTTATATCCATATTTGAAGTTGTTTTCCTCCATGAAACTGAACACGTCATAGTCGATGGTGTCCAAGATGAAGGAGTCAGTATCCAAGCGCCAGTACCACTCATACTCTCTGAGGGCTGGGTGGGAATATACAAGGCCTGCGAAGAAACGGCACATATGCCTGTACCCCAAGGAATACTTGTGGGTTCCAAAATCAAGTATCTCTGGGATCTCACCATCCGCTAAGAAATCGGGTATTTTGAAGTCTACTCTAGCGAAGTTAATTTCAGATTTAGTGTTTTTCCTAATATCCTCTTTTAATTTTTTTTCAAAAGCTTCATGGAAGACAATAACTGGATAGTTAAACCTGTTATTAAAATGTTTGTCTAAAAGAGACAGACTTTTTTTAAGATTTTTTATGTCCTCTTTCGTTGACCTTGACAAATAAAATATCACTGCTTTCAACTTACACTTACTTCACCAATTCTACCTCAACATTCCTCCCAGGGAAAATCCGCGATAAAAAAGTATCCTCATATAAATAAATCCAGTTCCGGTTTGAATTAACAACACGCTCTAACAACCCAATAAAATATATCATCCACCAAAAACCAGGGAGACAAGACCTCTCTAACGTAATCCTGCATAAATTCATCCGGTTAAAAGCAAATTCAAAGTAGTATTCTCTATCACCACCTTTTATAAAAAAATCAAAGGTCCGTGAAGTAAAATAATTCTTATGAGTTGGATAAGTATAACTAATTGATGAAGTAAAGTGAGTCACTCGAATCTTCAATTTCCCACTTTTTATCATTATCCTGTGCAAATCCTGAAGTATTGGAATATAATCAACGTGCTCAAGAATATCCCGGCATAGTATCTCATCAAACTCAGAGTCTTTGAAGGGTAATGGGAGTTCCTCTAGATTGTGGACGACGTTTACGCCCGGCAAATTACACAAATCTAAATTTACCCAACCGTCTATAATATCGCTACCACAACCAATATTCAATCTTCCGACTTTATCCATATTAAAAATATTCTCTGATTTATTTAACTATCGTTGATCATCAAAAAAACCCTCTTTGTTTTAAAGGAAAACACTTCTTCAACATCAAGGTTAAAAGGCGGGGCCTTAAAATCAAGGTTTCTAGTATCACCGTCACTACAATCCCTGTTTTTTTTATTGTAGCCATTTACGAAAAGTACGTATTTATACCGCCGAAGCTTATGTAGAAAATCCAAGATGGTTCCGTTAGACCAGTTTTGGAGAACGTCCTTTATTAATCCCAAGTCAGCAGGTGGAAGTTCGGCCTTAGTAATATCCCCCTTTACAAAACAAGTGTTTTCACATGCAAAAGACTTTTTATTCTCATCAATAATTGATTCAACACAATCAAATCCAGTATATTCAGTGCCATGCCAGTCAATCAATTTCGAAAACTGCCAGTCACCACAACCTAAATCCACAACACTTTTTATGTCATGCTCTCTTATGAAGTCTTCGAGAAACCGCCTGTAATCTTGTGTATACTCCTTACTTGAACTGCGACCTGAGTTTCCACCCCAAATCTTTTCGGAATAAAATTTCGTAAACAATGCCTTATGGTTTCTTGATCCAACTCTTATCGAGTCTGGAACCTTGTACTCGATACCATCCCGATTTCTAATTCTGCAAATCCAAGATCCGCACTGTCCTAAAATTCTGTTAAACGTCCCATCCCTCACAAAAAACACTCTCTAGTAATACACTAGGATATATAAATTATCTATTATTAATCATGACTTTTACGGTATTGTCTTACCCCTAAGCTTTCTGTGGTATGTTAATGCAAACCTGTGGGCTTCATCCCTGATTGCCCTAAGAAGAGTCATGACTGCTGATTCCTTGGGAAGGGATAAGAAACCTTCACGACCTCCCAAATACAAGTCTTCCTCCTCCTTGGCAAGCCCTATGGCGGGTATGTCTTTCCCGGCTTCGGAAAGCGCCTTCAACGCTGCGTTGACCTGCCCCCTGCCTCCGTCCACCAGGATCACGTCCGGCATGGGCCAGTCGTTTCCAAGCCGCCGGGATATTACCTCACGCATCATGGCAACATCATTAGCACCCGCCACAGTTTTGATCTTAAACCTCCTGTACTCACTCCTATTCGGCTTTCCCCCCTCAAAGACGACCATAGACCCCACGGCGTCCGTCCCCGAAATATTCGAGACGTCAAACCCTTCAACCCGCCCGATCTTCCCCCTAAATCCTATCAATTTCGCAAGGTCCCCCAAACCATCTCTCCTACCCAACTCAAAAGTCTTTTGAACCAACTGGACTCTCGCATTCCTCTCAACAAGCTTGATCATCCTTCTAAGCCGACCCCTTTTTACCGCCCGAATAGAAACCTTCCTCCCAGCACGACGCGACATCTCAGCCTCAAGCGCGCGAACCTCAAACTCAGCGCTAACAACGACCTCCTTCGGAATATCAGCGGACTGGTAGTAATCCCTTATAAACGCGCTCACACTCTCACCCTCAAAAACCTGCAAACCACCGGAAAGACGGAAGAAAAAATGCCCGACCATCCTGCCCTTACGCTCCACAAAAACCGAAACACCCGCCTTACCCCCCTCCAAGGCATACCCCACATAATCCCTTTCAACAGAATCCTTGGAAAAAAGCTTAACATCCCCGCTCAAAGCCTTAACCTGGGCTAGCGTATCCCTAACACCCGCCGCACCCTCAAAATCAAGCAATTCCGAGCGCTCCCTCATCCTCTTTACGAGCAGTTTTTCAAGCCTTTTCGTATCCCCTTTAAGGTATAGTGCCGCCTCCTCGACCAATTCCTGGTATTCCTTCTCACTTACCGCTCCCACGCAGGGGCTGACACACTTTTTGATTTGAAGGTTTAGGCATGGTTTGTCTGGAATCTCCTTGCAAGTTCTGAATCCGAAGAACCGGCTTAAAGTCTTTAGCATCTTCCTGGCGTGGAATCCGTCCGGGTAGGGTCCGAAGTATCTTCCCCCGTCAGCCTCCCTCGTCCTTGTCACGATAATCCGCGGGTACTTCTCATTAGTAATCTTAAAATACGGGTACCTCTTGTCGTCTCGAAACCTGACGTTGTATTTCGGATTATATTCTTTGATGAGGTTGTATTCCAGAAGCAGCGCCTCAGATTCAGAGTCCGTCACGGTGTAATCGACTGAAACTGCGTTTTCCATGAGAAGCCTGGATTTCGGATCTAATCTTTCAGTCTTAAGGTAAGACTTCAAGCGCTTCCTAAGATTCCCAGCCTTACCAACATAAATAGGTTTCCCCTCCCCCTCCTTGAATACATACGCCCCCGGCTGCCCGGGAGCAGACTCAATCAACTCTGAAATCATAACTCTCCCTGAAGGGCTCTTCGCAGAGTTGAAAACTCGACTTCAAACGATGAAAAGGGCACTTGATGTGACTCCTTAAGTTCCTTTTCAAACTCGGCTATTTCACTCCACACTACTCTACGCTGCTCGTCATTCCTGCATTTTCCAACTCTTTGTCCGAATCCTAAAATAGTCGTTTCAACTTCCCCGTATTCATCACTTGCAATCATTCTATCCATCTGCTCGAGCAAGTTGTATCCTTTCGTTTTTGTTGTCATAGTGCCATCCTCATCTGCTCTTCATATTTCTTCTTATTATCGGGGTCCAGTTGCATGGCCCTTGAAAAGTATTCTCTCGCATCGTCCGGCCGACCCGCAAGTGCGAAAATTATTGCACGACTAGATAAAACATAGGGGTCCTTCTTCTTAGTCTCATTAATTGGAGAGGATTCCTCCCCTATAATTAACTTAAAGTAATTTGGGTCTAACCTAAGGATTTCCTCAACGTCTTCTCCAGCTTTTTCCCTTTTACCCGAAAGTGCGTACGCAATTGCCCTGTTATTCAGTATATGCGCTTTTCCAACTTCGTCTTTTAAATCATTTGGCAGAAAATCTAATGCAATATTGCTCTCGTTAATCGAATCTTCGTATGATCCTTCACGAAGATAAACATATGCTTTAGCACGGTGGCTGTAGGGGCTTGGAGGAAATAATTTTATGGCTTTATCAATTAATTCATGTGCTTTTTTAAATTCCCCAACTTTTGCACATAAATAACTTAAACCATCTAAATTTGCAGGAGACTTTGGATCTGCTTCAATTGCCTTGTTAATCTCATCTCTTGCTTCGTCATTTCTTCCAAGAGTTTGGAGGAGGTTTCCTCGAGCAAGAATAAGTGCTGGCTGGGATGGTTCAAGTTTCTGGGCCTTTTCATATGAGGCAAGTGCATCATCGAAGTTCCCCCTTGTTCTTTGAATATATCCGAGTTCAGAATATGAAAATGTGTCTTTGGGATCTAACTCGATTGCCTTTAGAATTGACTGTTCTGATTCAATTAATAATGAATCCTTTGAATCATCCTCTTCTCTCCTATACCCCTCTTCATGGCATAATCTATACATCATAGCCTTCCTCTGGAAACTCTCTTTGTTGTCTGGATTTAATTCCACGTCTTTGTCAACCGCTAATATAGCATTCTCATGGTCGTCTTCCGCTAAATGACGGAAGGCCACATCCCCGTAAGGATGGAGTCCGTATCTTCCAGATCCTGAAATACACTCATCAACGGATACTCCTTTTTTATCTAAAGCTCTCACTAGAGTTTGATAAGGTTTTGAACCGAAATCCGGTTTAAGGGGTCTATCCCCAAATACTCCTCTTGTTAATCTAAACTGTAAGTCAGTATCCGGGAATACTTTTGGAAACAATCCGAAAGAAAACCTGTGTAAATCCAAGCCAATATTATATGAATTATTGTTTGCAACAGCACCTAAAAAAGTGTCCATCGAACTTACCCTATCTTGGTTTACGATAGCATACATGACTGTTGTGCTCTCGGGATATGCCGGCTGCTGTGAGACTTCCCCTTTTGGTGCTTGACTTGAAGTAAGGCAACTTAGAAATTCAGCCACTCCTTCACTTAAATGACTTCTCTTTGAAATATCAGTCCTTAAAATATCTGGCATTTCCCCTTTTTTTCGAGGGGGTGTTAAGTTATGAAACAATTCATGGAATAGTACTCTCCTCATGGTCTGGTCATCAGTAATCGAAGAAGAGTATACTCTAACACTATCTCCATGGGCTGTTGCTGCAGGTAATCCGGGGCCTCTAAGGTCTCGATAAACATTGTGTGGGAGGAGTGTGAATTTCATGCTTCCAGGTTCCAGGGTTTTCGAAAGCTTGTCACTTACAACCTTAAGTTTATCTTCAGATACATTTGGGGCGAACTCGCGGACTCCCGCCCCGAAAAACTCGACCATGTTCTCCCTGACATAACCGATGTTGTCTCTTAGTATCTGCTGCTTTCTCTTAAGTTCGTCGGGACCCTCCCATCTGTAAAGTGAAAGGTGAGCTTGACTAAATTCGAAAGCAGCATCCCCTCCAGAATCCTCTAAAACAAAATCCCTGAAACTCCTGTATTCCTCGACCCGATCACCAAGCCCTTCCTTAACCTGCGGGGAATCCAGCAACCTGTCAGTCTTCTCCTTAACAAAGCTTTTCGTATGGTCGCCAATCCTCGCAACCTCCCCGACAGCTCGGAAATAATCCACAATCCCCTCTTCGACGGGATTAGTTTTGAGCATCTCCTCCATGTCGTCAAGGCCTTTGTCTAGCTTTTTCCGGGTTCTTGGTTTAACGTCCCCTCCCTTCCTATCATGCCTTCCAACCTCCCTGAAAAAGGCCCGGCTAGAAATCCGAAATCTCGGGTGGAGCCTCTCCTCCATCAATTCATGAACTGGTTCAGCAGGAGTATCCGCAGTCTCCAGTGGTTTAGCAGGGGCATCTACAGTCTTCTGTGGGGCATTCTCCTCAGTGACGAGTGGCATATGTTACTTTCAGGGAATACAGTCTTAAATCTCAAGAATCTTCTTCAAGTATTGTCCCGTGTAGCTTTTCGGGTTTTTGGCGACGTCTTCGGGTTTTCCGGCTGCGATTATGTTTCCGCCGTAGTCTCCTCCGTCGGGGCCGAGGTCTATTATGTGGTCGGCGGTCTTTACGACGTCCAGGTTGTGTTCGATTACTATGACTGTGTTTCCAGCCTCAACAAGCCTTCCCAAGACTTCAAGAAGCTTGTTTATGTCGTCTAGGTGGAGGCCGGTCGTAGGCTCGTCCAGAACGTATAGCGTCCTTCCCGTCCCCTTCTTCCCGAGCTCCAGGCACACTTTGATTCTCTGGGCTTCCCCGCCGGAGAGTGTTGTTGCAGATTGTCCTAGCGTGATGTATCCTAAACCCACGTCTGAAACTAGCCTTAGTCTTCTCTTAAGCTGGGGAATATTTTTGAAGAATTCGAGGGCTTGTTCAACGGTCATTTCTAATACGTCGGATATGTTCTTTCCCTTAAAGAGTATTTCCAGGGTCTCTTCGTTGTATCGCGTCCCCTTGCACTGGTCGCAGGTAACGTAAATGTCGGGCAGGAAATGCATCTCGATCTTTATCATCCCGCCTCCCTCACAGGCCTCGCACCTGCCTCCCTTGACGTTGAAGCTGAACCGGCCAGGCTTGTATCCGCGGGCCTTCGACTCGGGAAGGCTTGCGTAAAGCTCTCTTATGGGTGTGAAAATATTCGTATAAGTTGCGGGATTAGACCTGGGAGTTCTCCCGATGGGTGACTGGTCGATCGTCACTATCTTGTCGATATTTTCAACCCCATCAACTCTCTCGAATTTACCGACCTTCCGCCTCGACCTGTAAACCTCCCGCTCTAAAAGCGGCGCAATAGTCTCGTTTACAAGCGAGCTTTTCCCCGACCCTGAGACTCCCGTCACACAGGTAAAAGTTCCCAACGGAATTGAGACGTCAATGTTCTTCAGGTTGTGGCATGATGCCCCGTAAAGCTTAATAAACCGTCCGTTACCCCTCCTCCGAGATCCTGGTATCGGAATCATCTTTCTCCCTGACAAGTATTGCCCTGTCAAACTTTTACTGTTCCTCATGACCTGCTTTGGCGTTCCGCAAGCAACCAACTCTCCCCCATGCACTCCAGCGCCGGGCCCCAAGTCTATCACGTAGTCCGCGGTCAAGATGGTCTCAGTATCGTGTTCAACGACTATGACAGTATTTCCCAAATCCCGAAGCCTCTTCAAAGTCTCAAGGAGCTTGTGATTATCCCGCTGGTGCAATCCAATGCTCGGCTCATCCAGAATATACAAGACTCCGACGAGCT
>AQSC01000020.1 GCA_000402775.1 Euryarchaeota archaeon SCGC AAA252-I15 | reverse complement strand
TACTCTACAGTGCATGGGCTTGTAAGACAGGGAAGGGATTACGTAACAGTCATACCCTCGAAGGGGGCTTACATGCCGAAGGAGGGTGACGTGGTTATAGGTGTTGTCAAGTCTGTGAGGGAGACTTTTTGGATTGTTGATATTGGGTCGCCTTACTCCAGCTACATCTTAAAGGATGAGGTTGTTAAGACGAGGGGTAGTGTGGATTTGAAGCAATTCTTCGATGTCGGTGATGTTATATCTGGCAAAGTTTCAAGCTTGAATGAGGTTTACTCTCACCTAATAACTCGCCCATGGAAACTTGAAGTGGGGCTTATCATCAAGGTTAATCCAAAGAGGATTCCCCGCGTGATAGGCAAGAGCAGGTCTATGCTTGAGGTTATTAAGTCGAAGACGGGGTCTCGGATTATTGTCGGTCAAAACGGCTTGATCTGGCTTAAGGGGGGTAAAGCCGACTTGGGGGTTAAGGCTATCCGGAAAATCGAGGCGCAAGCCCAGACGAGGGGTCTTACAGAACGGATAACAAATTTTTTAGATTCAGAATCAAAAGAGGTTTAAAGGAAAATGAGCGGAAAATCAAATGTTGTGTTGATTAAGGATGGAAAAAGATTGGATGGAAGGAAGTTTGATGAGTTGAGAGATATTAAAATGGAGGTTGGAGTGCTTCCGAGAGCCCAAGGGTCATCGTATCTTGAGTGGGGTAAAAACAAGGTTATGGCTGGTGTTTACGGGCCTAGGAAGCTGCACCCCATGTTCCTGCAAAATCCCACGAAAGCGTTGGTGCGGTGTGTTTATAACATGGCCCCTTTTTCGGTGGAGGATAGGAAGAGGCCTGGCCCTGACAGGCGGAGTGTTGAGATTTCAAAGATTTGTTCCGAAGCATTGGATTCAGTCGTCTTGAGTGAACGATTCCCAAATGCGGTCATCGACATTTTTGTGGAGATTCTTCAGGCAGACGCCGGAACTCGGTGTGCTGGATTGACTGCGGCATCAATGGCTCTCGCTGATGCTGGCATTCCAATGAAGGATTTAATCGCTTCTTGTGCGGCAGGAAAAGTTGAGGGTGAGATAGTCTTGGATCTTATGAAAGAGGAGGATAATTACGGGGAATGTGATCTTCCCATCGCAATAATCCCTCGGAAAAAAGAGTTTGCATTGCTTCAAATGGATGGGAAGCTATCTCGGCAAGAGTATTCAAAGGCTTTGAACTTGGCAATGGACGGTTGTTTGAAAGTCTATGAAATTCAAAAGCAAACATTAATTGATAGTGCTAAAGTGGAGGCCAACTAAAATGAATGTCGAAGCATATTTGAAAAAGGATTACATTCAATCCCTCGTGTCTGAGGGAAAGAGGATGGATGGTCGCGGCTTCGAAGATAGGCGAAATCTGGAAATTGAAAAAGGTTTCGCTTCAGAGAAGGCGCCTGGTTCGGCAAGAGTTAAGCTTGGTGAAACGGAAGTTATTGTTGGAGTAAGTTTAATCGTAGGTGAGCCATATTCTGACCGTCCTAACGAAGGAACTATGAGCGTTTCCACCGAGTTAAGGCCTATTGCAGACCCAAACTTTGAGTTAGGCCCTCCTAGGGAAGAATCTATCGAAGTTTCAAGAGTCATTGACAGAGGAATCCGGGAGTCGGGTGCAATAGACTTTTCCAAATTATTTATTGAGGAAGGGAAAGTCTGGATTGCTTTCATCGACTTACACATCCTAAACAATGCAGGAAACCTTTTCGATGCTGGTGGCATAGCGGCAATATCTGCTCTACTCGATACTAGGATGCCAAAATATGAGGACGGCAATCCTGTTAGGGGTGAGTGGGATGGGAAACTACCTTTAACTTGCACTCCAATACCACTAACGATTGCCCAAATAGCGGGACAGCTTCTCGTAGATCCAACAATTGATGAGGAGTACTCTTTGGATGCGAGATTGACTGTTACAGTATCGGATACATTGAACGCATTGCAAAAAGGAGGTTTCGGGTCTCTAACTCTTGAACAAGCTGAGGCGGCGGTAGACCTCGCCTTCAAGAAATCAGCGGAAGTAAAGGAGGTCGTAGAGAAGTAATCGTCTTTTTTAAATGATTACTTCCTATTCATTCTCTTGATAAAATGTTCAGTCACACAAAGAAAGTCGGAAGCGTTGGAAGGTACGGGACGAGGATTGGTTGGAAGACTCGTAAAAGAGTGTTGAGGGTCGAGCAAGAATCAGCAAAATCCCGTAATTGCCCCTCTTGCGGGAAAAACCGCGTGAAACGCTCTTCAGCTGGAATATGGGATTGCCCTTCATGTGGCAATTCCTTTACTGGTGGGGCTTACGTTTCAATACCTCGTCGAAAGAAGGTTTTGGAGGATGGTACAAAATGACTTATGCTTGCAGGGAATGTGGTGCGGAAGTTGAATACGAGTATCTTCAAAGCCACAAGCTTAAATGCACTAAGTGCAAGGAGAGGCGGTCTAACATCTGGATTAAGAAAAGGCCACCAATAACAAAGAAGATTATTGGCCGGTAAACCAGAAAGTTTATTGTACATTATTCATATCTTTACTCTTTTTATACTAGACCTCCCATATATTACTGGGTGGGGCTATCTATCTAATCCGAAAAACACCTCTGCTTACAAGGATATGGCTGGATTACACACACTGCCAACTGACTGCTAAAAAAAAAGCTTTCTGGCAGGCCCCACCTAATAATCAATAAATTGGGGTGATTTAAAGTGGCTGAATTCATCTGGAGAGAGGGGAAAGAACTACTTTCCCACAAGACTGACTCACACAGTGAGGATGTTGAATTTATTAGAAAAATGTCAAATGAGGGGAGGGCATTCACATACAAGAAATTCGGCAAAGCAGTACACTATCCCTGCTAACCGGACTAAATAGATTATAACGTTATTTAACAATCTTCTCAATCAATTGGTTTACCTTAAAGTAGCATTCCTTCCTCCTCGACCCAGTTTTAGCACACAAACTCCTCCTAACGTCATATACTCCCCCTCCAAAACAAACTCCCTGCTCCGAGGCATTCTCGCAAAGAGTCACGTTCCTTGTTAAAGCACCTAATAATCCATAGCAAGGCTTCATTAACCTTCCTGAAAACCCACATAAACTAGCATCCTCTTTTTTCACAGCCAACTCATAAAAACAACGAATCTTCTTTTCCCCGGAAAGCTTCGCGCAAATCTCTTCAATTCCCTGGTTAAGAGCTATCGCCAGCAAACACCCTTCAACGTCATATTCTGATTCCTCGCATAATTGTTCATCGCTTTTTTTCACAGCGACCAAGTGAGTGCAAAATCCAGACTCATTACCTGCCTTATCACAAAGTGTTTCGTCCAGCTCTTCTAATCCGAGCTCGAGGAAACATGCCTCCCTGTTTTTTTCAGAAAGTTTCTCGCAAATAGAATTGTTTTTAGTTTTCAATGCTATTTCGAGCAGGCATTCCTCTCTTAATGGTTCTGTCTTCGGGCAAAGTTTTGTATCCCCCATTCCTATTGCGACTGCAAAATTGCATTTGTCTTTATCGGAAGTCTTAGTACATAAATCCACGTTATTCAATCCTAAAGCTACCGTGAAGTAACAGTCTGGAGGGTTGTCTGATTTAGGGCATAGTTTAGGGTTCAAGGTTTTTTCGGCTAGGATTCTAAAGCACACTTTAGCGTAAGATGAGGCTTTTTCGCAAAGAATTGGATTAGAAGTATTTTTGGCAATTTTCGTAAAGCATGTTGCAGGATTTCTTGATTTAGGGCAAAGGCTTGAGTTAAGGCTTTGTTCTGCGATTGTTTGAAAGCACCCTCCTTGATCTACTAAAGGCATTTTTTCGCACAAAAGATAATCTCCGGTTGCAACGGCAATCTGCCTTAAGCATTCGCCTTCCTTACTCGTCTTAGAACACAGTTTCGGTTCCTTAGTTTTCAAGGCAACCTCAAAAATGCAATTTTGAGGGTCTGCGGATTCATCGCACAATGATACATTCAATTTTGAGACTGCGAGATTGAAGTAACACAACCCCCTGTCTTTTCCAGCTTGTTCACACAAGTTTTCATCCTGCGAAAATACTGCGATATTTTTCATGCACAAATCAGAGTCGTATGACCCACTGCAAAGAGAGATGTTTTCCGTCATCAAGGCGATTTCATGCATGCATTCATCAAAATAGTGTCCACTAACCTCACAGAGCCTGTAATCCCCAGTTTGTGTGGCAATCTTGTAGTAGCAATCGTCTAAGAGGTAATCCCCTGCAACACAATATTCTGTATTGCTGTATGCTATAGCATTCTGGTAGTAACACCAACCCTTACTTCCGACGTTGGATTCGCATGTTACGGGTGGAAAATCCTTTGTCGCAAGGTTGAAATAACAGTCTTCTCGCTTAACAGCCTCTAAAATATTTTCGCACAAGATTTCCTCGTCTGTATTGTAAGCTATCGTGTTATAACACTCTCGCTGCCTCCAATCCGTACGACCACACAAATCAGCGTTATTAGTGTTCACCGCAATGGCGAAAAAACACTCCACATCATTGACACCAGACCGCTCACACAACAGGGGGTCGTTTCTCGCAACTCCAATCAATCCGAAACAAGTTTCAGAGTAAGATCCAGTCTTAACGCAAAAAGAATCCTCCAAAGTCTTCCTCGCCAAACCAAAATAACACTCTTGATACTCGTTTTGAGAATAGATGAGCTCGCATAAAAGTGGGTTGGAGTTGTCTCTCGCAACCCGGGAAAGGCAGACTTGTCTTTCAGAGGATTCCCTTAAACAATGGTATGCATGGTAGATTGTTGTAAACCCCAGGTTTTGCGAAAAAATAAGGGTGATAAGACTTAACAAAACAATTAATGTATAAATAATCCTCCTAGAATTGAACTTAATCTTTCCGGCCAATTTTTCTCTCCCTTCGTAAGATCGTAAGGAGTGTTTCAACGGAAAACGCTGCACGAGTCAACCCCATACTCCTCATGTCCGTGTCAGTACCAACCAAATACAAGCCGTTGACCGGACTTTTAGTGCCTGGAAACTTCACTCCCGCAGTAACCGCAGCCTTCTCAGGATTTGCGAACTGAAAGTGTTCCAACTCGACTAAACGATCAATCTCCGGAATAGCGGTATAAACTGTGTTTAGGAGCGCCTTCTTTTCCTTGGATTGCGGGCCATCAACAAAGGATGTGAATCCGATAACCTGCCCTCCGTAAGGCGCAAATGATGGATTATAGTTCGAAGTTGGCATACCCCAGTATGGTTTACCCTCCTCAAACCAGATTTCAGAGCCCAAATAATTAAGGTTTTTGTGGGGTTTGGAAAGACCCAGCCATAAGGTGATTGAGGTTGTAAGCTGAATCTTCTCAAGGTTTTTCCGGTAGTCACTGGGAAGCACACTACCACAAAACTTGGGAAGCTCTTTAACCATTCCGGAATAAACTACCAAGTCTGCTTTATACGAATCTTTTTCTGTGACCACACCTGAAATATCATCCCCTGAAAAAGTAAATTCCGAAACACTTTCCGAAGTATTCAATGAAACACGATCCTTTGGAATAGAGTAAAGAAGCGCATCAGTAATAGCCTGTAAACCCCCCCTGGGATAAGCCTGATGATGTGCTCCGTCATAGCTTAAAAGCCTTCTAAGCTTGAAGACGTTTTTCACCCTCCTCCTAAACTTATTATCCTCACCCTCCTCAAGGTACCTGGCCCCCTTAAGCATCCTCCACGCCGGGGCCTCATCCATCGGCTTACCGCTCATGAAATAGCATAAGGCGTCTATGAAACGCCAAGTCTTCTCTGTGAAATTCCTGTTGCCAATGAAATCTCTTACTGTCTTGTCTAAACCAATCTTGCTTACCGGAGAAGTAGCGATGGCTGACGCGATGAGCTGGGCGAGTTCAAGCCTGTCTTTTTTTGGTAGTATGCTGAATGTCATCCATTCCTGAATCGTCCATGGGAAAGGCGAAAGCCTTTGCTTGTCTCGAACATAATAAGTGCCGTAAGGCAGGAATGTGGGCACTAAATCAAAGTAATCTTTCATAAGGCGGGCGAGAGGTCCGTCGTTTATGTACGTTATTGCGTGCGGTCCTGTATCAACTTGAAAACCGTCTACTCTGTATGAGCAGGCATTCCCTCCTAAGTGGCCATCCCTCTCTAAAAGCAATACTTTTTTCCCCTCCTTCGTCAACGTTAATGCAGAGAGAAGGCCGGATATTCCACCACCCACAACTATTGCATCAGCGTCCTTCAACTTTCACCACCACACTTCCTTCAGCTTGATTTTGTATGCCACGTAGTTTGCAAGAACATGCAATGGTATGGTCAAAACCACAACGATCAAGAAACGGGTTAAATCGAACGGAACCGCAAGTAAGGCAAAAACGAAGGCCCCCACAATATAATCGAGCTGGTCTAAACCCGGAACCGACGCCCCACGATCAAAACCCGTCTGCCTCTTTACGAAACTCGCAGTCATATCCCCAATCAATGCTCCGAAGGAAAGTAGGAATGCTAACTTAACGGTCATCTGCGGCAGGCTTTCCCCCAAGTAAGGTTGTATTGAAAGCTGTAGTAATCCGATTAACGTCCCTGCAATGACTCCCCCGAAAAGCCCCCTCCAAGTCTTCCCGTCTCCCAGAATCCGTTTCCCAAAAATATTGTGTCTGAAGTCTATGGGAGTTGAATATTTCTTGAGAAACGGTATTGCCGAAACGTCGATTGCCGCAGAGTTTGCAACGTAAGCAGGCAGTATGAACCAAACAGCGTCAAAAAATAAATCCCACATAATAAATATTACTCTGAAGGTTTAAAGTATGCTCTCGCAATGATTCAAGTAACAAACGGTTTTACAGCCTAAGAGTATCAATAAGGGGTGAAGGGTGAGTTATCTCACCCAGACTCTTATTGTTGCTGTTTCTTCTCCTTTCGGGCATCCTTCTTTTGCGATTGCGAACAACCCGTCGCCTGCGTTTTTATTTCCGGGTATGCCTTCAAGGTAGCCACCGTCTCCGTAGTCGCTGGAGACGAGTCTGTCTCCTGGTTGTAGTTGCTTGTTTGAATACTCGAATTTCCCTGTTTTATCGGTTCCTCCACGACCACAGACAACTTTTGCAGTGATCTCACCGAAACCGGCGATGGGAACCCAATCTTCGCACGCCTCTGGATCGTCAGCCATGTAGGTTCCGTTACACTTTCCATCCTTATTCCATTCACCCTTCTCCTCATTCCAAGTTGCTCCTATACACCGGCCTCCGTAACCACACCCTTCGATATTTTCAGGCGGAGCAGCACAAGGTGTGTCATCTACTGTAAATATCGAATCAACCCCTCCACATCCATAGTTTAACAAGAATCCTGGCTTAGTTGATACTATTCCAATGACTGAATATGAGTAAGGTTCCCTACACTTTAACACACTACCCTCAGGGTATTGGCAGAGTGCATCACCGTTCTCTACTTCTTCATTTACTCTAACCATCTCAGCAATATCGGAGTGGTTTGTATTGTATCCTACAGCTGTTATGTAACCATCTGAAGGGGCAGTACACGAACCATCATCGTCAACGCAAACACCACCATCTGGTACTCTAAAGTCACCTCGTATATAAATTTGATCGTCATAATCCCAATAGCCCATAATGATTTCATTGGCTGTTCCCCCGTACATATAATAGCCTCGTAAGTTATTCCCGTAATTTAACTGCATGTTTGGGGGTGTATTCCCATCAGTACTAATAGCTTTTTTATCATCCAAGTAAAAATCTTTTTCCTTATCCATGTATAGATGCCCAGCCCCAATATCTAAGTCTCCATCAATTACTACACCACCACCTGCGGGGTCAATTGTTATATTGCCTGAATTCGTTTTGATAATACCTGTAGCCGTAGCATACAATGCAATACAAGATAACACAAACACACCCAATCCAACAATCATTTTTTTCTTTGCTTTCATTTTATGCACCCCAATTTAGTTCATATTAATCCCAAAATTCATTTACCGAATCCGATACTGAATCAAAAAACCTGAGTACGCCATCAATTATGAATATCCCATAATAGGGAGAAGTATCCGGGTCTATCACTAGAGTAGTATTATCTAATTTCAATACTCCACTTGAAGTTATCTCCACAGTAATATTTGAATCCCCTTCAACATGTACAATATCATCCCAACAACGAGTCTCTTTAGACACAATCCAATTATCGCCGTAAGTGGTTGAAGGTACATTGCCTATACATCCCGTATAGTTTATGTCATGATTACATACAAGAGCGTACTTACCATTGAATCCGATCGGATCGGCAACTTCTAAAGTATAATATCCAGTGTCTCCTGAGGGGACATCATAGTATATGTGCTCTACGTTATCCACGCTACTATATGAATAGTCAACTTCACCACCGTCATATTCCAAGTAAATGTCTATGTCAGGGAGACTTGGTGGGGTCGGGTCTGAGTAATTAGTTACAGGCCTATTCCATACTACAGTGCATGTCAAATTTTTACTATCACTTGGAACATATACATCATAAAAATGGGTTGCATCAGTATGTACATAAAATACTCTGTCCCCATCGGAAAGTGTATTGTAAGCTTCTTGAGCATCAACTAAACCCGCACCCTGTTCATCATCCAAAATATCCGACTCATCATGATCCCAAGCACCACCATCTTTATCAGCAATCTTTTTAGCGGAATTAAGTATCACCGCCTTCACAATCAGCGGATTAATCTCCACATTGTTCTTGTAGGCGTAGTCATAGAGCAACGCAGCCACGCCAACAACATGAGGTGCTGAAAAAGAAGTACCTTGTATATCTGCAAAATCATTACCGTAGGCCCATCCTGCACTTGTAGTAGTAATGCTAGTTCCAGGGGCTACTACATCTGGTTTAGACCTTCCATCAGTAGTTGGGCCCGTACCACTAAAATCTGCGACACGTTCGTAGTTGTAACTACCGTCAGTTGCTCCAACAGAGATAATATTAAATGCCCCCCCCAGGAGGTCTTATTGTAGAACCATTATTACCTGCAGGGACGACTGCGATTATATTTTTGACATTTGCAAGATAATCAAGGTAAATAGCTATGGGATGACTCCCATCAGCATCAGCTATGTAATTCAGATAGTAATAATACACATCCGGATCGTATTCCGAAATTAGAACATTAGAACCAGTTATTACGTCATCATCGGAAGCACCATGTTTCTTACCGGCAATTATCTCAGCTCCAAAAGCCATTCCTGTATATGTTAGATTTCGGCTAGCGATTACGCCTAAAGCGGGAGTACCATGTCCTTCAGGAGGTTCAGCATAATCATTAGTGTCATTTCGTGTTTGATTAAAGTCATAAGTAATCATATCTGAGTCTAAATCAGGATGAGACTTGTTAACTCCTGTATCTACAAATAATATAGTCGCTTGGCTACCATTTAGACCTAAATTATCGTGGAAATAATCACCATTAACCTTGGGCACTGAACTATCTAATGATAATATAGGTATTGATCCGTATACCAATTTTATTACATTAGATTGGTTTGCAATCTCCAATAATTTATTCAATGAAGACTCATAGGGTACAAAAGATCCATCATTTTTTATTATTGTTATGGGATAATCTCTGCTTTCATTAATCTCTAATTCCCCTATGGGAGGCAATCTATCATAATCACTTCTTATCTTTGATCTGAGACTATACCCTATTTTTCCATAAGGGGTGGGTAAGTTGTCAATATAGTCCAACCAATCCTCGTATATAACACTAGTGCTGTCTGTAACTCCTCCATCTCTATGACGCACTACAGTAGTTATGTGACCTCGGTGCCTGCTTAGTTTAGCCTTTAGAATAGTGTACGTCAAATTGCTATCATAGTGAGTATGAGTACTTTTATGAAGATGCAGTATTCTCTCAGTGGAGTGACTATTCTGTAGATACGTAATTCCTATTTTCGTAAAATTGTCAAATTCTGCAGATGATATGTCTTCAGGGATATTATCAATGAAATTCTGAGAACTCACCACAGAGGTAAAAAGGATGGAAGATACGAAAAGACCGAGGAAAACCCCATCATTAATACATTTATTACCTTG
>AQSC01000019.1 GCA_000402775.1 Euryarchaeota archaeon SCGC AAA252-I15 | reverse complement strand
TATTATTTTTCTACTCAACGATATACTCAAGTTTTGGAATCCTAAAAGAGGAAGGTCATTTTTTAGATTATTTTAATTTATCTGGAAGGGCTTTTACCACATTAGGATATTCAAAAGAGGAATTAAACCCAGAAAAGCCTTTACTTCAAATTTTACCGATTATTGAAGCAGGTTCAGGAGCCTTTATGATTGCGGGTTTAGTTCTTATATTTGGGCGAAAAGTTTCATCTCCTTAGGAGCCAACAATATCCAGCAATATGTACAGGTCCTAATATAAAGCTTATATACTCTTTATAACATTATCTATTGGTGATCTAGATGGGTGATGATGAAACTAGCGGATCCGGGAAAAAAGTTGGGAAAAAAGCTGAACTTTTTAAGGATTATAAACATACAGAAAATGTGAAAGTTTATGATCCTGACACTTCTCAAACCCCCCCTAGGTCAATGACCCGGCCTTTGGGGAAATCCTCGTCAGAAGATGAGTAACATTATTCCTGAATCTGAAGTAATCCCAATTTTATTATTTATTGTGCCGGGATTCATTTCACTATCAATCAGAAGATCACTACAACCAACCCAAAACGCTGGAGAGTGGGATAAAATAATTAATTGTTTTATCTACAGTTTAGTCATCCTCTTCTTTCTTTCTTTGGTGGGGATATCAGCTGATCAACTGATAATATGGTCCTGGATTGGTGCAATAGTATTCGGTATACTATTGACAGTAATGGATATTTTTAAACCCTATATGTTTGATTTTTTTCGATACATACATTTAACTGATTTTTCTGGAAGGCAAAGTATATGGGATGATGCTTTCCCTCAGACGAATAAAACATATTGGATAAGGGCTGAGGTCTCAGACGATCTTGCATATTTAGGTGTGCTAAAAAGTCAAGATTCTGCACAAAAAGTCTTTAACAATCACTACTTTTTGGCAATGCTACTTGGTATTGTACCTTACTTAGGAACTCTAGTTATGGAGGCTTCTCAGACACAAGTGAAAAGCCCCGGGAGGGGGGTTAACCTAAGAGTAAAAGCCTACTAGGGAAAACAGGAGACTGAAAAACCCACCTATATGGTAATGGCTAAGCTGTCTACTAGACACTATATATAATATTAGTTTAGTAAGATTTATTGATATGGTCAATGCAAACGGTGACAAAAGTAAGAAAAAGAAGACCACTAAATCAAAAATGACAAAGAAACCTCCTCATTGGTATACGAGTTTTAAAAAAGATGCAGGATATCGGAAGAATATACTTGAGGGTTTGGAGAGAGTAGGTTTTCCTCTTGAGTTAAGGGTCATGAGAATCCTCGATGAACAGGATTTTATTGCAAATGAGTCTCAGTATCAAGACACTAAAGAAAAAGACGGGAAATTGTATACTGTCAATAGACAGATCGATATCTATGCCTATCCAATAAAAAAAGAAGGTCTTGAGCCAAATATTCCTGGTTTCTCAATGTATTTCCCCTACACTATCGTGGGTGAATGTACTTCATTAGCAGAGCAATGTATCGTCTTTTTCGAGTTGAGTGATCATGAAAAGAAAAATAACTTCATTCGTATTCCAATCTTTGCTAAGGGAACTCCAGGATTGATTCAAATACATGATGGTGCTTCATCACTGAAGAGTTTTCAGGAGTTTTTCAATATCGATCAATTCACAAAGAAAGTAGCTCAGTTTTCACCCAAAAAACTTGTCGGCGGAGAGACAGGTAAAAATAAAGATGATAGTGACATCGTTTACCATAAATGCAACCAGATACTTTCAGCTCTGAAGTTTTTCCTTGATAGATGGAGGGGTGTTAATGGTGTTGGCTATAGCAATGTTAGAGAAAGTTCAGGACTGGATGATATGTTTAACTCTCATCCGCTACTAAAAGCAGATGGGAGTACGCGGCAGAACAGAAACAATGCAGTATCTAATATTACTGACTCCTTCAATCCAAAGAATTTGCACGGGCATATAAATGTTGATTCTTTCATACCCCTACTGGTTGTTAATGAAGAAACACTCTTACTCAAGGCATTATGTGGTGAGAAAGATTACTCCTTGAAAGACCTAAAAGAGGTAAAGTATTTTATCTACCTATTTGCTCCTGCAGACCTTAATAAATACGGATCAGTTGTTGGATCTTTATACCATCAAGCAATAATTATTTGCAACGTAAAGTACCTTAAAGAATGTATCAAGGAGATTAGTTCAGGGATGGGAAAACTACGTGAGAAGATGGAATCTAATATCCAGAGAAATCCAAAATACATTGTTGAAGAACTGATGGCAGATTATCGCAAGTACTAAGTTCCATCTTGTTCAGCTATTAGATCGAAACCAAAATAAAAAGACACTATCTTATCCACAACAGTCTCTAGTTGTTTCCCCTGTTTTCGTGCATATGTTGTTGATACACTTGCATGTTGGGCATGGGAGACACCAACTTGGACACATTGGGGAATGGCATTTTTCGTTTAAATATTTATCCCGCCACCTTTTGTTAACGCACTCTTGAAATTCGCAACACCTCTCTTTTCTGCTTCCTTGAACGCAATCCTCATCTTCCTCACAATGAATTGAAAACTTCAAATCCCATGAATGAAGGTAAATTCCGGCTACCACTGAGAGTATTAAAAGCACTATAATAGGCCTTTTTATGATCCTTAAAACGCCAAAAATCAATTTCTTTTCTTTGGGCCTCTTCCGTAAAATTCTTTCGATTAGTGAAACTATTACAGTCCATTGAATTACCGCAAGGATTAATCCGATGATAATAGATGCTTTTTTGAATAGATATTGTATGGGCAAAATGGACGTATTATGTCCAAACTCCAATATCGCAAAAACATGTAAATAAAGGTGGGAGCAAAGTTTGCTATACTTTTGAAGAGTAGTGTCATATATCTCAAAATATTCTATAAGAGCAGGGAAAATGAACAAAATCAACGTTAATACAATTCCCAATTTAATACTATTTTTATCAACACTCATCATTCAGCTATTGGAAAGAAAACAGTAATAAAACAACGTTCCGTGAGAAAACTAAATCCATTCGAGCACCTATTTTTTTAACAACATACTGTGGCTGATGTTCCCATAGTTGTGCAAGTGTTATTTACACAAGTGCAGCTTACACAAGGTTGGCAATCTTCACAAACACAGCAAATACCATCAGGTTGACCATATTGTTGAGGTGGGGGGTCTTGGCTTCCGAAAGTTGATCCGAAAGTTCAGGCAGACCTTGCGGGTGCGCCGATTCTCGGCGCTGAAGACGTTGCCCGCTTGAGGCTGGAGGGTGGGGATTGGATGAGCCGGGTCGATTCCGGAGACCTTACCAATGTAGCCCGAACAGGTGAAGAATTGGTTCTTCCACTTCAGGGAAACATTTACGCCGACCGGGTGTTATTTATGCTTACTCACGCGGGCGAGCACGTGTTCGCCAGGTGCATCGGCTCCGTCGACCAAACTTACACCAGCAACCTTATTCACGGAGTCATGGATGATGGGAAAATAGTGTTCGACGATAAGCCATTGTTTAGTGATAGGGTTTCCAGGGAAGACCCGAGGGCGATGCTTATCAGAGAGAAGATGTATCTCACATACACTCGCGTGGACACCAGCATACCAGACGATATCTCAGTAGGATTAGCGGTCATCGAAGACCCCGCCAAACCCCAAGAAATCCGGGAGTTGGGCGAATTGATAAAGATACAAGAACCCGGATTACACTGTAAGGATTCTGTTTTGATAACCGAGCGGATAGGTGGGAAGCATCACGTTCTCATACGACTTAAGCCGGGAATACAGGACGTAGCATTCGACAGCATGCAGGATATAGCGGACTTAGCGCAAGACCCCCGACGCAGGGATGATTTCTGGGATCGCGTAAGAAGGCAATACAGGAAAAATCCGGGCGACTTCAACCACCTGCACCCAAACACTCCGGAAATGATGGTGTGGGAGGCTAGGTGGAAACCCCTGTTTGACAGGCAGCTTAAGAATTTAACGTCCACTTACCCGGAGCGAGATCACTTTAAACTAAACTTTGACACACCCCACTGGTATGGGACTGGACCAACCCCCCTAAAGGTTGAGGCGGGTGGGAGAAACCACTGGCTAGGCTTCCCCCATAGGGGGCAGGTAGTCGGCCACCTCACGGAGGAGGGAAAAGTGAAGAGGAGAATTGAGGGGCGGAGGATGGAGGATCTAAAGTTTTATTGCATCCTCGCAACACTCCACGCATTCGACGATCCAAGAAGGCTTACCGCGGTATCTCCGATACCCCTTCTTATGCCCACAACCCGACGAGTCACTGAGAGGGGGATTCAAGCTCATCTCGACCCGGTCATGGGCTCTGACGCAGTACCCTTCGTCTACATCACTGCAGGATCAATGAGAACTGAACGAGAGGGTAGACCCCAAATTCAGGTTCCAATCGGGGTGAACGACATGTATACCGTCCTCAAGTATATCGATGAAAAAGAGCTTCTCGACTGGATGCTAAGTGAGGGAGAGCTTTAACGGATATTCAATAACTGAACCTTTAGGCTAGCCTGCTAATCGGAGGTAAACTCCATTATTAAACCCACGGATTAACTTCGTCCACTGACCGCGCTTGAAAAAGATTAATCGCGACTTATAGGCTGTTTTCTAAAACATACTGTTCCTGTGAGGCATCCGCCGCAGCCGGGAGTCCGCAGGATAAGGCCGGATTTGAACACAAAGTTTCAGTCCCGGAGGAAGCGTAGACTTAAACACATAGTTTTATAAGATATTTGCTATGGCAGAAGACATAAAAAAGATTAGGGGCAACGTGTTCCGTTAGAATGAGGTATTTAGATACAATCAAGTCGTGAAAAATTATCGATTATATCTGCCCTTCAGTAATCCTCAGTCTTCTGATATCGTCTAGGATGTGATTTCGTGCTGTAAGAGCAATATCGGATGCCTTCCTCTCCCTCGCCCGCTCATCAAAAGCCTCGTTTGTATCACCTTGAACCCAATGGACTTTCGACTGATCTCGCATGCTCAGCTCACCCCTGAATGGACGGGGTTCGATTGAATTTAATGTATTGTGAAATACAAGCCAATCCCTTACGCCTGGGTTTTGATTAATAAACTCCACAGACCTTTTAATCATCCTCTGATAATCCATACTACTTAATTCATCTGGTGGAATCCCAATACTCATCAAGGTCATATCCAATAACCTATCTCTTTCTGCAACCACCTCAGGGGTTTCCTCACTACTCCTTCTTTTGCCAGCATCCCTTAGATGTTCCTCTAATGGATCCCTCACACTTCCTCCAGCCTCTAGTGTTGGGGAATATTTTGTACCCCTACCAGCCGGATTAAATACGATGGTGTCCCGCCCCGCTACAGAAGGGCTAACAGCTTCAGGCTCGAATCCCCCCAACTGAGTGGGTTGGATACCAATTATCTCAGCAGTGACTATCTGTCCGCCCGCATCATGATTTTCTGCAAGACTCGCCAATGCTCTTTCCCTGATAGGTTTAGAATCTGATACGCTCAACTTAAGATTTAAACCCAGTTTCCTCAAACTATGGTCTTCCTCGGTTCTCAGGCTCTCACCAAGGCCAATTACCTCATTTTTAGGAAATAATCCCATTAATTGTTCAATTTCCCCTGCACCAAGACCCCTATCAGATTCTACCCCCCGAATCTTATCAGCGAAATCTCCGGCCGTTCTTGGATTAATCTCAGCCTTTATTCTTGCATCATCTGTCACATTGAGCTTCGAACCGTCAGCGACAATCTGCTTAGCCATCAATAAAACTATTACCTCCTAACCGTATATATCTGCCCTTTTAAAACTCTGATATTAGTGCCTAAGGCGAGAATTTAACAAAGTGGTCGAAGCCCCCCTTAGAGTATGACTATTCAGGCAAAAACGATATACTATATGCTAATAAATTGATTATTGCCCGCGCCGAGACCCGAACAAAATGTTCACAAATCCTTGTAATCGGGTGACCGGGAGCTATACAAAATGTGGGCAAACTCAATTTGATTAATGTAAAAGATTTATGGAGTTGCTACACGTGTGTTATAAACTAATCTTACTCTATTTCAACCGCTACAGATAAAACCACTTGAAACTCTATTGAGTCACCGCGGACAGCTCCGCGTGGTTCAACAAGCTTGAAGAAATGAACTTTCCCACCTTTTTCCTTAAGCTTCTTAATCGCTTTTAACACAGCCTCGGAATATCCTTTCTCAGAAGTTTCCACAACCTCAATCATTCTTAACATTATTCTCACCTCCTCTTTTTTTTAAAGTTTGTAGGTCATCATTGGTATTCTAATAAAAATTACGATATAAATTCAAATCATCTTATAGTAGTATGTAAGATTCATTCTTACTTGAGTGACATGTTAATGGTGAAAATGAAAAATTCCACGTCACTAGTCAAACTGGTGATAAGCATAATAATATGTCAGCTCGCTGGTCTTATCGGTGCAATCTTCACTTCCCCTAATATTCCAACATGGTATGCATCCCTTACCAAACCCTTCTTTAATCCGCCAAGCTGGGTGTTTGCACCGGTTTGGACTGTATTATACACGATGATTGGAATATCCATATACCTCATCTGGCAACAGCGTACCTCTCATAACTTGGCAAATAAATCAATAATGATTTTCGTCTTACAATTAATCCTAAACTCGCTCTGGTCGATAGCTTTTTTCGGACTCAAATCCCCTCTCTTAGGACTAATAGTTATTGTTGCCTTATGGATTGCCATACTCGCAACAATTCTAATGTTTAGAGAAATCTCAAAAACAGCAGCAAACCTCCTCATACCCTACCTTCTGTGGGTGAGTTTTGCCACAATCCTAAACTTTTCAATTCTACTTCTCAACTGATGAGAATCCCGGTAAAAGTTGACAGTATTAAGTCTAAAATAGTATTCCTGAATGTGGGATTCGAACAAAAAGTTCGGCTGTTTTTAAAAATCGAAAGACTGCGAGCTATTTATGTAATTTTTGCCCGTGCCGGGATTTGAACAACCAGTTCAAAATCAGGGCAAACTAGGTTCAATATCCAACTTTGCCGGGTTGGGTTTCTTTTTGAGTCCCGTGATTACGGCACCACATTCTTCCACCATCACCCGTGTTTTCTCTGCCGCAATATTAGCGCCCTTCTGTGATTTCGCCCCAGTTATTATTATGCTGCCCGACCGGAATATGAGCATCACCGTCTTCGGCTCGTCAAGCCGGTAAACCAGACCCGGGAATTGTTCCGGCTCATACTCGGTGCTAAAGCACTTGGTCACTAGAGCATCCAGGTTCACCATGAAACCCAAGTTTGCGGAAGCGACAATGTTTTGAATTTTTATCAACGGCTTGTTTTTGACTCTTATCCGGCATCTACGCAATTCCTTTAAAAGCGCACCCACCGCGCAAGTAATGTCTTTTTTCGACAACGCTCCACTACAAATCACCTTACCAGTGCGAAACAACAGCATAGCCACCTTCGGTTTAGTCAGTTTGTAGACGAGGCCAGGAAAGCGTTCGGGATTGCGCACCCCCTGCATATGCTCTGCCAAGTACTCCAAATCCAGTTTCCTCCCCAATGTAATGGAAGACACGATATTTTCGATTTTAGCTTTTACTGCCATAATAACATCAACGTCTCGGTATAGGATTCACACACGAAAAAGTTGTCGGTTTTTTGGCTCGCGCCTTAAGGCAAGAAATTAACAACAAAGCCGGATAATTCAATTACAAAATTGACAGACTACTGTCTATACTTTGAAATCATGCCCGCGCCGGAATTCGAAGAACCCCTTTTTCTTTACCGAAAGAAAAAGTGGCTTCACCCTCAAAAAGAAAGTTAATTAAAAGTAAAAATCACCTGATTTCTTTCTTTTCCGTAAACGCTTTTCTTTCTTTCCTAAAGAAAGAAAAGGGTTTGCCCGCGCCGAGATTCGAAAAAACTGTTCAAAAAACGGGCAAAATCATTTTTCTAATAATTCAAGATATTTTAAATTTTTTGTATTAATCACAACATTGAGTTTAGGGTTACTTTTCACAGGTTCGTCATTTGATGAAGTTATAATATGTACATTCTCCAGTTGGAGATGCGCATTTTCTTGAAACTCTTTTTTACTTTTTAGCACACCTAAATATGCAAGATCGTCTGAGACCTCAGCCCTTATCCAATATGTTTTATTCGTCTGAGGGAAAGCATCATCCCATATACTTTGCCTTCCAGAAAAATCAGTTAAATGTATGTATCGAAAAAAATCAAACATATAGGGTTTAAAAATATCCATTACTGTCAATAGTATACCGAATACTATTGCACCAATCCAGGACCATATTATCAGTTGATCAGCTGATATCCCCACCAAAGAAAGAAAGAAGAGGATGACTAAACTGTAGATAAAACAATTAATTATTTTATCCCACTCTCCAGCGTTTTGGGTTGGTTGTAGTGATCTTCTGATTGATAGTGAAATGAATCCCGGCACAATAAATAATAAAATTGGGATTACTTCAGATTCAGGAATAATGTTACTCATCTTCTGACGAGGATTTCCCCAAAGGCCGGGTCATTGACCTAGGGGGGGTTTGAGAAGTGTCAGGATCATAAACTTTCACATTTTCTGTATGTTTATAATCCTTAAAAAGTTCAGCTTTTTTCCCAACTTTTTTCCCGGATCCGCTAGTTTCATCATCACCCATCTAGATCACCAATAGATAATGTTATAAAGAGTATATAAGCTTTATATTAGGACCTGTACATATTGCTGGATATTGTTGGCTCCTAAGGAGATGAAACTTTTCGCCCAAATATAAGAACTAAACCCGCAATCATAAAGGCTCCTGAACCTGCTTCAATAATCGGTAAAATTTGAAGTAAAGGCTTTTCTGGGTTTAATTCCTCTTTTGAATATCCTAATGTGGTAAAAGCCCTTCCAGATAAATTAAAATAATCTAAAAAATGACCTTCCTCTTTTAGGATTCCAAAACTTGAGTATATCGTTGAGTAGAAAAATAATATCCAAAAACACCATAAAACCCATCTTTCAAGCTTGTAACCATAGCCAAAGAGATTCTCAAGAATGAGAGTCCATTGATATCCAAAAAAAGCAATAAACAGATCTGCCTGATAGCCAGTTGGATTGCTTCTTTCGTCATAAGGACCCATCTTAATATCTGACTCCTTAATTTTTCGGATTAAGATTCTTTCCCGATAATGTTTCCATCTTGCAGGATGGTAGTCTCCCTTAACTATTGACTCTTGCTTTGCCTTCTGAATACTTTTAAGTAATAGATTATAGCAACGACTTGATTCTTTGTAGTTTGAGTTTTTATAGTGTTCATCTGCCCGTTTTAGTCTTATTTCGAACTCACCGAAATCGGGCATTCTCATTGTCTCATAATAAAGACCTATCGTGATTAAAATTGTAATTGTTGGATAGATTAGAGAATAACCAGATAACATAAAACCGGATAAAAAAGAGAGTAGGAACAAAAATATTAATAGAACATAAAACGGGTGGGTGTCAGATATTAGTGCTTCAACTAAAGACCGTAACTTTACCGAAACTATCCTTTGATATCGATCAAAATAACTCATTATAATTATATTGCAGGAATGCTACAATTTATACAAATTTTTAGCTCTGTTGCAATCCTCTAGTTTTTTTTGGGGGAGTGCTAATTTGTAACCACTTGGGGGTGGTTATCTAAATTAGCGGAGGTCTCCCCCAATGTGCGTAAAGTATTGTGAAACAAGGCTTTTTAAGTTTGCGTGTCACGTGTACGGGCTGAGTAAGCGGGTGGTTCCCGCTTACAGCAGTAGGTTTTCGAAGAAAACGTATACCCTGCACCAGCATCTCGCGGTCTTGTTGTTGAAGGCGAAAACGGGTTGCAGGTTTCATGAACT
>AQSC01000018.1 GCA_000402775.1 Euryarchaeota archaeon SCGC AAA252-I15 | reverse complement strand
ACCCATGAAGCTTGCCCAGCTCGATGCAGTCCAAGGCGAAGTAAACCAGTTAGTCTATGAGAACCTAGAGGGGGGCGAGAAGAATGAGTGGGAGGCGTATGCATCGGGCAGGGTTAAGCCTTCACCTGAGCGGTGGCTTGAACTATTGGAGAAGGCTTCCAAGAACTTTGAGGGGAAGGAAGGGGGAGTGACGGAAGAGTCTTTCAAGAGAAAGGCCGCTTAAAAAAGAGGGGGGGAATAATATATATCATGGTCAAACATTTGTTGTCGGTTGGGGATTTAAGTGGGAAGGATATTGAGGAGCTTCTCGCAGATTGTGTGGATGTGAAAACGCATCCAGAAAAATACTCTGATTCATTCAAGAATAAGACTCTCGTCATGCTGTTTCAGAAGCCGTCGACGAGGACTAGGATTAGTTTTGAAGCTGGGATGACCAGGCTCGGGGGGCATGCAATATACTTTGACCCGTCGGGGAGCCAGCTGTCGCGGGGGGAGTCGGTCGAGGACACGGCAAAGACTCTAGCAGGGTACGCAGATGCTGTGATGGCCAGGGTCTTTGCGCACGAGACCGTCTCCGAGCTTGCGAAAAACTCGATCATCCCGGTGATTAACGGGCTTTCAGACCTTGAACACCCCTGCCAGATTCTCGCAGACCTTTTCACCATGAAAGAGTGCGGGAAACTTGAGGGGAAGATCGTGTATGTCGGAGATGGGAACAATGTGTGTAATTCTCTCATTGTTGCCGCAAAGATTTTGGATTTAGTTTTTACAGTATCGTGTCTAGACGGTTTTGATCCTAGTATCGAGGGTGCGAATATTATCCGAGACCCTGCGAAGGCTGTTGAGGACGCCGACGTAATCTACACTGACGCTTGGATTAGTATGGGCGACGAGAAGGAGAAGGAGGCGATGGAAAAGGCTTTCATGCCGTACCAGGTGAATTCCGAGTTGGTTTCTCACGCGAAGAAAGATTTTGTTTTCATGCACTGCTTGCCCGCGCACAGAGGTTTTGAGGTGACTGACGAAGTAATCGACAGTGAGAACTCCGTCGTATTTACGCAAGCTGAAAACAGGATGCACATGCAAAACGCGATACTGTTAAAGCTCGTTAAAGGCTAGTGTACTCGCTTAGGGATTTAACGTGCACCCGCTTCTCCTTTACCGCCTTGATGGCGGATGCGGCAGCGGCAGCACCAGTCGTCGTTGTGATGTAGGGTATGTCGTATTTCACGGCAGACTTTCTGATTAATCTCCCATCCTTCCTACCACCCATCTCCCTCCCGGCAGTATTTATTATCAAGTCGATTTCACCCTTCTGGATGAGGTCTAAAATGTTGGGGGAGCCCTCACTCACCTTAAAGACGCGGTTTGATTCAACAGCCGATTCAACAAACCTTTTATTAGTGCCCACTGTCGCAAGTAATTTAAAGCCAAGTTCCCTGAACTTCCTTGCGATTTCAACAGTCTTCTCCTTGTGTTTGCCGGCAACAGATATGAATACCGTCCCTGAAAGCGGAAGATTCATGCCTGCACCTAAAAGAGCCTTGTAGTATGCGACTCCGAAATCCAAGTCAACTCCCATAGACTCCCCTGTAGAGCGCATTTCAGGCCCCAACTGGGGGTCGATCCTAAGCTTGTTGAAGGGGAGGACTGCTTCTTTCACAGAGATGTGTTTGAATTTTCCGGGTCTTCCGAAATCAGACACAATGTCGCGGAGTTTCTCCCCCACACACACTTTCGCAGCAATCTTTGCGAGAGGCACTCCAGTAGCCTTAGAGACGAAGGGGATTGTGCGCGAAGACCGGGGGTTAGCCTCAAGAACGTAAACAATACCATCTTTCACAGCGTACTGGATATTGACAAGACCCACCACCTTAAGCTCTCTCGCCATCTTCTTGGTGTAGTCGATGATTGTCTCCTTAACTTTTTGCGGGATGGATTGCGTTGGGAGGACACACGCAGAATCTCCCGAATGAACTCCAGCCTCCTCGATGTGCTCCATAATACCCCCGACGTAAGTGTCGACTCCATCCGAGACGGCGTCGACGTCCACTTCAATAGCATCCTCTAAAAACTTGTCCAACAGAATCTGCTGGTTCGCGCTAGCCTCCATGGCCTCGTCAACGAAACCGCGGAGCTCGTCTTCAGAATAAATAATCTTCATGGCCCTACCCCCAAGAACGTAGCTAGGGCGCACGAGTACGGGATAACCTAAGACCCTCGCCTTTGCGATCGCCTCTGAAAAGTTTGTTGCAACATCCCATTTCGGAGAGGGGATATTAAGCCGAGACAACACTTTGCCGAACCTGCCCCGGTCTTCTGCCATGTCGATTGAATCGGGAGAGGTGCCAAGAATCTTCACTCCAGCGTCTTTAAGATCTCCCGTTACGTTAATCGCGGTCTGACCGCCAAACTGGACCATGACTCCAACCAGATTATCCTTTTCAGTCTCGACGACATTCAAAATTGCCTCGCAAGTCAAGGGCTCAAAATATAGTTTGTCTGAAGTGTCGAAATCCGTGGAAACAGTCTCAGGATTATTATTTATGATGACGGTCTCGAAACCAAGCTCTCTAAGAGCAGTCACCGCGTGTACTGTGCAGTAGTCGAATTCTATGCCTTGGCCGATCCGGATGGGTCCTGAACCCAGGATAACAACCTTCTTCTTGTCTGAAAACTTTACGTCACTATATTCCCCAATGGTCGAGTAATAGTAGGGAGTTTTCGCCTCGAACTCGGCGGCACAAGTATCGACCATCTTGTATACCGTCTTGACCTTGTTTTTTGATTTTACATCATCGGGAGTGAGATTTGAAATTTCCGAGATCTGTTTCTCTGAGAACCCGTAAAGCCTTGCCCGAGATATAGTCTTTGAATCTGCGCTTCCACTGGAAAGTTTCTGCTCAATACCAGCTATGTTTGCAATCTTTTCAAGATAGAATTGGTCAACTCTTGTGAGGTTGTGTATTTCCTCTAAAGTGAATCCCGCCTTTAAGGCATCATAGATGTGGTAGAGGCGAAGGTCTGTGGGCTTGGCTAGAAGCGTTCTAAGTTTTGTAGGATCCGTAAGCGGGATCCTCTTGTTACAGCAGATTCCTTCAAAGCCTATGTCTAGGGATCGGATGGCTTTTTGGAGCGCCTCTTCGAAGTTTCGGCCAATCCCCATGACTTCGCCGGTCGAGCGCATCTCAGTTCCGATTACTCTTCCAAGGCCTTTGAACTTGTCGAAGGGCCAGCGGGGGATTTTCACGACGACGTAGTCGAGGGCTGGCTCAAACATTGCCTGTGTTTCCTTGGTGACTTCGTTTCTTATCTGGTCGAGCGTGTATCCTAAGGCAATTTTGGCGGCGACGCGGGCTATGGGATATCCTGTAGCCTTTGATGCGAGGGCTGAAGACCGTGAAACCCTGGGATTTACTTCGATTACTTTATAGTCGAATGATCTGGGATCCAATGCAAGCTGGACGTTGCAGCCGCCTTCAACTCCCAGTGCCCGGATGATGCGGAATGATGCGTCTCGAAGGCCCTGGTATTCCTCGTCGTTTAAAGTCTGACTAGGCGCGATTACGATTGAGTCCCCAGTGTGAATGCCCATTGGATCGAAGTTTTCCATGTTGCAGACGGTGATGCAGTTGTCGGCACCGTCGCGCATGACCTCATACTCTATCTCCTTCCAGCCTCCCACGTATTCTTCAATCAATACCTCGTTGTTTTTGCTTGCGAAAAGCCCACCTTCCACAATCTCTGCGAACTGCTGCGCGTTGAACGCGATTCCTCCACCAGCCCCCCCTAAAGTGTAGCCGGGACGGATTATCGCAGGATACTTGATCTTTTCAACGGCCTTGAATGCATCCTCAAGATTTGAAACAGAATAGCTTAATGCAATAGGCTCCCCAATCTTTTTCATAAGTTCTGCAAACTCCTGCCGACCCTCCCCCTTTTTGATGCAATCAATTGGGGTTCCCAAAACCCTCACACCATATTTTTCGAGGATCCCGAGATCATGCAGCTCTGTCGCAAGGTTTAAGCCAGTCTGACCCCCCATTGTGGGAAGTATTCCGTCCGGCCTCTCCTTTTTGATTATTTTCTCGATGAAGTCGGAGCGCAATGGCTCAAGATATACTATATCGGATACGTCCAAGTCGGTTTGAATGGTTGCGGGATTACAGTTTACTAAAACCGTCTTTAATCCCTCCTCGCGAAGAGACAGGCAAGCCTGGCTTCCAGAGTAATCGAATTCTGCAGCCTGACCAATCCTTATGGGCCCGCTTCCGACAACCAAGACTTTCTTAATACCCTCAATCATTTCAACTCCTTGATAAACTCGTCGAACAAGTAATAATTTTCCCAAGGCCCAGGGTGGGCTTCAGGATGATACTGGACGCTCCATATGGGAAGACTCTCATGCCTTACCCCCTCAACAGTCCCGTCGTTAATGTTTACGTGAGAAACGGAAAGCTCTGACCCTTCGAGACTATCCGGGTCGACCGAGAAACCGTGGTTCTGGCTGGTGATATAACATCTACCAGAGTTTAAATCCTTTACGGGCTGGTTTGCGCCGCGGTGGCCGAACTTTAGCTTAAAAGTCTTGCCTCCGAAGGCAAGGGAAAGAAGCTGGTTTCCAAGGCAAATACCCATCAAGGGAAGCTGTGAGTCGGCGAGCTTCTTAACCGTCGAGACGGCGTAGTCAAGCCGTTCGGGATCCCCCGGGCCGTTTGACACCACAATCCCTGAGGGATTATGAGCCAGAATATTTTCCGCTGAAGTCTTGGCCGGAACCTGAACTACATTAATCTTCCGATCAAGGAGCCCGCGCACTATGCTCATCTTGACGCCGCAATCCAGCAAGACAACTGTCTTTTTACCGCCCGCGTCGTGATAAACCTCCGATTTAGTCGAAACCAGTTCCACAAGATCCTTCTTGGAAATCGTGTCGAGTTTGCAAGCCCTCTCTTTAAGCTCAGGGAGTTCTTTTTTTTCATACGGAGTCTTAAGGATTCCTTCCATCACTCCGTGAATTCTGATCTTTTTCGCAAGAAACCGGGTGTCCACTTCGGAAAGCCCTGGGATGTTATGCCCTCTTAGAAATTCATCCAAGGTTTTTTTCGAGCCCGCGTGACTTGGTTTCTCGCAGACTTCTCCGACTATGAATCCTTCAACCTGGATTTTGTCGGATTCGAAGGAAGATTCATCGATTCCGTAGTTTCCTATCAGGGGGTAGGTGGGCATAAGAATCTGGTAGCGGTATGAGGGGTCTGTCAGATACTCCGGGTAGCCGACCATTGAAGTGTTGAACACTACTTCACCACATGATTCTCCCACACCCCCGAATGGAATCCCCTCCACACAGGTCCCGTCCTTTAGAACTAGAACACCCCTATCTAAAGACATCTAAATACATTACCTGGAAAAAATAAAAATAGGCGCCTTAAACTCAATTTAAATATCATGCGGCAAATAATTAAGAAACTGGTGGTGGGAGATGACTAAACTCTGGGATAAAGGAATTAAACTGGATGAGACAATAGAGGAATACACTGTAGGCATTGACTATAGTCTAGACAATGAACTATTACCATACGACGTCGCAGGGTCGATAGCCCATGCAAGAATGCTTGCCAAAATCGGCGTTCTCACAGAAAAAGAGTATGTCAAGCTGGAAAAGGAATTAAAGAGCATCAATACACTACACAAGAAGGGTAAATTCAAAATTTTTAAAATCGATGAAGACGTGCACACGGCCATTGAAAACCACTTGGTGGAAAATCTGGGGGACACAGGAAAAAAGATTCACACCGCCCGCAGCCGAAACGACCAAGTCCTCGTAGACATGCGGTTGTACATGAAAGATAAGCTTCTGGAAGTTATGGAAGCGAGCACCACACTTGCCGAAACACTCACATCATTTGCAAACGAGAACAAGGACGTACCAATCGTAGGGCGGACTCACACTCAAAAGGCCATGCCCTCCTCGGTGGGCCTTTGGGCGGCATCATTTGCGGAATCGCTTTTAGACGACCTTAAACTATTAAGTTGCGCATTCGAACTAGTCGACCAAAACCCCCTTGGAAGCGGAGCAGCCTACGGGTCGGAAATCCCTGTTGACCGCGAGCTCACTGCAAAGCTTTTGGGTTTTTCGAAGGTGCAGAATAACGTCTTGTATTGCGCGAACAGCCGCGGGAAAGTCGAGGCGGCGGTTCTTTCGGCGTGCAGTCAGGTCATGCTCGACCTCTCGCGGATTGCTTCAGACATAATCTTTTGGAGTATTCCGGAGACGGGCTACTTCACGCTCCCGGACGAGCTTTTCTCGGGTTCATCGCTTATGCCGCAGAAAAAGAACCCTTGCGCGTTAGAGCTTGTGCGGGCGAATACGGAAATAGTTGCCGGATATCAAAACCAGGTCTTTGGGATTTGTGCAGGCCTCATCTCAGGATACAACCGGGACGTCCAGTTGACGAAAGAACCGCTTATGCGGGGGCTTTCAGTTACTAAGGCTTCGGTTGACGTGGTGAATCTCACCGTGAAAAAACTTAAGGTAGACAAGAAAAAGTGCCTTGAAGGATTCACACCCGAAGTCTTTGCGACCGACGAGGCGCTCCGCCTGGTGGCTCAAGGAATCCCATTCCGCAACGCTTACAAACAGGTCGCGAAAAACATAGGAAAACTTAAAAACGAAGACCCTGTGAAAAACATTAAGGGGAAAAAGATTGCGGGGGCGACGGGAAACCTAGGACTTGCGAGGATTAAGAGCGAGTTGAAAAAGACGCTTTCTTTTATCAAATTGGAAAAGAAATAGGAGAGTATTGGCGGAACTCATAGACTAGCCTCCCTATTTATTGGTTGAACTCACATTCAACATTCTCGTTTTTTTTGCGACAAGGATTACCCGTGAGTGTTCTTTATGCACGGTTCCATCTTCATGCGTGTGTGTTGCCTCAGGCCTCAGTACTTCATCCTTGCACTTGATTATCTCCCAACCCGCGTAAAAGCTCCGCATCTACTCACCTTTGATCGCGTTTCCTAATTATAACAGATAGAGTGAAGTAGTCCAGTTCGCAAAACCAACACCTAATATCTCACCTTCAAGCAAGCTTGCATAATCCAATATTTCCGCGCAATGAGGGGTTATAACCTGCCCTTCCATTAAACCTTCAACTGCATGGGAGGCCCTGTCCTCCCAACTTCCCCCACCACTTCTCTTGGAAAATAATCTAAATTTCATTGCATTACTGATGACTCATTTTTTGTTTTTCGATCGCTCGATTAACCCTCGTATCGCCTGTACTGTGGCTATGCTGTCTTTTTTGTCTACGAGCAGGTACGTGTTGTTGTAGCTTGATGTGACTTCGACGACATTTATCTTGCTTGTCGATAGGGCGTTTAGTATGTGGGCTATGACTCCGGGAGTTTCTGTGATTTCCTTGGGCGCGGTTAGGGTTATGACTGTGAGATCCCCCTTCTCCCCGAATACCGTGTCTTTCGGTATTTTTAGTTCAGGCAACTTGTCTTCGTCTATGAGCAGTGTCGTCGACTCTACGCCTCGGACGACGACAGTGAAGCCGTGGGGTAGTTTCGCAAGCTCGGGAGGTTTTTTCAGGTAGAGTACATGAATGTCGTCTCGGAGTTGCAGCCTTGATTTCGCAAATATTTCGACGTAGGAGCGAGGCAGTTTTTTTTCGGTCGTGATTTTTTTTGCGAGGCGTTGTATCGCCATTGCGATGGCTACGGTAGTTGCCGGCATTCCTGTAGCGAATTCCACCTCTTTTTTTATTTTGCGGGCGAGGGATTTCTGGTTTACTATCCCCATTTGGAGTGCGTCGTAGAGGCGTAGGTCGCCTGTTATTATATCCGCAACGGCTTCGGGAATGCTTGTCATTTTAATATAACACGATTGTTACATTTGTAACATATTGGTTATAATTATGTTTCAACTAAATTAATTACAAAATGGATGCGAAGGAAATAGAGGATAAAATTTTGGACACCCCAGTGCCTGAAGTAAAGAAGGTTGCACTAGCATACTCGGGCGGGCTCGACTCGTCGCTTGGAGTTGAGCTTCTGCGGCGGATTTACAAGGCTGAAGAGATAGTTGCGATAAACATCGACGTAGGCCAAGGAGAAGACGAGATAATAGACAGTAAAAACAAGGCGAAGGCCCTCAAGATTAATCCAATTTTCCTTGACGCGCGGGACGAGTTCACGACCGAGTGGCTCCCCAAGGCCATCCTGGCAAACTCAGATTATGAAGGATACCCGGTATCCACGTCCATGACAAGACAGCTTGTCGCACGCATTGTCGCGGAAAAAGCATCTGAGCTGGGCTGCGACGCCATCATGGAAGGCTCATCAGGCAAGGGGAACGACCAGTACCGGATGCACAACATCTTCAAATTGTTCGCACCAGAGCTTAAGGTTCTCGTCCCTGTGAGAGACTTCGACTTGACGAGGACCGAAGAGGAAGTCATCTGCAAGCACTGGGACGTCCCAGTCACCGAAATGATTTCCGGCGGAGACGACAAGACCATGTGGTGCCGCTCAATCGCCTCAGGCGCAGTGGATCTGAACCAGGAGCTTCCGGAAGGGATCTGGTTGTGGCTGACTCCACCCAACAACGCACCCGACCAGCCCGAGGAAGTGGAAATCGAGTTTAAGGCGGGAATCCCAGTCTCATTGAATGGGAAGAAAATGCCATTGGAGGAGCTGGTCCCGGAGCTTAATGTGATTGCAGGGCGAAACGGAATCGGCAAGATCGACATGTTCGAAGACGGGATAATGAGCTTGAAAAGCCGCGAGATTTACGAGGCTCCCGCAGCGCACGTGATAATCAAGTTGCACAAAGACTTGGAGCAGTTCTGCCTGACCAAGGAGGAGATACACTACAAGATGGACGTGGACCGCCAGTGGGCGTACATGACATACCACGGCATGTGGTACCACCCACTCAAGAAGGCGTTGGACGCCTTCATCGCGGAAACCCAAGATGTCGTCAATGGAAAATACACGGTAGACCTCTACAAGGGAAACATAGACATACTCACGCGCGAATCCAAGACAAGCCTCTTCAGCAAGGAAATCCGCTCCATAAAAAGCCGCGGCTTCGACCAGCGCTGGTGCCAAAACGCCGCGAAAGTGCGCGGACTACCATACGAAATACTAGCGAAAAGAGGACTGAAAAAATAAGGGAAAAAATTGAGGTGGGCAAACAACTTAAAAAACACCCCCACCTCAGATATATTTTTTCTTACTCCTTTAATTCTCACTCAGACCTGCCCCAATAATCTTTTTCTCCTAAAACGTAAGTTTGTTAGGAAAAATATTTAATTGGTAGAAACAATGGACATTTTCAATAATAGAGAAATTGCCGTCATTATTTGGTTTTTTGTAGTTTCTATCTTCATGATAACACAAAGAGATATTAGAAAATCAATTTTAGGGGTTTTTAGGTGCCTCCTCGATTTTAAAATACTTTTGTTTATTTTCGTTATGATTGGATACACAACAGCAATTATAATTATCCTTTATCAAATAGGGTTTTGGGACATCTCTTTATTAAAAGAGTAGCTCTGTTGCAATCCTCTAGTTTTTTTTGGGGGAGTGCTAATTTGTAACCACTTGGGGGTGGTTATCTAAATTAGCGGAGGTCTCCCCCAATGTGCGTAAAGTATTGTGAAAC
>AQSC01000017.1 GCA_000402775.1 Euryarchaeota archaeon SCGC AAA252-I15 | reverse complement strand
TGTGATGAAAGACCCCATAATAGCGTCGCAAGAACTGCAATCTTCCATTGCTTTGTAATCTTTTTGATTAACAAGTATACCACTAAAATCCCTAAGGTAGAAAAAAGCGATCCCGTAAAGCGTGTTACATAATATGCGGATAGGAGACTATTATGTGAGAAAAGAGAATCATAAGTTATATTTATAACTGAGAGAAACATGAGAAATCCCCTATGATAATGAAAGTCAAATATCTCGTTTTTTTCTAGTAATTTGATCCAACCATTAAACCGGTATTGGTCTGGGAAAGGATATGAATAATGGCTAAATGAATCGTAGAATCTAATGTACGCTGAAATGATAAGTAGGGATATAATAATGAGTGAACAGATTATTGTCTCTTTTTGAATTTTAAAATTTAATCTAGATTTTTTAGTTTTAAAAGATTTTTTGTTGTAAAAATATAGTAAAACAAGAGAGGATAGATAAATGAAAAGGGATGTATAGACGTTATAAATGTTTAATAACACAAGACAAAAAACGATAATCATTGAAAGGAAAACACCTTGAGTGAGATTGTTGAAAAATGTTTCAATTATTGGTTTAAGTTTCCTGTGCTGGATAAAATAGAATGGTGATACAAATGCGAGGATTATTATAAAAGATATCCTCAACACGATGAGTATATTAGTATAAAAATTTTCCATTTTTTGATTATATTTTATATGATTACAATAAGTAGATAATTAATTTATTCCTTACCGATTAATCTTGGTTTGAGGTAATAAAATAGTATTGTGAAAATTTTTATCGATGTGAACCATCCTGCGCATGTCCACTTCTTCAAGAACTTCATCTGGGAGATGGAAAAACGAGGCCACGAGTTCTTCATTTCATCGCGAGATAAGGAGATTGCCTTACATCTCCTTGAATCATATGGATTCAAATACTTCAATAGGGGGGCAGGTTACAGTGGTTTGTTGGGTAAGGGATTGGGCATGCTTGAAATGGACGCAAAACTCTATCGTGTTGCGAAAAAGTTCAATCCAGACCTTTTTCTTGGACTGCACAACACCTACATCGCGCATCTCGGCAAGCTCCTAAGAAAGCCTTCAATAACTTTTACAGATACCGAGCATGCAAGGCTGGCAAATCTTTTGACATTTCCTTTTACGGACTCTATTGTAACACCAGAATGCTTCTTGAATGATTTGGGTGCTAAGCAAGTGCGCTACAGAGGGCTTCATGAACTGGCTTACTTACATCCAAAACGATACACACCAAATCCTAGGATTATTGAGAATCAGGGGATAAGTCCAAAAGAAAAATTTTTCATATTAAGATTTGTTTTTTGGGGCGCAAGCCATGACATAGGGCAACATGGGTTGAGTATAAACGATAAACGTCAATTGATTAAGGAACTTGGAAGCCATGGTCATGTTTTCATAACTTCGGAATCAAGGCTTCCTAAGGAGTTTGAGAATTTAAGGATAAGTATTCGACCAGAAGAAATCCATGATTTTCTCCATTATGCAAACATGTATATCGGGGAGGGTGGGACCATGGCAACTGAGGCCGCGTTACTTGGGACTCCATCCATTTATTTCTCTTCGTTGGTAGGAACTATGGGCAATTTTATCGAACTTGAAGAAAAGGGGTTAGTGCATTCTTTTTCTGATTTTAGAAATATGATGGATAAGATAGTTAGTTTACTAAATGATGGGCATTCTAAAAGAGTCTGGAGCGAGAAAAGATCACAGTTTCTAAAAGACAAGGTTGACGTGACTGCTTTTATGACTTGGTTTGTAGAAGAGTATCCCGAAAGCTTTCAGATTATGAAAAACGATCCAAGCTACCAGAAAAGATTCATTTAGACCATCATTTGTTGATTTCAACTAAAGGTTTCAAAAAGAAACTAGAAGGTTATTCATAAATAGTAGATATGTACAATAATTCGAGAATGGTATAAAGTCAACAATTATATCGTACAAACCTATGCTATGATAACGATAGTCGATTACGGTATCGGGAATTTAAGGTCAGTGCTACATAAATTAGGACGTCTAGGTATTGACGCAGAGGTTGCTTCCAGTTTAGAAGTCATTGAAAATGCGGATAAGATCATTCTTCCAGGGATTGTATCTTTTGCCAAGGGAATGACTAATCTGGAGGAAGTAGGTTTAGTTAGAGTTTTAAACAATGGGATAATTAATGGAAAAACGCCAATACTTGGGATATGCCTAGGTATGCAGTTGTTCTAAAAACACAGTGAAGAGGGGAATGCCGAAGGGCTTGGATGGGTAGACGCTCAAACTAGATGTTTCACTTTTAATGAAGAAAGTGGTAACCTTAGGGTCTCGCACGTTGTATGGAATTCGATTGAAGTTTTGAGAGATGAACCATTATTCACAAAAATCGGTGAAAAGGATCGGTTCTACTTTACCCACTCATACCACCTTGAATGCAAACATAAAGAGAATATTCTTGCGACAACAAACTATGGATACGATTTTCCCTGTGTGATAAAGAAGGATAATATAGTGGGAGTTCAATTTCACCCTAAAAAAAGCCATAAAACAGGTCTTCAATTAATTAAAAACTTTGTTGATTACCTATAGTATGTTACAGGTAAGAATCATACCTTCACTGCTGCTTAAGAGGAAGGGGTTTGTCAAAGGAATCCAGTTTAAAGACCACCGTTATATAGGAGACCCGATAAACGCGGTCAGAATCTTTAATACGAAGGAGGTTGACGAACTCATTTTTCTTGATATAACTGCGAAAGGGAAAACAGAAGTCCCGATATTGGATATATCACACAGATTGGGGATGAATGTTTTATGCCGTTTACCGTAGGTGGAGGTATAAAGGATGTCGAAACAATTAAGGAAATCCTCAATACAGGGGCTGAAAAGGTATCTATTAACACTTATGCTATCGAAAACCCCCGACTCATAAGGGAGGCTTCTGAGGCCTTCGGAAATCAATTTATTGTATGTTCAATGGATGTTAAAAAACATAGGGATGGAACATATGAGGCATATTGTATTGCAGGGACAAAACCCACTGGATTAAACCCTGTAGATTTGGCTAAAAAATTTGAGGAAATGAGAGCAGGGAAGCTGTTGGTTACGTCAATAAATCATGAAGGCTTAAGGCAAGGTTATGATCTTGATTTACTAAAGCAAGTAACAGATTCAGTTAGAATCCCAGTAATTGCGTTTGGTGGAGGTGGTTGTCTTGAAGATTTTTCGAAAGCAGTAAAGGAAAGCAATGTTTCAGCAGTATCTGCCGGGAGCTTTTTCGTCTTCCACAGCCGCTGGCGTGCCGTACTGATTAGTTTCCCCTCGAGACAGGAAATCGAAGAGACTTTAAACATTTAGATCATTATAGAACTTATATAGTGAATACTTATTATTTAGGAGATTTAAGCGTTTAGGATGGAAAACAAAATATGCTCGCGGTGTAGTATGGATACGTCTGTGCTGGATATCAAATTCGACGAGAATGGTGTCTGCAATTACTGTAAACTACTTTTGTATCATATGAATTCTCAATAATCAAATGAAAATCTGTTATATCGGGTGCACCGGCCCATTCATGAAGAAGTTTACAAGTACATTTAAAAAGAAGGGTCATGAAATACACCTTATCACATGGGATAGCGGATCGTTTGAGGGTGTTGAGATACATAGACTACGCGGGAAAACCCCCAAGATAAACAAATGGCTTATTCCAGTCACAGCAATTAAAGTAAGAGAAATCATCAAAAGAATTCAACCAGACGTAATACACTCCCATTACCTTTTACCAAACACAGTATACGGTGCTTTAAGTGGATTTCACCCCCACGTTGCCTCGGCTTACGGAAGCGAGATTTACTTGCAGGCGAAAAAATACCCCTTTATTTCCATGCTACTTCGATATTCACTCGCAAGAACGGACATCGTGTTGACGACATCCGAGAGCTTCAGGCAAGACATCCTCGAACTGGGTTTCCTTAGGGATGCCGATAAAGTAATCGCCATGCCATGGGGCATTGACGTGGAATTATATTCAAGAAAGCGGGAGGGGGAAGTCTTCACATTGCGGGAAAAATACCAGGTTCAGGACAACCTCGTAATCCTTAATCCAAGGGGCATACGGAGGGAGGTGGGTGGTTACTCCCAGTCGGTACGGGCTCTATCAAAGGTCGTGGAATACATCCCTCATGCAGTACTCGTCCTGCTTAAGGGCTGCGTGAGCGATATTGGATATGAACGAGAGCTTTTCGCACTCATAGACGAGCTAGGCTTAGAGAAGAATATACGCTACATAGACAAGTTACTCTCACCCAAGGAAATGGTTGACGTGTACAATATTTCGGACGTCCTCCTCTCGATTCCTCCATCCGACCAGTTCTCAAGCTGCATACAGGAGGGTATGGCCTGCGGAGTTATTCCCATCGTAAGCAGGCTCAGGGTTTATGAGCAATACCTCAAAGACGGGAAAAACGCTTTTTTCGTTTCACGGAACAA
>AQSC01000016.1 GCA_000402775.1 Euryarchaeota archaeon SCGC AAA252-I15 | reverse complement strand
TCCGCCCGCTCATCAAACACCGTGAGTTCACGAGCCTGGATAAAGCACACAACAAACGAATAAAACCCGAAGACTACAACCAACGCTCTATGAACGAAACCAACAACAGCACAGTCAAACGCAAATACGGAGACACACTAACCACCAAAACATACTGGACACAAGTAAGAGAAACACTCCTCACCGCAATAACACACAACATAGACCGATACATCAACACCATAAAATCCTTGCTCACGCAAGGATTGCAACGAAGCTGAATATTTTTTAATTTACATTCTTTGAGATCAATATCTCCCTCCCGGTATTCCCAAGCTTCACACATAAGAGATATTACAGTATTATCATTCATCATTTCAATGAACTTTTTGTTAATTGGTCTTACAAACCCCAGATTAGTTACAATATTCGCTTTCTCAACAAATTTCCTATTCTTTTCGAAAACAACATCTATTTTATTTCTTACACCACAAAATTCTGCAAAGATGTATGTAAACTCCCCGATATCTTTAGCTTTTCCATAAGGTGAATCAATTGTTATCGCATAGACTTTACCACCAGCCATCGCGGCAATTATTGGAGTAACAACATAATTTTTGGATGCTGCTTCTGTGAATACAATTAAGTCAGACAGATTAAGTTTGTTAAATCTAATCGCATCTTCTATAAGTTTTTTAATACGGTAGGGGTTTTTTAAACCATACTGTCTTAGAGTTTCAATTATATCAGATTTGGGGTCTTCATTCATCATAATTTATATTTTTTCTTGTACCATTGTGCGGTTTTTTTTATTCCTTCGTCTAAATCGATTTTAGCTTTAAAACCTAGAATTTCATAGGCTTTTTCAACAGATGGAATTCTTAGTTCAATATCTGCAGAGAGGGGTGGTTTAAACACAATTTTTGACTTAGAGTTTAGTATCCTACACACTGTTTGGGCTAGTCCGTAGATGGTTATCACTGCTCTTGGATTTCCGATATTAAATGATTCACCAATTGCTTGTGGGTTTTCGATACAATGTAGTAGACCAGTTACAAAATCGTTGACATAACACCAAGCACGTATTTGGTTACCATCACCATAGATGGATATATCTTCATTTTGAAGTGCTTTTTTGATGAATATTTGTATCGCTCCTTCACCGGTTTGCCCCGGACCATAGATATTAAAGGGTCTTACTGAAACTACAGGTAAACCAAATTCATTGTAATATGCCATTGACAGGTGTTCACCAGCTAACTTACTAACTGCATAACACCAACGTGCTTCTCCGGCACTTCCGGAAATAGACTCATCTCTCTCTGTTGATTTAAATGCAATTTTTCCTAGAACTTCAGATGTGGAAAAATCAACAAATCTATCTTTGATATTATTTTCTCTGGCCGCCTCAAGAGTATTAGCAGTTCCGATCATGTTCACTCTCATTGTTGTAGTAGGGCTTTTTATTACTGTGTCGATTCCAGCAATGGCCGCAGCGTGAATAACTATGTCAGCACCCTTCATACCGTTCATAAGTTTTTCATAATCTAAGACATCTCCCTGTATGATTGTGATGTTCTTGTGTTTTTCATATATACTATCAGTAAGTGTATCCCTATGAAAATTGTCATAAACAATGATTTTGTTATCGTTTATCAATCGTGAAATAACACAATTTGCTATGAAACCAGCACCGCCTGTAATAAAGATTTTTTTATTTTTTATGGTCATTTTAATTTCGTCAACTCATTTTTCAGATTGTTTATCACAAAGTCTATTTGTTCCTCATTTAGATTATAGTATATTGGTAGGGATAGAGATCTATTGAATACTTTTAACGAATTAAAGCATTTGTCTTTGGAACGATAAAGTGGTTGAATATGGGATGCGTATGTTCCAATTTGGGTTTGGATACCAACCTTTAGTAATCTTTCAATTAATTTGTTTCTGTCAATAATTTTGTTTAATAATGTCACATAACTTTGATAGACATGTGTGACCATATTACTTTTGAAAGGTGATTCAATTAGTTCTATCTCCGAGAGTTTATCAGTATAGTATCGCGCCAGTAGACGTTTTCTTTTAATGATTTTTTCAATTTTCCCCAATTGTGCGATCCCAATTGCAGCAAGGATATCACTCATTTTATAGTTGTATCCTAATTCCGTGAACTTAGGGATAATCAATTTATCTGTTTTTTCCCGTTTCCAAGCAGATGCCATGCCAAAAACAGACAGCTTACGTATTTTCTCTGCTAATTCTTCATCATCGGTAACTATAGCACCCCCCTTCACCAGTTGTTATGCCTTTCCTGCCGTGAAATGAAAAACACCCTACATCACTGATTGTTCCAGCATATTTATTTTTATATTTCGCCCCCAGAGCACATGCCGCATCCTCTACTACTTTAAGTCTGTGTTTTTCTGCTAATTCGTTAATAGCATCCATTTCAGCAGGTTGGCCAAATGCGTGCACTGGGATGATTGCCTTAGTTTTTGAGGTTATTTTCTGTTCAATCATGGAGGGTTCGATGTTGTATGTTTTAGGATTAATGTCTACGAAAACTGGTTTAGCTCCACAATACATTACAGAATGACCTGTTGCTGGAAAAGTATAGTCAGCAACGAGAACCTCATCTCCTGATTTAATTCCAAGGGCTAATAGAGAAAGATGAAGTGCAGCCGTGCAGTTTGATAGTGTAATGGCATATTTTGTCCCAACATATTTTGCAAGCTTTTTTTCGAATTTATTGGATACTGGTCCTTGACCTGCAACCCAACCAGACTCAAGTACTTTTTGTACCTGTTCTATTTCTTTTCGGTTGAAAAAGGGTTTTGTTAATGGGATCATATTAAAAGTTATTATCATTGATGTAAAACAATAAAAGCAATTGTTGGGACTAGGATCAGAAGGATTATCGAAAGAAGGTATACAATCTGCCTTGGAATCTCAAGTAAAATAAAAATTATCTTATCAATTTTGTTTTTTATCCAATCAGTTTCATTAAGATTTTCCTTAACGTCTATTTGAGTGAAAACACGTGCATAAGAGCAAGTAAATGCTTTTCCGGAGGAATGGTAAAGTCTATTCCAGGAAGTTATCTTGTATTCACCTTCATAATCTGTTTTTTTATATGGGGTTCTTATGGTTATTGTTTTTCCAACCGGTATCTTCTGACTGATTGGTGTGTACTTGTGTATAATCCAATATTCATTTGTGGGATTATGTTTTGGGTAACTGCCTACCCCTAAAAAAAGATGGTTTGGACTAATAGCTATATCACCATTGTTTTTCAGTGTGATTTCTGCGTAAATTTGTTCACCGATTTTGGTCTTAATCTTCGATGGTTTTATCATTAGATTACATATTTCTGTGTTGAATTCAAGAATAGAGCTTATATTTTGAGATTTCAATTTCACTTTTAATGAAGTTGTTCCTGGTTGTACCGTAATACCCGTTATTGTTAATTTTGCATTTCCTTTTGAATCGAAGATTAATGGTATCGGATGACTCCAGGTCATACCATTGTTTATGCTGTAAAATAATTCATCTTTAGTGGTATGTTGATTTGGAGAGTGTATCTTTAAAATAATTTTTGATGTTTCAGAGGCTGGGTCAAGAGATAGAATCAATCCAGTCGAATCAGAATGGTTAACTCTTTGTGGTATAATACCACTATTGTTGATTACAAAAACGGTTAAGTTTTCATTTTCATAGAATACCTTCATGTTGTTATGCGATTCAAAATACTTTTCAGCCCACTTTCGTGTTTTATTTTGTATTGAAATGAACTTTTTTCCAGAATATTTTCTCGACTTAAAAAAATCAGGTTCAAATTTCTCCACAAAAATAAATTCGTATACATTAGTTGGAGTATAGTTGCCAGTATACTGGTCAACAAATGCAGAATGCTCAAGCCTTACATAGGAAATCTCTGGTGAAAAAATAATTTTGGGTTCATCATACCAGAGGCGCTGTTGAAAGTAAATTGTTGTATCATTTGCAGGGTAAGTATTGATTATATTTAGAATATTTTGAATTGTTTCATCGTATGCTAACCTTATTGGTTGATTGTAGGGTTCAAGTGGTAGAATGAAGTGAGATGTGAGTACTATTCCTATGCCAATTATGATAAAATCCGTTTTTATTCTATTTATATTCTTTTTGAGAAGATTTAGGATATCATTCAAGAAAAGTGATCCAATTCCAATAAAACATAGTGTTAGAATACGATCTAATCTATTGACATATAAGTAATCTAGTCCTAGTCGGCCTGCCTGATTGAAGAAAACGATTAATAAAGAAAAAAGAATGAAGAAGTTTTTATATGAAACATGATTTTTTTCATCTGTTCTGATAAATTTTTGTATTATAAGTGAGAATGAAAGCACAATAATTGAACCAACAATAATACTTATTTCTCGAATAGTATGGAGGGGTTTAAGTCCAACAAGTTGTGTCCCAAAGCTTGTGGGATATACTATTGGATCATAGAGGATTCTATGGTAGGGGAGAATATTTCCATTATAAACACTTAGAATAGTATACAATGCTCCAGGTATCACTGCTATTATGGTGGAGGATACAAGTAGGACAATATAGTTTGAGGGAAGTCTTGATATGACCACAGTTATAGTAAGAAGTAACAATACACAAAGAGAGATAATTCCAATAAGAGGGTGCGAATTAACCGTAATAGATGTACTCATCAAGAATAGTTTAATTGATTGTTTTCTATTGGATGAAATAAAATCTAATCCATAATAGATACTCAATAACAAAAAGAAGGTGGCAAATTCCTGAGACATGGTTCCACTTTCCCTATAAATATAACCAAACTCGTATTGTGATGAAAGACCCCATAATAGCGTCGCAAGAACTGCAATCTTCCATTGCTTTGTAATCTTTTTGATTAACAAGTATACCACTAAAATCCCTAATCGATTCAAATCCGTAGTAGTGGAGTATCCCTGTAAAAAACAATTGAGGTTATAATGGATGTTGGAATAACGGCAATCAAACCTCCTGTGTAAAGACGGCATAATTGTTCCTTCTTCTTAACTTTCCATT
>AQSC01000015.1 GCA_000402775.1 Euryarchaeota archaeon SCGC AAA252-I15 | reverse complement strand
GCACAGTCAAACGCAAATACGGAGACACACTAACCACCAAAACATACTGGACACAAGTAAGAGAAACACTCCTCACCGCAATAACACACAACATAGACCGATACATCAACACCATAAAATCCTTGCTCACGCAAGGATTGCAACGAAGCTAAAATAATCGATACTGCCCCTAAAACTATAACTGCCTTCTTTGCCTGGCCGTTTGAACTCTCCTTCTTACGGTATCCGCCGCTGCTTCCTAATTTAGAAATCTAAACCACCTAACAATCGTAATACGTAAGTCTTGGGAGTTTCAAATATAAAAAATAGTGTAAGGGGGGTTTATCCCCCAAAAGATATTCAGTCTACTTTCCCGCCGAGCTTTTTGACTGCGATAACCGTTGCAATAGCAGTGTACGGGAAAGTTACAAGACATCCTACAGTGACAGCGCTTCCAATCGCATTCACCACGGCCATGAAAATCCAAAAGACTATTGCAAACCCAAGGTTTTTCCGCGCAAGCTCGACACTCCGCTGAAGCGAACCAATCCCCCCGAGATCCTCGGTTATGGAGACTACAATCGCATACTGAAAGAGTATTAGAAGTGCTATGCCCGGAATCACGAGGAATACGAACCCAATCACAGTCAGAATCGCCGCGACAATAAACAGTACGTAACTTCTAACAATGTAGTTGAAGCCAGAGAAGACATCAGTAATCTGTACAGTCTGACCTCGCACAGCCTTTATTGCCATATAAAATAATCCGTAAATCAACGGCGGTATCGTGATGATGAATATCATGCAAATCGCAGCCACGAAAGTCCCAATTATCAAGGCCACGAACTGTTTCTTGTAAAAATCAAACCCGCTTTTTAAAGTGTCTTGAAGCATTTTTTCGGTTTTCATAGAAAATCACCATGAAAACCATATGAATAAACTTTTAAAAATCCCCAGATTAAACATTTAATCCAAGGCAACCTCTAATTTTATGGTACCTGAGCGTGAAGGTCCCAGAACATGCATTTTGCCTGGGTTGATAGTCTCTGGAAGCTCTAAGCTCAATTAATGTTTCACACAAACCAATGCTTTGCTCAGCACTCTCAAACCCTTTTTCAGAAAATATTAATGTGAAGTCTGGATTAGGAGTTAAGCCCTCATCGACTTGGGTCCTCTCAATAACTGTGAATGACTTCGAGACGAGCTCGTTTTCCCGGATTACAATGTTAAATGCCCCCCTGTTTGAAATAAAGTCTACGTCCGGGATACTCTTGACCCATTTCCCGACTCGTTCCGCTGAGATTCCATTGGTTATGGACGTTGAACTCGTTAAGGTGACGCTCTGTAACTCTGGAGGTTTTTGTTCAGGGATTTGGGTATGTGGTGTCAAGATTATGGATGTCACCGAGATTGCAATCAAAAAGATTACTAAAGTTATGGTTATCTTCCGAATCATTTCGTGTACCTTACCCGGGAGTCATGTTATAAAAAAACAAGTTGAGTATCCCTTTGGTTACCTACCGGGTTTTATAGTGTGAATGCCATAATCCGTAAGCGATGGACAAGATTTTCACGTACTTCCTGGTCTTCGTTCTTGTTTTGGCGGCAGGAATATACTTTTTTGGAAGCAATCCTTCACAGATAATTGACGCGCGTCCAGATCAAGGCGAGAACACTTCTGCTTCAACAACCTTGCTGAAAGCTTCTTCCACCACAACTTCGACAATACTCTCTGAAAAAGCATCTTCTACTTCAACCTCTACATTAACTGCCACTACCACTCTTCCCAAATACGTGGAACTTAGCATCTCGAGTGTAAGCAGGTGTAGGACTACTATTCGCGGGAAATATGTCACAGTTGTTGCCGAGCTTTCCGATGACGTTATGACCGGGGATTGGGGGCCTGACCCTCAATTAAAAGTGTATTTCATCTGTGATGGATCTAAACTTCAGTCTTTTGAATGGGTTTTGTTTGTGGGGGGTAGAACCATTGAGCCTTTCAATGATCTGAGCGGAAGCTACAGGCTGGCTGCCAGGTGCGGTAGAAATCTCGTAGTCGAAGACGTAAATGACTGTGAAAACTTGACCGTCCTTTTGGACACTTACTCTGTAAATGCCTCCACGATAGGGAAATCTAAAGTAGACCGTAAAATAATCCTCTCTTCAACTTCCACTACAATTATTGCTCGCGAAAACCCTTACCTCGACCGGTTTAAAGGTCGGGGTTACCATAAAGTTGACGTGAAGGTTTCCTGGCTTTGTCCGACGTGTGTTCCCACAGTCAATAGGATAGTGATTGAGGAGTTTGGAGTCAAGTCGAGGAGCATTGGTTACAAGCAGGATTTAAGCTACGTCATATACGACCCCTGTGTTGTTTCTCTTGAGCGGGTTTTAACCCTTTTGAATGCCGGCGGGACTGTGACTCTCCTTGAGGATTATGAGATTTAATTCCCTCAAAATTGAATTATTCACTGAAGGCTTTCACGTATTTTCTAAGATCTTTCTCGCTGTCGAATAAAATCGGGATTCCTTCAAAGCCGCAGTCTTCGCAGGTGGCGATGCCGTATCGCACTCCAGGCAAGACGAATCCTGCTGGGAACCGTTCGGTCGTAAAGGAGCGTAGAAAGTCTAGGTTTCTGCTGCCGCATCGCATGCAAACTTGCATGACATTTCCATTTTCCAAGTGGCTGGTCATCTTCCACGCGTAGGACAAAGATAACTTTTACGCTTGATATATATCACAACGTTATTTAAATAAAAACCGCGGAGTATGGACGGGATTTACCTCCACTTGGAGTATTTAGAGAGTAGTTTCCTCAGTTTTTCGGCTTGTTCCTCACTGAATGTTTCGTCCTCTTCTAGTCTTTCTATGTATTCTAAGGCAGAGTCTATAGACTTTACTGTCGCATTGTTTGTGAGTGTTGCCCCTATTATCCCTTGTTTTTCACCTAACTCGAATTCAGTCAGCAAGTCTTTTAATTCGAATCCAAAGTACTTTGAGCGGCGCATGTCGAGCATCTTCCTCCTGTCTCCGACTTTATTGCGCCAATTGTGTTTTGGTTTACGATTCTGGTTTGTGAACTTGTTTTTAAATCCTTTCGCCAATTAAAAAACCTCAAGTTAGTTTAAAAAAAAAATATTTTTTGGGGGCTAACATCTTATAGATGAAGCAATTTTATTCAATGCCCCCAAACGTCCAAGTGAAATCGAGAAAATCACAAGAGAGTGACGTTTTCTGCTTTAGGTCCGCGGTCTCCTTCGGTTATGTCGAATGAAACGCGGTCCCCTTCGTTAATGGTTTTACCGCCAGCGATTCCGCTTTCATGCACAAAGTAGTCTTTGCCGTCGTCGCCGTTTATGAAACCAAAGCTCTTCATCCTATTGAAAAACTTTACTGTTCCTTCAACCATTTGATATCACCTCCTGTCAAAGTTTATTACGCGTAAAGGGATTGGTTAAGCTATAATTCTGGAAGAAAAATCATATAAAATCCCGTTGAACTATTACTTAAAAATCATTTACGCAACCATAATATACGAATCATAAGCTTAAAAACCCACTGGTTTTTTAAAAGAGGCGTTAAATTGAAAAAAACATTGTTTGTACTTGCAGTATCGCTGGTATTCGGGTTTCTCACAATGATATTCGTGACGGAACTGCTTCAAGGCGAGGTATTTTTCTCATTGTTTATTGGAATCCCTATGGGAGTGTTGACGATCCTAGCAACCTTTATACTATGCAAGAAAATTCTTTAGCCTACTCGTTTTTCTAACCTTGCAATAAGGAGTAATGTTCCATCACCTTGCAAGCGTCTCAGGCCTCATGAATCCTGAAATACTCAAAGGCTCCGGGAAAATAACTTTCTGCATTGCAAACATTTACGACTCTAAAGGAATAAAACAATGACTCTCCTGATTTTTTTTCTTGTAATAAAATACTTTGATTGTATGAAACATATCCTCCTTGCCTTAATCCTCGCGTCCTCCATCGCTTCAGCTTTATCCTGCGGTGACACTCTCGACTGGGGGTTGAATACTCTCTCTGGAAACTTATTTTGTACGGGAGCTGGCTTAGCCTTTGGAAGCGGCACTTCCACGCTCGATTGTCAAGGATTCACAATTTCTGGGAATGGTTCTGGAGTAGCTGTAACTGTGAACCGTTCAAGCCACAACACCATTAGAAACTGTATTTTAACAAACTTCGAAAGAGGCGTCTCCATCTACTATTCTCAAAACACTACAATCACTTCTAACTCGATAACAAATAACTCGCATGGTGTTGTGATAGAAAATTCTCATGTAAACAATCTTACAAACAACAACATTTCAGAAAACTTGCACTACGGCGTCTACTTTGATCAGGTGAGTTTGGGAAGCAATATTGATAACAACTTCGTCTGCGCAAACAATCAGGTTGTGGGGGATTCTCTAGACATATTAAACGGTGGCCCCAAGCTTGACCCTCCCGATGACCCCCCCTTCATCCACCACCCGGGACTTGACCTTGCACCCTTCGACAATGATACCCTCCTTGCTGGGGGGCTTGTCTTTGATCCTGCGTTTGGGAAGGTATTCTGGGAGATGGGTGTGGTTGTTGATAGCCATCTCGGCGGATACAAGAGACTTCCAGAATACACTTTTTACATGGCCGAGGATGCAAGCGTGTATGCCATGTTCAATGGTACTATGACTATGGCGGCTTATCAGCCGGACTCTCTCGACTATGAGATATCTATCGTACCTTCTGATCCAACACTTAGTAACTACATTCTTTTCATCGACCACATCATGAACTTGACGGTTTCAGTGAGTGACCCAGTATCTACGGGTGATTTTTTGGGAACTCCCGGAAAACTTTATCCTTTCCCGGGTCCATACAACGATCCCCGCCACGATAACTCGAGTTTCGGCATCGTAGAGTATGCAATCAGGAAGGATGACGTCAGCCATTGCCCTACACGCTTTTTCTCTGATTCTGCCTTCTCATCTTTTAACGAGTCTTTAAACCGCCTTATGAACGAGTGGGAAGAATACAAGTCGGATTATGGTGTATACAATCTTTCAGATCACGCCGGTCTCGGATGCCTTCTTTACGAGTATTCAGAGTCCAGCTATGGACCAAACTCTGGGGGCGTGAACACTTGCGGTACAGTCTTAAACTTTAACGACTCAAACCAGTCCGGCGCCTGCGCAAGCTTTTGTACCACACCCGTTTCAACGACTTCCACGACCTCAACAACCTCAACTTCGACTACGTCCACAACTACAGTTCCTGTGATACTATCCGTTAACATCACAGACACTCAATTCGTGCCTTCTTCCATTTCAATAAATGTCTCAAATTATGTGAACTGGACTAACAAGGATTCCACAGTCCACCGAGTAGTCGACGACAACGAAACCCTGTTCGACTCTGGGAACCTATCTCAAGGTCAATCCTACTCATTTCAATTTCCAAATCCCATGAACTTGACCTACCACTGCCAGGTAAACCCATCACTCACTGGATCAATCACTGTAGAACCTGACGAAAGCCGAACACTTCTAATAGTCGGCTGGAATCTGATAAGCCTAGCCCTCAACATCTAGAAGTATGTGCGCTTATTCTTGTTGTTTAACTTTTTCGAGGCGTTCTTTTATGATTGTTCGGGATGCCTCCAGATTCTCATTCACCGTGATGTTCGACGGTTTTCCATCGAGTATTTCAACTGCCTGCGCGTTGAACTGTTCAATGAAACCCCGGAAGGAATACAGGCACGACAAACCAACCCCTAGTAATAAAATATTAGAAAGATTAAGTTAAAAATCCTACCCTACACCCCAGTTCCCCATATCCTAAGATACTTAAGTTAAACGCTTCGGACAGGATTCGAAGTAAAAACTTTGGTGTGGGGTCGCAAGGGATAGGCTTCATGTACGCAATAAATGGGGGCGTATTATATTTTTCTTTTAGGTGATTGGGGGGGGGGGGGGGGGAAAACGTACCAAATTACGTGTAGGTTATATTGAACATTTTATTAAATATGTTGGAGTTCCGGTTGTTGAAGCGGAACTCCATTTCCTTGAGGTAGAGGTGGTAGTTTTCTTTGTGGATTCCGTGGTATTTGTGAAACCTCTCCTTGGCGAAACTCCAGAATCCTTCGATTCCGTTGATGTGTGTGCGGCCTTTGGCCCAGGCATGTTCCTTGTTGATGCGACAGTGTTTTCCGTATTGTTTCAGGCTCTTGTAGCTTTTGAAGCAGTCGGTGTAGTACACCGACCCCTTCTCAGTCTTCGCCTCGATTTCGGCCATCAAAGTCGCGGCGCTAACATCCGGGACTACGGTAGTGTAGACTTGTCCATTGCGTTCCAGTACGCGAGCGACTTTTATGTCGCTGCGCGCAGGGACTTCATCCCTCGCGTCCCGAAAACAATAATCTTGTTGTGTGCTCCGCGACCGCGCTTGCCCTTGCGTTTCCCGCCGAAATACGTCTCATCGATCTCGAGTTCACCGCGTAGTTTACGGAAGTTTTCCAGGCAGTATTCCGCGATTTTCTCGCGGAAAAACATGTATCTACTGCGAACCGTCTTGTAGCTTAAACCCAGCTCGCTTGCAGCCCGGTTCGCGCTCAACTCCAAGCTGAAGTAGCGGAGAACCTCCAAATCCTTCCGCATCTTTTGGAGGCTGTAAACTCTCCGGCACTTACGGCATTTAACCCTGCCGTCAGCAAGACGGCACATGCCGTAACCGCCGCAGGAAATACACTTCCTACCCTCCAAAAACTTTACGGTAAACTTTCCCAACACTTTTACCAGTTACGTATAACGTTTACACGCAAAAACTGGTACGAAAACTCCCTAATCACCTTTCTTTTTTCCAGTCTCTTTTTTTTGATTTACATTCCCTCTAATATTTAATCATGGCTTTTGTGGAGCTTCTTTCGCCTGCCGGGGGTTGGGATTGCCTCAAGGCTGCGGTTTCCGAGGGTGCTGACGCAGTCTACTTTGGAGTTGGGAAATACAATGCCCGGTTGAGGGCTGAAAACTTCAGGGTTGACGAGTTGGGCGCGGTGGTCGGCTACTGCCATGACCGCGGAGTCAAAACCCATCTTGCCTTAAACACGCTGGTAAAAAACAGTGAGCTTTCAGACTACTTCAAGCTTGTTGAGCGCGCTTACGCGGAAAACGCCGACGCGGTGATACTTCAGGAGGTTTCTTTTGCACGGGATTTGAAGAAGGCATTCCCTGACATGGAGTTTCACGCCTCGACGCAGGCGTCCATATTCAACTCCTACTTCCAGAGCCTTCTTGCCGGATTCGACAGGGTGATTCTGCCGCGCGAGTTCACGCTAAAACAGGTGAAAGAATTCACAGAAAAAACTAGAATACCCGTCGAAGTCTTCGTTCAGGGTGCATTGTGTTTTAGCATAAGCGGCCAGTGTTTGTTTTCAAGTTTTCTCTTCGGGCGGAGCGGAAACCGGGGTTCGTGCGCTCAACCCTGCAGGAAAAGATACGGCAGCCGGTTCCAACTTTCCACGAGAGACTTGTGTGTTGCACGTGAAGTCGCATTAATAATTGCGGCGGGGGTTACGTCACTTAAAATTGAGGGGCGGATGAGGAGCTACGGCTACGTTGGGGCTGCGACGGCATTATACCGGCATGCAATCGACGATGGTGTTTTCGATGAAGACGCTTTCACTGACATGGAGATTGCGTTCAGCCGAAGCTACACTCCCGGTGCCCTACTGAAGGAATTCGACGTTGTTACTCCAAAAGCATCAAGCAAGAGGGGCGTGCTCGTGGGCGTCGTCGGCTCAGGCGGCCTTGTCAGACTTCGGACAGAAGTTCGCATCGGTGATGGCGTCGGAGTTGCGACTAAACACGGAAGACACGGAGACACTGTGAAAAGCATCGTCTACAAAGGTCGGAAAGTCCAGAAGGCTTTGGCAGGTAGGACGGTAAAGCTTAGCTTAAATGCGGGTGAAGGTGACATACTCACATTGACTTCGGCAGTCCAAAGAAGAAGCAAATCTAAGCCGAGAAAAACCAAGCCGATACGCTTTGACAGGACGCCAAAAAAATACACTCCGCCTAAATCGCGATCAAACCATCTTGCGGGCGAGGTCCTGCTCGTCAAGGCGTACTCTCTAAGCGACGCCCGAAAGTCAGCGGATTTGGGCGTCTCCCGCATATACTACAACTTGTTCGCCCCAGACTACCCTGGCGGGGCGATAGGTGCTTTCATACCGCGGTGCCTTAGCCAGTGGAGTGCTGAAGCAGCGTTGGGTATTGTGGAAGCCAAAAACCCTGTTTCAGTTTTGTGCGGTGATTTGGGTGTCGCATCATCCCTTTCGGGTAGGGAAGTCTACCTGGACGTATCTTGTAACGCATTCAACGATGTTGACGTAACCTACTTCAACAACCGCGGGATGATTCCCGTGATTTCTCCGGAATTGTCCCTCAAGGAGATTGCCGACTTCAAAGACAAGCGGTTTGCAGTCTACGCTCACGGCAGAATACCCCTTATGACGACACGCTACGCTCTTAAAGAAAACATGCTGAAAGACGAGGCAGGCTATGTTTTCCCTGTGCGGAATGAGCACGAGCACAAGCAGATACTCAACAGCATCCCACTCGGCTTATTCGACAAAATACTGGCGCTGCGCAAAAACAAAGTACGTAAGTTTCTGATAGACGTGACGGACGGAGACACCACCATAATACAAACTTACCAACAAATCCTGAAAGGCGAAAAAACAAAAAAACCCGCAGAGTACACTATGGGAGCCTACAAAAAAGGCGTAACATAACCTCCCAGACAAACCCTACTCGTCCAACTCAAGCAGCAGGCGCCATCAACATGACAGAAGCAGACAAAAAATTTTACGAATAAAAAAAAACGATAGACTGAAAGAGTTTTCTTTATTTTACTGATTATTTAATAAATTTTTCCCGTAATGTAACTACCCTATGAAAATAATAGTTAATTACGATAAGGATAAGGAGCAGTACTTACGTACGTTAGAAGCATGTATCGATTATTACCTTGGTCGCCTGAATACTGCGGGCTTTTAGCCCGCAGATGAAAGGCG
>AQSC01000014.1 GCA_000402775.1 Euryarchaeota archaeon SCGC AAA252-I15 | reverse complement strand
GACGAGTACGGAAAAATCAATCAACCTGCATCAAAAAGTAAGCATATTCGGCTTGAATGACTCCCTCTATGCTTCAAGCAATCTCACGGAAACAGTTTATGTAACTCGAAAAAAACCCTTATCTGTTAAATTATATGAAATCGACACTTCAACACAAGACTTCCTTGAAGTTCACATCTGGTATGAAATAAAAGATGAAAAATGATATAAAAGTCCTGGCGGCAATACTCCTTGTAACAATTTTAATCCGAATCCCCTTCACGCCCCACGAAATCGGATACGACAGCTTCCGCACCCACTGGATGGCGGAATCAATACTCAAGGAAGGAACCGCGAAATGGATAGTCCATCCCGCCTCCCTTTTCGGTCTCTACCCCTACTCATACCCGTCATTTGTACCGTACATGCTTGCTATTCTCTCAGTAGTACTTGGAATCAGCATCAAGTTTACAATACTAATCTATTCTATTCTTCTGAGTGTTATTTCGATTCTTTTTATGTTTATTTTCGCAAGATTTGGATATAAAAAAATTGAGATAGCAATATTTTCTTCACTTTTTTTTGTTATATCCCCAATTTTTTTGGATTTCACAATATGGTCTGCTTCAACAAGAAATCTTTTTATTACACTTATGCCTCTGCTACTGTTTCTTTTATTAAAATATGAGAAAACAAGAAAAAATACGTTCCTTGCACTAAGTCTCCTCTTATTTTTTATTGAAGCCTTAACTCACAGATTATTCATATACTTAATTGGTTTTTTTATTATCCCCTTCTTTATAACAAAAATATATGTTCAACTTCGAGATTTGCAGAAGATTAACATAATCGATAGACATGTCCATATCATCGCATCACTTATCTTTTTAGTATTATTTGCAATTCAGTTCTCAAAAATATCCCTGTTTTGTCACTTGCAGTATAACTATATTCAAGGTTTATTTTTCACCGCTGGGACATATGAAGATTTTTTATCCTGTAACCTGAGCAGGCCGGTATTATTATTTAACATGATGATTGACTATGTATCACGCAATGGGTTGCCATTTATTTTCGCACCCGTTGCTGCCATACTATGGATAAGCAAAATAAGAAGACGTGACTACAGCTTTCCTGAGCTTTTTTTCGTGACTTCGCTTTTGGCGACCTCTTCCCTCTCAATATTGGGCACATATACTACGCTATTTTTCCTGCCAGTCTTCTCGTTAATGTCCGCTGTCGGATTAGACTATGTATCCCACAGGATTTCGAAGAAGAAATTATCCACACACGCTCTCGTAGCCTTTTTTCTATTAACATCCATTCTGTTTTCCAGTTTCATGAACATCTACTGGCTTACTAAAGTAGAGGACTCAACACAGAATAACAAGTGGATGCGGGAGGGAACAAACACTGTCACTCAATTTTTAAATAAGAATCCAGAATACGGGATGCTATCTATTGACAGGCGTGTCGGAATGCAATTGAGGGCACTTACGAATTATCAGGTTTTACCTTATTCATTTTTTAACATGGAATTGTTTGCATTCGACCATATTAACTCAAACAACCTTGACAGTGAGTTAAGTATCAAGCCTAGTTTAAGCACAAACTATTTTTGGACTCTCGAAACGGAATTCGATCCAGAAACGGATTGGTCAACTCTCATCCAAAGCAATATAAATTCAGAAGAGGGCATTAACCTGGTCCAACGTTACGATGTCCATTACATTGTTGCAAACGAATTGGCTGAGTATCTCCCATACAAACCCCACTGGATATTCTATAAAGATGTATTCAACGCATCCAATAAGATATATGACAACGGGGTAGAAGGTGTATGGGTTCTAACATACAGTCATTAACTATCTTTTACATCTGCTGTCATCCAGTTCAAATAAGAAGTTAAATACCGTCCTATATTATCTCCATACCAAAATTCAGTGACATTTTCCCCTACTGTCTTATAATATGCTCCCCCCGCAACCTGATTAGACAAAATAGTTTTTTTTGCCTTTGTAATCAACTCGGAATGATTGCTCTGAAATAACTTATCGTACATAGATAACGCAAAAACAGTAGTCGCCGCACATTCAACACATTCTGGTGCTCCATGTTCATAATCGAATGTCCCGTCGTCATTGATGAATGGTTCTATTGCAGTTATACCCTGTTGTGATATTTTCTTTACATCCTCCCACACTTGCGGGTCAACCGTGGAAATATACTCCTTGTTTTCATAGAGCCATTGAAAAATGCCGAGAGCGTAAAATGCGTTATGTGAGTTAAATTTATCTTTCGTATCACACCTGTAATGCCATTGACCAGTGTTTTGGTCGTAACATTTTTTTGCAGAATAGTAAGCCTTTTGTGCCATATCCAGGTAATCGCGGCTACCAGTGACCTGCATATACTTACCTAGATATAAGACTGGATAAATATCACCGTTGGCAACATTTGTTTTACCGCATGATGGCTTTTCGTAATTTTTAGTTTTTAGGATGATACTATCACAACGTTGGTCTACACAATTAAATGCACCACTCTCATTATTCTGCAGTTTTGCCAATCCAGTTATTGTGTTATTAGCCCACGTGAGATATGTCTGGTTGCCTGAAAACTCATAAGCTTTCATAAAAAGCTGGATTGAGGTTCCTGAATAAAGAGGGGACTTGCGTCCATTTGTTGAACACCAAGTCCAATCGCTGTTTTTTGTTTCGTAAATATATCCTAAACCCCTAATTGCTTTAGATAAATAGTAGCTTTCATTTGTTTGTCTATACATCTCAAAGTACATGTCCGTTATGAACTGAAGGTACATCGGATAACCGGCCTCGGAAACATAGCCGTATTCACTATCCTCGTTTGATGAAACATATCTCTCATATCGCACAATGCTGTCCCATAATAATTGATCCAATACGTCATCGGAAATAAGCAAAGAACTTGTATTAGACTTCTTTAAGTAATCTATTTGATTGTTTGTAATGTTCACTGAAAAAAAGTAAGTAATACCCGGAGTATCATTGTTCAACCAGACAAACCATACCACCTCCCTAGGGACCCCCTTATCTAGACTATCAATGGTTATCGTGGTGTTTCCGCTAACGAGGTAAGCATCGTAAGGAAGCATTAGACTAACATTAACATTATACAGATCCTCTTTTGCGGTTATTTCTGCAATGACCTTAAAGTTTTGATAAGAATAAACCCCCTCTGGAACAATCATAAAAACTGTTAAGTCTTCCCTGGGGTATGCGTAAAATAGGAAAGCACTACCCAGTATCAAACAAATAAAGCATATCATTAACTTGTTTTTTAATCTAATTTTCATCCCCGTTTTCATCCATGCAGGTAATTCAAATTGATTGAATTACCTGTTGTTGTCTGCTAGTCTTGTTCACTTTAATTAGGGTTCGGTGAGCAAAATACGATAGTACAATCATTATTGCAACGTATGCGGCACTTAAACCAACCAACTTGTAGTCCATACCAATTCTATATGCAATCAATGCAACACCGATTCCTAATACATTTATTTTCACCATCTCGTCTGCCTTACCTAATCCCTGCAATATACCACTTACAATAACTAAATATGCATGAAACGGAATTGCTAGGAATAGTATGTGGAAAAAAAACAATGATGGAATGTATTTTTCTCCAAGGAGAAGTATAATAAAAAACTTATCGACTCCGAAAAAGAAAAGAATATAGAAAAAAATTAAAAATACTATTGATATCAAACCGAATTCAGCTAACTTAATTCGAAAACTCTTTTTTTCACTATTCTTCGAGACGAGAGGTATCAAAGCGGCCGGGATATTTGATAACACCATTAAAAACATTGAGTATATCAGCAAGCTCATGTCAAATAATGCCACATTCTCCATACTATCAAACGATAACAAAACTCTTGGAATAAGGGGGATACTGACATAGGCCAAATCCATGATTACTAAGAAAAACGAGAAGTGATATATCTTCTTTAAAATACTCTTTTTTACCTCAAATTTAAATTTCGGTATTAGGGTTAAAGAGTACCTTATAGTGAAAAAAGCAGGGATGATATTGCTTAATATGAAGGCATATAAACCTGCCATAACCGTTTTTATTCCTAACACATAGAACAAGATAAGCAGTATAAAAAACCGTGTAAATCCGATTAGAGAAGAGTAAATAGCGTTCCTGTGTATCTTCTCAAAACCTCTGATGAATCCGTTGCTCTGGCGGAAAATTGAAAATGATATGAAGGCCAGTAAAAAAAGGAATGCTAGCCTAATCGATTCAAATCCGTAGTAGTGGAGTATCCCTGTAAAAACAATTGAGGTTATAATGGATGTTGGAATAACGGCAATCAAACCTCCTGTGTAAAGACGGCATAATTGTTCCTTCTTCTTAACTTTCCATTCTGCAGCATACTTTGACATTACAGTGGCGATATCTATGTGAGCGATTACTCCGATGCTTGAGAAAATGCTTATCAGTAACGCTATTTTTCCGTATTCCTCCAAAGTTAATGTTTGCGCTAGAATTGTCCGATATAGGAATACGAACAACCTTGAGATGGATGTTCCCATTGACAACAATATCGTATAAGCTATAAACTTTTTTTTCATGATGCCAGTCATAAATACACTATCCTGACCCTCTCACCTTTTTGGTGTGAAGTACGAGTGAATTTCACTACAAACTGAATCAATTTCAACATCCAGCATTCCTGGGTAAATGGGAATAGTTAATACTCGCTTTGAAATAGACTCTGTTTTTGGCAAATCCCCCCTCTTGTATCCCCCCATCTTCCTGTACAAGCTTTTCAGATGTACTGGATCGAAGTAAATACGGCTCATCACCCCCCTGCTTGTAAGATGTTCTTGGAGTCCGTCCCGGCTTTTTTCATCGGGAAGCGTTATAGTATACATCTGGTAGACATGGAAGAAATCTCTGGGAAAAGATGGGATTCGGATTCCATCTATATCCCTGAGTTTTTTATCGAGTTTGGAAGCCACGTCTCTGCGTCTTCGTATATTTTCCCCAATTTTTTCTAACTGACTCAAGCCGAGTGCCGCCGACATCGTGGGAAGACGGTAGTTGTAGCCTACTTCTATGTAATCCATCTCCTCGATTGTTGAAAAGTAATCCTGACCTTTTTCGACGCGTCCGTGGGAGCGGATAAGCTCCATCTTGTTGTAGATTTTCTCAGAGTCTGTTACGACGAATCCTCCCTCACCGGTTGTTATCACCTTGTTCTGACACATCGAAAACATCGATGAATCTCCTAGAGTGCCCGTCTTCATGTCGCCTATCCTCGAACCTAATGATTCGGCGGCATCCTCTATGAGCAAGATGTCATGGTCATCACAGACTTCCCGTAGAGCTTTACTGTCCCGGGCCGGGCACCCTCCGTAGTGGATGGGTACCACTGCCCTGGTTTTTTCTGTGATTCGTTCCGCGACATCTTCCGCATCTAAAGCAAACGTCTGGTTTTCGCATTCCGCGAAGACGGGCTTTGCCCCTGCAAGCACTACGCAGTTCGCAGTAGCGATGAAAGTGAATGACGGGACGATAATCTCGCTACCTGTAACATCATGGGCGAGCAACGTTGCATGTAAGGCTGAGGTTCCCGAATTGAACGTAACTGCATACTTTCTCTCCAAGAAACCTGCAAGTTTCTTTTCGAATTCAACAATCTCCGGGCCAACCGCCCAGAAAGTCCCCCTACGGATGACCTCGGAGACAGCCTCCACGTCCGATTCATCCCAATACGTCTTAAATAACGGTATCTTCCAGTCCATCTGCGTATACTCCTATTAATTCCTCATATAAAATTAATATACCTTAAATACAATAAATTGGCGGATATACCAAATGAAAGTTGTCAAACTAGGTCAGATTAACACATGGGAGAACCTCCTTCAACGTTCAAAACACAACGATGTCTTCTTTTCCCAGAAATATCTCTCTATACTCGCGAAACACCTTAATACCGAATGCGTGATGTACTGGTGGGGGGATAAAAAAAGCTATATACTCTACCCTGTATTAAAAAGAGAATTAGATGACCCTAAAGGCGAATTAAATCATCAGAGAACTTTATTCGACATAGTATCCCCCTGGTATTATGGGGGATTACTCCAAGGCGGTGAAATCACAAAAGAAAACCTACTCGAATTCCACCTTGATTTTCAAAAAATTTGTAATAAAGAAAATATTATCTCAAATTTCTCACGTATCAATCCTTACCTAAATGACATATGGCCTAAACCCTCATCAGAATATGTCATAGCAAAGCTCGTTTACATCGACTTAACCCAAGAACTTGACAAAATATTCAATACAACATTCAACAAAAGGTGTCGGACAGCAATACGGAAAAGCATAAAAGAGAATGTACGAATTCACGTAAACGACGAACAACATTTAAAGGCATTTCAAGAATTTTATACTCAGTCAATGATTCGAAAAAGAGCGTCAGAATTCTATTTTTTCCCTTATGAAACCCTTGTGGAAATTTGCCGCAAGATGCGCGACCACTTCCTGTTTATCTCAATCGAACATGATGACAAAATTGTTGGAGGCAGCATTTTTCTTTATGGTTACGGCAAGATGTATTATTTCCTATCCGCCAGGGATCCCAAGTATGACGTAGTAAACTCACTTAATCGATCCATCTACGAGGCGATACAATTTGCGCAAAAACATAAATTAAAGATAATGGATTTAGGTGGGGGTGGCGGGAATTTATTTAGGTTTAAGAAGTCTTTTTCAAATACCACAAAAGATTTATATGCAATCAAAGAAGTCTATGATTATCATCAATACGAAAAAAATTGCGCTATTGCAGGAAAAAATAAATCAGAATTGCTTTATGGAGGGGCGGGGTTTTTCCCAGAGTACCGTGATACAACAGGATAACGAAATTCTAGTGCTTTCCACCAGGCAAGTAATTATAGTATCTTGAGTCATTGAGGTCTCCTAAACTACCCGACTCTATTGCCTTTCGAAGCTCCTTTATTCCTGTAGGGATGGTTGATGTACCTTTAAATCCAAGAGTTTTCTCTATTTTTTCAAAGCTTATCCTGTAGGAACGCTGGTCTTGCACTTCTTCGACTAATTGGATGTCTGCGTTCGGAAAGACTTTCTTATAGATAGGTACTAGATCCTTCATCTGGTAGTTTTCTTTAGTTATTCCCAAGTTGAACGTTTTGCCCCCGACTTTTTTAATGGGCGATTCAATCACCAATTGTATTCCTCTGGCAATATCCCGCACATGTACGAAAGGTCTCCATTGGCCGCCACCGAAAACCATTCCCGTACCTTCGGCCATAATCTTTTTTGTTAAGTAGTTGACAACAAGGTCGAATCTCATCCTTGGTGAGAGGCCATATATTGTCCCCAGGCGGAGGATGGTTGGTTGGAAGGATTTATCGGAAATCTTTTGCAAACCTTTTTCGGTATCTATTTTTGTCTCGGCATAAAGGGAAACGGGATTGAGTTTGGATTCCTCTGTGAGTATCTCAGAGTCACTTGCGCCATAGACACTACATGTCGATGCAAAAACGAAGTGTTCTACTCCTTGTTTTTTCGCTGCTTCGGCAAGCTTCAGAGTAGCCTGATAATTTGTGGAGACTGCAACATCTGCTTGAACAGCACATGCAGGATCCCCGACAATTGCTGCAAGGTGTACTACCGCATCAACACCTGAAATAGCTTTCTCAATATCGTTTTCATCACGTATGTCCCCCACAAGAAGAGTGAAGTTATCACCACCGGAAATTTCTTTGACAGACTCTAATCCAAAGTTGAAGACATCCATGATTTTCACTGAGTGTCCTTCATCTAATAAATTGCGAACTAAATGGGATCCAATGTATCCCGCCCCGCCTGTAACTAATATTCTATTCATGCATTCACCAGTTCTTCATATAGTTTAACGATTTTTTCAATATTTTTATCCCAGTCTTCATGTTCTTCTATTAATGCACGGTTTATCCTATTAAAATCATCTTTTATTTGTGGATTATCGTAACAGTATACTATTTTTTCGGCAATTTCTTCGATGTTGTTCCGTGAAACGAAAAAAGCGTTTTTCCCGTCTTTGAGGTATTGCTCATAAACCCTGAGCCTGCTTA
>AQSC01000013.1 GCA_000402775.1 Euryarchaeota archaeon SCGC AAA252-I15 | reverse complement strand
TTGGGTAAGCTGAAAGGGAAGCTGGTTAATATTCCAGCACCATGAAAGTACGTGGCAACACAAAGAGTGTTTTTCTGACTCTTCGAGATAGCTTGAGTGCAGCTGTCGCTGTATCTAAGCTTGCGAAGACTGTGGAGTGCTGTAACAGTGAGAAACAGTCGAAGCGGTGAATGGCCGTCGTAGGACGGTTCAGGCAAGTCTTGGAGACCGTGAAAACGAAAACACTTTGGATCTTTCATGACCGTACCAAGAACTGACACAGGTGCCCCTAGCTTAGTAGGCTCAGGCGTGACGAGGTTAACCCTGCTTAGGGAAGTCGGCAAATTAGCCCCGAAGCTTAGGTATAAGGGGTGCCTGCCCTGAAAAGGGCAGGTTGCAATAACTAGGGAGTTCCGACTGTTTAATAAAAACGTAGGTCTCCGCGAAACCGTAAGGTCTTGTATGGAGGCTGATACCTGCCCAGCGGTGGTATCTCAAACCCCGGTCCAACGGGGCCAAGGACCACTAAACGGCGGGGGTAACTATGACCCTCTTAAGGTAGCGTAATACCTTGCCGCTTAATTGGCGGCTTGCATGAATGGTATAACGAGATCTCCGCTGTCCCAAGCAGGGGCTCGGTGAACCTACAATTCCGGTGAATAGGCCGGAGACTTCCAGCGGGAAGCGAAGACCCCGTGGAGCTTTACAGCAACCTGTTGTTGGATTGCGATTAATGTTGCGCAGTGTAGGTGGGAGACGTTTGAGTTTGCGGTTTCGGCCGTGAGTTAGTCGAAAATTGAGACACCACCCAGGATTGATTACAATCCTTACCAACCTTTACCGGTTGGAACACCAGCAGGCGGGCTGTTCGGCTGGGGCGGTACACCGTTGAAAAGATATCGACGGTATCTAATAGTTGGCTCAGTCGGGACAGAAATCCGACGTAGAGGATAAGACCAAAAGCCAGCTTGACTGGATTTCGAATAACAAGTAATCCAGAGACGAAAGTCAAGTCTAGCGAACCCTGGTACCCCACATGTGGGGGTCCGGGCTGATGGAAAAGCTACCCCGGGGATAACTGAGTGGTGGCGGGCAAGAGTACATATCGACCCCGCCGCTTGCTACTTCGCTGTCGGCTCACTGCATCCTGGCCGTGCAGAAGCGGCCAAGGGTGGGGTTGTTCGCCCATTAAAGTGGTACGTGAGCTGGGTTTAGAACGTCGCGAGACAGTTTGGCGGCATCTACTGGAAGTGTTAATTTCCTGAGGGGAAGGATTGTCTAGTACGAGAGGAACGACGGCCCGCAGCCTCTGGTCGACCGGTTGTCTGACAAGGCATTGCCGGGTAGCTACGCTGCACGCTGATAAAGGCTGAAAGCATCTAAGCCTGAAGCAGCCCCCAAAAAGAGGAAATTCACGAGTTCCCGTAAAAGACGGGTTTGATAGGCGGGGGATGCACGCACGAAGGCTTCGGCCGACGTGTTCAGTCCACCCGAACTAAACACTCTACCAAAAACCTGCATACTCTCTGGCGACAAGATGACCTCACGTAGAACCCCTTTCTTTCTTTTTCTAAAAGAAAGAAAGGTGTTTCATCCCCAAAGAAAGAAAACTGAATTACTAAATAAAAAATTCTTATGTAGACTATTCTGAACGTTTGGTAAATGTAAAATTGTTAGTCTATCCTACTTTCGTATCTTCTCATAGAAAATATAAATTAACACTGCGAAGGGAATACTAAACATTAAAACGTCTTTAATTTCTGCCTGAACCATCCGGCTACCGAGGAACACAATACCCAGGATAAGGGAAGATTCCACCATCTCCTCTAATTTCTCTGTCTTAGTATTCTTTTCAATCTTGTAATACTCTATCACTTGACAAAAAAGTAAAAAAGAAGTGAATCCAATAAGGAAAGTTAGGAAAAAGCTGGGGATATTCCTACCAGATTCATGGAAAAAACGAAAACCTCTCCTTGTAGAAATATATGGTATCTTATCAATAATTGGAATGGAATAATCTGATCTTGAAAAGTTAATTGGGGAAAGGTAAATCACAGTTCTTATTGTCTTCTTCTCTGATAGGTTTTGCAAGTCCGAAAATGAGATATTTTTTGAATCATTTTTTTGAAATGTTTCAGTTACTATTATTATTTCATTAACTGTCTCATATGTTGTGTTATTGAGGTTGTTTACTTCAATCACTCTTTGATAAGTCACTTCTGGAAATGTCCCTCCAAAGATAAAGTGTTCTTGCTCGCCCATGAAATCGCTGACTGCAAGAAACAGGCCGCACAAGATGGCAATAATCAACACTCCATTATTGACTGTCATTTTCTATTCTACTCTTGGAGTTTGTCTTAAAATAGTTCGAAAATTTTGTTCTGAGTCATTGAGCGGCCTTTTGGGCCGTGAAGATGGCTCTCTGGTGTGACAACGAGAATCTTCGATTCTCGTGTCCAGAAAATACACAGTATTTTCTCGGAACTGATCGTGTTAGTTCCAAGGTGACCTCACGTACGAAAATTCTTTTTTTGTGTAAGATGTATTTAGGAAGGATGTAGGGTCCACAATTACTCGTTGCACATGTGACCTTTTTTTCACAGTTTTTTCAGCATTATGGTGAGTGTGTCTTCAAACCCTTTTTCTTTGTAGAGTTTTTTCGCCGGATTCTTGTTTACGGTGACTACCCGCGCGTACGGGCAGTTTTTCTTTTTAAGCCAGGCTAAGGTTTGGTCTATGAGTTCGCCGCCGACTCCATGATTCCTAACTTTGGGGTGCACCCACACGTGGTCGACGATTCCGCGAGAATGAGTTGGGTAGACGTCGCTTTTGAAATCTTCGACGGCTGCGTAAGCAAAACCCCTAATCTCCCCACCTTCTTCAGCAGCGAGGAATTGCCCTTTAGGATTCGAAATCTTTTCGGCAATTAATTCCCTAATCTCCCCTACTGGTTTCTTATCGACACGAAACGGCTTGACAAAGTCCGGCTGGAATTGGGTGAGCTCGTCCTTAAACTCGATGAAAAGGGATGTAATGACTTCAATGTCGCCTGAAACTGCAGTGCGGTATTCCATCACCAATTTATTCGATTTCCTCTTTTTTATACCAGTTTCCCCTGATAAACTCACAATCACTCGTTGCGCAAGTGAACTAGGCGTGACAGTTCTCTAGCGACAAGGTGTCTTACATACAAAAATCATTTTTATGGCGGCAGCCTGTTTTGTTTGTAGTAGTCTATTAGTTTCGGAAGTTTTTCTTTATTGTTTTTCACTTCAAGAATCATGTATTTATCATCTGATAGTATTCGCTCTAATTCCTGCCACTGCTTGAAGTTGCTCCTCGTTACAGGCCGGTGTTGGTCTTCTCTGCCGTTGTTTCCCTGAAGGTGGAAGCAGGTTATGGGATAAGGTAGGCTTGCAAAGTCTTGAATGCTCATGTGAGACATGTTCAAGTGTCCCGTGTCGAGGCATAGTTCATAGTCTTTCCGAAAGTTGAAGAGATTAAAGTGTTCGATCTCGCATCCCAACTCCTCCCAATTAATTCCTGGGGGATACACGTTTTCCAGGACGAACGTTATGTCATTCATCTTCTTTATCTCGTCGTAGAATGGTATCGAGTTCGTTCTCGCCTCTTCCACAGTGAATGTCGGATAATCTTTTTCCGGATTCACGTAAGTTGACAAATGCATGATGACTTTGTTTATGAGTTTTTCAGACTTGATCAAGTTTCTGATAACATCTAACGCTTGAAACATACTCTCGTGGGCTGCGGGATTCGCTGCCGTATAGAAGATGTCGCCGTCAGGCCGCGGGTGGACGAGCAAACTCAATCCATAGCTGTCTTTAAGTTCCAGCACGCGAGAAATCTCGTCCTCGTCGAAGAAGAAGTCGTATGGGGGGCTCAACTGCATGAAATCAACGCCGAGATAGGACCAGAAGGAAAATTCTTCATCAGTCGCATGCCGAGTCGTACCGCCAATCATCTTTTCATTATTTGGGATTTTACTATTAATATTGTCCTTTTAAGCTCGTTTTCCCCTATTTAATTTTGGGTAGCGGTTTAGTGGGCTTCGGAAACTTGGTTTTGTTGAGGGTCATCGAGCGTTTTACGCGAAGATGGCCCATTTGATGAAACTTTATTAACGTTTCTGAGGAAGTTCCGTCCACTCTAACCTAAACTGTGATTGGGGGCGAGAGCCTTCGGGCGGCGTTACAGAGACGAGAAGTCCGTGTCTCATTCGACCGATGAAGCTTTGTCTGATGGGAGAGGCGCGGGGTGTTTGAAACGGACAGTTTCGCCCCACAGGGAGTGCAACACGTTTAAACCGTGGCGTAGAAGAATGCCCTAAACGGCAAATGCGTGAATTATTCCGCAAAAATCCGACAAAAGGCGGGCTACAAACCGCAACCCACGAACCTTTTTCTTTCTTTTCGAGCTTTTAAGAAAAGCTCGACCAAAACTTAAATTAAGAAAAACGTTCACGAAAAAGAAAGAAAATTATTGGTGGCTAAGCGAGCTTTATGCGAGCGCACGCCGCCTCTTTGTCGTCGGCAAACGCGAGCGACTTTAAGTCGCTGCGCGCCAGAAACTCATGTTTCCTGACGTTCCGACCTATAAACCGCAACCCACAGAATCTTTCTCCTTCTCTAGGAATGAAAGGGAAACGTTGACGAAAGAGAAAGAAACATTTTGTTTTATTAACCTTTTCTTCCTCTTTTTTTTATTCTACTCCCTCCCTGCGGGTGGTGAGTATGAACGCACCTTTTTTATAGTAGTCTGCTATATTTTTTAGACTGAAAGATGATTGTGATGAAGTTTGGCGGGTCGTCTGTGGGAGACGGGCCTAGGATAGTTAACGTTGCGAGGATAGTTAAAGACACGAAGAAACCGAAAATAGTGGTAGTTTCAGCGCTTGGTGGGGTGACGGACAAGCTCGTCAACATCGCAACCAAGGTTGTGGACTTGCCCACACTCGTAGTCGAAAAGGAAGTGGACTTGTTCTACCGCGACATACTCATCCAACACAGAGAAGCGCTTGAAGACGCCGTACCCGACCGAAGAGTCTTAAGCGAACTACTCCCCAAGATAATTGAACTTTTAGACCAGCTCCGTATCGGACTTTTAGGAGTAGGCTATCTTGAGGATCTCTCCCCACGCTCTATGGATTACATCACTTCCTTCGGGGAGCGGCTTTCAGTATTGGTTGTTGAGGGTGCATTACGTTCTATGGGTGTGAATGCTGTATCTCTTACTGGTCATGAGGCTGGGATGATCACGGATTCTAATTTTGGGTCGGCAAGGCCCATCCACTCAAAGTCTAGGGCTAAGGTTAAAAGAGTTTTAATTCCACTGCTTAAGGCGGGTAAGACTCCGGTCATTACTGGTTTCGTGTCAGGTAACGAGAACGCCAAGATAACGACGTTGGGTAGGGGTGGCTCAGATTACACTGCTTCTCTTTTAGGAAATTACTTGTCTTCTAAGGAGGTTCAGATTTGGACTGACGTGGAAGGCATTATGACGACTGACCCTCGAATTGTCAGGGAAGCCAAACCAATTGAAACACTTTCTTACGTTGAAGCTATGGATCTCGCCTATTTCGGAGCCAAGGTCATTCACTCCAAGATGATTGAGCCTGCCATGGTCGCAGGGATTCCAGTTTGGGTTAAAAACTCGTTTAAACCCGAATCCAAGGGCACTTTAATCGTAAGGGATCAAAAGAGGATAAAGTCTGTAATCAAGTCCGTGACGATTAAAAAAGATGTTGCATTGCTTACGGTTCAGGGTGTTGGCATGGCGGAGACACCGAATATTGCTGGAAGGATCTTTTCGATTCTGGGTGGAAACAGCATTAACATCCCCATGATTTCGGGGTCGTCTGAGTCTAATCTTTCATTCATCGTAAATCAAGGCGACCTTGAGAAGGCGGTAGATTTGATTGAAAACGAGATTGAGGCTGACGGATTCAGGGGTGTGAAAGTCAAGGAGAACGTAAGCGTCATAACCGTTGTGGGGGCTGGGATGGCCGGGACTAAGGGGATTGCTGCGAAAGTATTCTCAACGATTTCCAAGGCTAACGTCAACATCATCATGATAGCACAAGGCTCTTCTGAAGTGAACATTTCATTCGTAGTCAAGGATTCTGATTCAAAGAAGGCTGTGAAAGCATTGCATAAAAGATTCATAAAATGAAGAATTCTCTTGTCTCGGAAGTAGCAAGTCTTTTTTCGAGAAAAGGGTTTCAAGTCGTCTCCTGCGACGGCATGCAATCAAGCTTTGATGTTCTGGCAAAGTCGGAGGATACGCTTTTCCTTGTGAAAGTACTTTCAAACATTGAGGGATTAACACCCGAAAAATCAAATGAGCTGAAGAAAGTGTCGTCTATTCTTGATGCCACCCCCCTGATTGTGGGTGAGCGGATCAAGTCGACAAACCTCGAGCTTGGAGTCTTATACGAGAGGTACGGTTTGCACGTAGTCTCCCCAAAGACGCTTAAGAATCTGCTCGTTGACGAGGCGCCGAAGACTTACGCTATCCGTGGAAACTATTGTGTGCGGTTGAATCCGAAGCGTCTCGCACAGATACGATCTGATAGTGGTCTTACTCAGGATGCCTTGGCTAAGTGTTTGGGTGTTTCAAAGCAGAGTGTTTACCGGTATGAGCGTGATGGTAGGGTTTCAAGTTTTATCGCGAGAAATATTGTAGAGTTTTTCGGGGAGGACGAGGATTTGTTTCTGGCAAGTGATTTATTCAATCCAGATTTTAGCGGGGGTGATTTTGAGTTTCACGGTTACGTGAGTGATATGAAACGTCAAGCCCTCGAGTTTTTCAGGGAAATCGGATTTGAAGCTTCCCTTACTAAGGCGCCGTTTGACATCGTCCTTAAGGACGAGGAGATGATTTTTACTGCAGTATCCAATGATTGGCGAAGGCTAAGGCACAGGATTGAGATATTGGAAGACATCTCCGATACTGTGGGCGGGCTTGAGGTCTGCATTACCGAGCGGACGAAAAGTGTCGGCGGTTCTGTCTTAAAGCCCGAGGATCTTTCAGGATTTAAGACTTGCAGGGAATTCATTCAGATGCTTTCCTAGGGGTCCCACGTGAAGCCGCAGTCAGGGCAAAAGGTCTTGTCTGCTCTCGTTCTCGGGTACTTTCTGCACTGGGGAGGCCTGATGGTGTAGATCAGGCAGGTGTTCTTCTTCGATAGGAAAAGGCATTTGAATGGTAGCCTGCAGCAGGCGCCGCACGACCTGCATTCACCATCCCTGCCTTTTTCCACCGGCAGCAGTGATTCCAGGCTCCGCTTTATTTTATTACCCTTGTCGGCTGAATACTGTGGGCTTTAGCCCGCATTGATGAAAGCCGGCCTTTTTTTTGGGGCCCGCCCGCAAGCGGGTGTTTTTC
>AQSC01000012.1 GCA_000402775.1 Euryarchaeota archaeon SCGC AAA252-I15 | reverse complement strand
GCCAGAGTGTGGACTGTAGCGGAAGCCTTCCGCCGCTGGTGGGAGACTGGATCGTGAATTCACCCACACTATGCAAACTTTCGAGTATTATCCTAAGCTTAGGTAGTAAACTTAGCGTTACCGGCGGGAACACCGTCACTCTTGAGGACTCCACCCTTAATTTGGACGGTGACGTGGAGTTAGACGGCGACTTGGTCTTAGACGGTCCTGAGGCGGGAATCAACTTCGGCGGAAACGGTGGAGTCGCCACGCAAGGCGCGAGTCCGGCGGGAACGCAGACTTTAATGTATGACGACTCCGGAAGTTTAACCAGCGGCTTCGGCCTCGCCTACGAGTACGATGATGCGAACAGATTAAGGAAAGTCAGCCGCGGCGGTGCCGTAGTTGAAGAGTATGTGTATGACCACGGGGGCAACCGTTTCAAGAAGGTTTCAGGTGGGGACACCACATACTACTTGGGCAAGGACTACCAAACAAAAGTCAACGCGTCCGGCACCTACAACACGATCTATTACTACGCTAACGGGGAGTTGATGGGTCGTAAAGAAATAGAGGCAGGGCAAACGTATTTCTACCACAACGACCATCTGGGAGGGACGCATGTCGTGACGGATAGTTCAGGCAATGAAGTCCCCGAGGAAAGAACACGTTATCTGCCCTTTGGCGGAATACTTACTGGAGGCGCAGGAGAAATCGGGTGGACAGGCCACCGGTGGGACCAAAGCACCGGACAAGTCTACATGGTGAACCGATACTACCGGCCAGACCTAAAAAGATTCACGCAAGCAGACACAGAAATACCCAACGTATACAATCCACAAAGCCTGAATCGGTATTCCTATGTGAACAATAATCCCCTTAGGTACACTGACCCTACAGGACATTGGGGTTTCTCAATTCATGCTGAAGGTGAAATATTTCTTCTACTTGGAGCCCAAGTCGTATTAAATTCGGCTGAAGATCATGCCCCCTTAGCCTTTATATTTACACATAATGAGGATACTGGAGAAATTCAAGTAGGGACATACGATTCACAAGGTTTGGGTGTTGGGTCTCCATCTGCATCACTTAAAGTAACAGTGACTTATTATGACGATAGTGTTAAACAAGTGTCAGATGTTGGTGGAACATCCCTTGATACTGAAGTAGATGTTGGTATTGGAGTAAGTATAGGGGGTGGGATAAGCAATCCTGTAAATGAAGATTTAACAGTAAATCGTGATCAAAAAGCAATACATGTATCTTTTGGAGTTCCAGACATTAATATTCCCCCCATCGGTTCAGGATCCGTAACAGTAACTGAGACAAAAACAAAAACTGAATGGAGCAATAACCTTAATGGGATAGTTAAAACAGGATTACATAACTTGATTACTGGAGTAAGAACTGAAGTCGATAATCTATTGAAAAATGATGAGGAATACAATTAAAAAATAAGTTTATAAAAATGGCATCTTTTCTTTTTACAACATTTTTCTTAATAATATTTAGTATACTCGCAGTAATTACTATTGTCTCCTACATACTTTTTTGGATATATCTACGATCCCAAAATCCAAAAATATTTAAAAGATATTCATTTGTTTTTAGTATCAAACCCATCTCTTGGCGACAATATAGTCAATTTTTCCAATACTTCTTTTTTGATGATTCAGAAAATAAAAATAAGGCTCTCTTATTTAAAAAAATCTCAAGAACAATGTTACTCATATGTATACTTACCCTCATATTATTTCTCTTACTATTTTCATCCATATAAAAAAATATAGACCGTCTAAAACCGGACATAAGTCATTGCACTATACACCTACCTTCCACCTTTCTCTGCAACCTAACAGCTTTGTTAAACAAGGCTGCAAACTCTCTTCCAGGGAATTTGAAACCTTTTTCATTGAGGAAGACTGTAACCGGATCCATCTTGAAGGTTTGCTCAGAACAACGCACCTATAGACCTATCAAGTCTTCGTTGGTCATGCGGGTGTGCATCTCCCTTAACATATCCTCCATAAATTTTTTTGAGATGTTATATCTTTTTTGTGCAATTTTATTTCCGGTCTTTGTATACAAACCCCCCTTTGTTTTTTTAAATTTCTCTAATGTTTTTATATATAGTTTAGCTGCATCATCTATGGCCATCTTTTTGTTGCTCATAGCCATAAACCACCTAGCGACACCAATATATCCTAATGCATCTATCTTGTCTGCATCAAATAGTATTCTCTCCTCTAATGTGGAGGGTTCTTCTTTTCCAGAGTGTATAGAGTGCGCTTTGATCCCACTCAGTATCTTATCTATATCCTCTGTAGAATATCCTGCATTCTCCAGTATCTCCTTGGCAATCCTGCTCGAATCCAGTGCATGATATACACCCGTATCATCTTCAGGACGAACAATATCATGAAGAAGAGCCATAGCACTAACCAACTCTACGTCCCCTTTCTCTTCCTCTGCTATAAAACGAGCTAATTTAAGCACTCTCTCAAGGTGCGTATAATCATGTGCTCCCTTAACGTTTCTTATTTTTTCCTTTACTTGTTTTTCGATGTTTTCTATTTTCAATTTTAATTGGAATCCACACGTCTCCTATTTTAGTACCTAGTGTTAGGGGTGTAATGGAATCTAATTCACATTTAATGATATCATGTATCGTGTCTATCTCCTCATTTGTATACCTAAATCCACTACCTTTTGATTCCAGCCTGTTCTTATAATCCTCTAAAACGCTCTTATAATGTTTCTTTGTTAGTAATTGGAAAGGTGCATGGAAAAAATATATGTCAGCATACTCGCCTACAAGGATGGGTATGCATGCCGACAATCGAGGCCTCCATGGACGTATTATAAAATCAACCTCAGGCACGTCTGACCCATAATATAATTCAATAAGTTTTTTAGTATCATGGAAATACACTCCTTCATCCATAGCCTCCATAAACAATTTTTGGTACTCGTATCTTGTGTCGTATGCTAACATGAAAAAAACCTGATGATCAGTGTAGCCCTCAGTTTCCCCCTCAATTTTCTCTATAGCTTCCTTAAATTCATTTGGATTAGCTGCCGAGTTGATAAACACCTCTCGATCCCCAATAAACTTAACCCTTACTCTCCAATCATGATAGTATTCCAACCATTTTTCCCCCATTTTAGGAATAGAATCAATGATTACAGCCATAGTATCTATCCTTTTAAAATGATTAGCCCGTGTTGTTAACGCAACAGACAATGTCTGAATATTAAAGTCCAGAAAAGACCACTTCTGTATCTTTAACAGGTGATCTGCTCCAGTAAGATATGCAAAATTGAATATCTCTTTCCCACTAGTTTTGCCTTTATAGATAGCATACGTTCTATTTCCATCTATAAGGATACAGACGTGATTAACCATCTTCTAACTTAAACTTTAATTCTCTTTTAAGTTCAGTTATTCTAGTCAAAACTTTTTCAGCGTATTGATGTCTCTCAGGATAGTATTTATCAATGTAATCAAGTATGTTTCCGGGAGATGCTGCAATAAAGTCACATTCCATCACATCTTTCTCAGCCCTGCACGCAACCTCAACACACTCTATATCCTCTTTAGAATAGAATCTTGTTGAACCGGCAAATATACCCGACATTCGAAAATCTACTGGAGTTTCCTGTGGACCATGCATCTTTTTAAGTGTGTCAGCAAATGTACTAGACTTAGACTTCATTATCAAGATATTCTGTTTATCATTTACCTTAAAGGCGTAACTTTTCCCCCATCCAATTGCCTCGAATAATTCACAACTTACGCCAACAACCTTCGGTAAAATTTTTGCTAGAGGTAACGTATGATCTCGAACAAAATTATACCCTGACTGGTAGAAAGCCATATAGTTGAGGATGTTGTAATCTAATCCCTCCCGTGTTGTATGCATTCTGTATTCTTCAATTAAGGGAAATAAATTGATGAAGAGCATGGGCTCATCTCCCAGCTTTAGCATACCATTCTCATATTTCAAGTACTTGAACACTATCAACTCTTTTAGTATTCCGAACATTCTTAAGCTTCTTTCACAACTATGCCTTTTCCTGTAATCTCCATCGGATGCGCATCCAAAGATATTTTAGTGTCACGCATCTTCCGTATACTTAAAACCCTGGACACAGAAGCACCTAGGGTTGATAGTTCAAGTATAATAACTCCGTCTGCTTCGTATTCTGCTATCCCGTTCTTCGTGATTGTGTTCCCTGACTCGTCTGCTTCTCCGATTAGGATTAAGGTCACATTTAGTCCTTCAAGCTTCTTTTTTAACTCAAGTGTGAAGCGGACCATGTCCTGGCGCACTGCGTTGCGAACCTCGGGTTCCCCATCATCTTTCTCCTCTGGATGATAACCCAAGTCTATGAGCTTCGACTCTGAGTCTATGACGATCAGATTGCGCCCATTATTCATGACCTCCTCCACGATATTGCCGGCGAGTTCGCTCAAGTCTATCGCCGGCTTCAAGGGAGTGTTAATCAACAACTGAAAATCGTTTTCAATAAACTTATTCAAGTCTAACCCTAATCCACCAGCATGTTTTATTATGTCTCGGCCACTACACTCTAAGCTAAGAAACAAAACTTTGTCACCCTCCACGAGCCGATTAAAAACAATTTGCGTGACAAATATTGTTTTACCAGTGCCTGTGCCACCAGCCACCAACAACGTACTACCTATCGGTATTCCGCCTTCAATCAACTCATCCAATCCCGGTACTCTCGTCTTTATTCTCTCAATTTTTTTCATACTCTTCATGAAAATCACCTCATTTACTTTATTTTCCGTTTATCGTATTAAAACGTCAACTATGACTGTATCTAAGCCAGAGCTGAAGGAATTAAGGCTTGCCCTCGCCCATAATCTTCCACTCCCACTTATAGTGTTTGAAGGTTTCTCGGAGATCAGTGTTCAAAGCTTGAAACATTTCCTCGTTTAGTTCTCCCGTTGTCTTTCGACCAACTTCCTTTTGTTTTGAATCTAAGCAAAGACAACCAAATTGACCCCTATTGTTCACCTGCTCTAAATATACTATCTGCGGGATTAAGTTGTCTTTTTCCATACCCTTGATGGTGTTGTGTATATTCACCATCATCTCACATTGCTTGTACGGGCTTACGGTTTCTTCAAGTCTTCCACCTACGGTTTCCACAAGTCTTTCAGAATCCTGAGTGAAATCCCCACTCAGTGACACATTATAAACCTCACCCTTATATCCTTTCACCATCCTCCCCATTATTTTTCCCATGTTCTCTGGTGTTGATCCAATGAGTACTCTAAAGTCTAATCCTTCTCCTGTGTCGGCTGGAGCATACTCTAATTCACTCGCTAATTCCTCCACTTTCCTGCCTCCAAAGTAATGCCAATTCAATTCCCTAAACCTTTTTTTAAGGACGAGGCCAGCCACATGAAAATCTAGTTGACTGAAGCTACCTTCCTCCTCTAGTTCACCAAACCTTCCCTTCCTATCCACGTAAGAACCGTTGAGTTTCCCTTTATTGTTGTCTTTCAGCCACAAATGTATTGCAATAGGCTTACTTCTCTTGCGCGTTGTTATATCGAGTGCGGAATCTATTTTAGATGAAAGGCCATCTCTTTCAGGCGAAGGTGGTTCAATGGAGTCTGAAGGATATAGTGTGGGCGCACCCACCAGATCAGGCTTGTTAAGCTGAATGTTACCTTTAACCTCCTTCCTCATCTCACCCATGAAAAAATCCATGTTCCGAAGTTCCGCAACCCCAAACAATACCTTAAACACCTCACCCATTTTAACAAACCCCTTATAGTGACTTAAAGTGAACTTTCTTGTGTTTACTCATAGCTTGACTCTTTATATTAAATCAATCGAGTTGCATCGGGGATGGGGGTTTTTCTCGTGCTTGCGTGCGTGTGTTTTTATCTGCTGTAACGTATATTCTCTCGTGGATATTATCCTCTTGGACACTTCGGTATACGGTGTTTTAGCTGATGAAGGCGAAGAAGACTACGCAGTAGTGAAGAAGATTATAGAGTACGCTATAAAGCACAGAGAACACTTTGTCACAACAGCCATCATATCCAAGGAATTGAACTCAGAAGACATGAGTAAGAGTATTAGAGACGTTATCCTGCCTGAATACTACTCGAGTTTATCTCCAAGTAAAGCAGTTCTTGAAGTCGTGTTCTCCCATAAAATACTGGAAACCCAAAAACTGGCGTGGAACTACATCCAACGGCTAGAGAAAGAAGAGGCTGGCGAGGTAATGGACGACGCCTTAAACTACGCGTGGAGCAGTATAGCTAGGGTAGACGTCTTCGTCACAAGAAACCGGAGGGGGGTTCTGGCAGAAAACTACCACAGAATATTAGAGAAAAGCAACAGAAAACTACGGCTACCGTTCGTGAGGATAATAACTCCTATAAAGTTTTATGAACTTTTGTCTTACCGAATTTAGCCTTAAGCATCTCGTAGAGGTCTATACTAGTCTTATGTTTCACGTAATCCAATTCTTTTCTGACGTTAATTTTCTTATCTTGAGCTTTACTGATCATCTCCAACACCTGTTAATTAATACACCATTCTCTTATATAAGCAATGTTATCCAATCTACGAGTATAGTCCCCGTGGCGAACTCGCAAACATCACCGACCACCATGGAAATGTCTTCTAGTTTGAATACGACAGCCTCGGCCGGAAGACGGGCTTGGACGACCCTGACTTGGGGGCTTGGTCTTACGCTTATGACGCGGTCGGCAACCTCGTCTCTCAAACAGACGGTCGCGGCGTTATCGTGAATTTTAATTACGATGAATTAAATAGGGTACTGATGGTTGATTATCTAGGCGATGCTGACGTGGTCTACGAGTACGACTCGCCGAAGAAGGGTGCTTTATCGTCTGTTTCCGGCGGCTTCGGCTTGGTCTCTTACGCCTACGACG
>AQSC01000011.1 GCA_000402775.1 Euryarchaeota archaeon SCGC AAA252-I15 | reverse complement strand
CGTGGTCCCAGAGCCGATGATGGCTTACAGGCCGGTTTACCGTAAAAAACACATTCAACCAACAGTCGTCTACAAAGGCCGACTGTATACGAAAACCCAGTTAAAGCACCTCATCAGCCGTGAAACAGGCAAATTCAACCGAGATATTAGGGCGCTAAAAAGAAATGCCTCCCAATTAATCGAGGAAGATTAAAAAAATGCGAAGGTGCAAGGGTTAAGGCACGAGCTTGAGGACGTTACGATGGGGCTTGAGAAGGCGCCTTACCGCAAGAGGGTGTTGGGGAAGGAGAGGCAACTTTTAACCGAGGAAGGTTTAACCCCGAAAGAGATTAAGGCGCGGGTTAAGGCGCTTCGCTTTGGTGTTGACCTACATCCTGAGAACCCCGAGCAAGATAAACTGGCGAGAAAAATTTTAAGCGAGGCAAGGGGGGTTGAAGTATTAAGAAAAGATTACATTAAGGCTCTTAAGGCCGACCCAGATACACGGGGCAGGGGGCTTGCGCTTGAGGAAGACCAGGCTAGGCGGGAACTGGATTTAAGGCGCAGGCAGGATGAGTTGAGAAAGAGGTTTATGAGCGAGGGTCCTGGGAGATTAAAGATTATTGACGTTGAATTGAATCAGATTGACGGGGAAGTAAGCGGTTTTGAGGAACGCCAGAGACGCCTGAAAATCGAGTTGATGAGATACTCTCGTTGAGTTTTTATACACAAATCGCAAATACCTTGAGGAGGTTTATCTATCATGTGCTGTGGATGCGGGCCAAAGAAGCCTAAGAAAAAGAAAAAATAGTGTTTTTCCCTTAAGGAGGAATAAATGTTTAATAAAGTCGTGTTAGGCGGCACTTTCGACGTACTGCACATAGGACACAAGAAGCTTCTTCAAGTAGCATTCAGCATCACCGACTCCGTCGTCATAGGCCTTACGTCAGATGAATTTGCACGCCGCTTTAGAGCCTCTGAAACCCCATCCTACGAAAAGAGGCGGGAGAAACTCGATGAATACGCAAAAACCCTGGGCGGGAAATCCTACCACATAGTTGAAATAAACGACTCCTACGGAGTCGCAACACTCGAAGCCGACATAGACTGCATAGTAGTATCCGAGGAAACCCTACTCCGCGCCGAAGAAATCAACACAATTCGCTACAAAAAAAACCTTCCGAAGCTTACAATCCTGGTCGTACCGCTAATCCTCGCCGACGACGGCAAACCCATATCCAGCGAACGCATAAACGCCCGGCAAATCAACGAGGACGGGAAAATCATCTAGAATGGACGCTCTCATGCTCATGGGCGAGGCAACCCGCCTTCCCGACAAACCATTCGTCGACTATCACGGCAAACCCTTATTTATGCACGGGTGGGAGGTGCTTGAGGAAGTATTCAACTACCCCTTAATCGCCTGCACGCCGGGAGTCGAAGAGAAACTTAAATCCTATAGCGTACCCTACGTCGTCGACGAACTCGAGCTGGGCCCCTTATCCGGGATTCTCACAGGATTTCAAAGGCTTTCCTCTGAATACGTGTTCGTCGTCGGCTGCGACATGCCCCACATCCGCGCGGACTTGATAAACCACTTAATCCCTGAAGTAGTATTGGACGGACTAATTCTCACAGGGAAAAAAGGATTCAAACACCCCCTCCACGCATTCTACTCGCGGGAAAAAACACTAAAAGTCGTGGAAGACTTGCTCGGAAAAGATCGAAGAATCCTGGATCTCTGTGAGTCACTGGACGTGGAATATTACTCCCTTGAAAAGCTACAACACCTTGATCCTCACTGCACTTTCCTGAAAAACATTAATACGCCAGAAGACCTTAAACGGCAACAGTGAACTAATACCCCCCACATTACTGTCTAATTACCTTTATTTTCTCATTTTCCCAATATTTTTTCATGCCAGTTATTGTTAAGGGTTCCGAGAAGCTTCCTAGATTGTTGAAGTCTGGCGGTCCCCCGACTACGAGGAGTCCCGAGGAAATAAAAAAACTTTTGGATGAAAACAGGAGTGTCGAGCTTCGGGTGGGTGAGTCTTTTCCTCTTGACGAGCACACTCAGTTGATGCATACTGGCAGTGGTCATGAGTGTCTTGTGAGCACGAATGTTCAGCCTCTCACGGAAGGAAAGCATGAGGTTGCTGACGGGATTGTCGCAGAAGTCGTCGAGGAGGATGGGAGAAAAAGGCTTTTCATCCGCAAGGCAGTGATTGATGAGAGTGATACTCCATTAGTCGACGCTGCATTAGAGTCTGTCCGGCTTAAGGAGGATGATCCCACACAGCTGAATCAGAGGCAGAAGACTATCGTCTCCAGCCAGAATATCGGAACAACTGGAAATCTTTTAAAAAGCTCTTTCGAGCTTTTGAGGGATGTTCCTCTAGCTCTTTTAAATCCTCTCAAGCTTGCGAGTTTTTTCGGTTACTTGAAGAATCTCGGTAAAGAGATTGATTCCCGCCGGGTCGAGTTTGATAGTGGTTGGGAGAAACCCATGAGTGGTGTTTTGTGCACTGGGAAGAACTCGAATGGCTCTACAATTGTATTGAGTGTTGGGATAGATCAGAAGGCCAAGGAATTACAGGCGATTGGCGAAGTCTTGGCCAAGCAAGGCTACAATGTCTTCATCCCAGACTCCATGACTTCCGTGCGCGGGACTGCGGGAGAGGATTTGGCGGACGCAGACATAGACGACCTTGTCGCCGCCGTAAAGTCGATGCAGGACGGAACTCTACGGGACGCTGAAAGCGGTGAGGCAGTAAAATTCTTCAACCCTAAGAAGGGTTATGTCCTTATGGGGGGGAGTATGGGCGGTGCGAGAAGCATCATCGCGGCCGGGAAGATGGCTAAGATGACGGAGTTTCAAGGGGTTGGCGCGAAATACGAGTACGCTAAAGCAGTGTTGTCTTTCGGGACTTACGCGAACATGGCAGAGGAATACTCTTACCTTAAATGGCTTTTAGAAAACAATCCGGAAAAAGCCCCAACATTCGCTAAAAAATGGATTCCGGAATGCATTAAAAAAGGCTTCACTCCCGACCAAAAACCTGAGGAATTTGCGAAACGCTCTCCAGTCGAATACATGAAAGACATCCCCTCTTCAGTCCCAATTCTAATAGGTCACGGGACTGACGACCGCGTAATCCTGCATGATCAGGCCGAGAAACTCGTTTTAGCCCGTCCAGAAAACACTGTCCTCGACAAGGATATTGGCGGCGGAATACACACTGTGATGGACGTTTTGACAGGGGAAAACCCATTCAGGCTCAAGCCCAAAACCTTTATGAAGAAATTCTTCACAGACCTTTGGGGCGGATTAAAGCCTGTGACGAGAACATTCGGATACCTTCTAGACGACCTTAAAGATATTGTGGGACTTGCCAACACAAGCTACGCGACCGACAAGTTCCTAAACCAAAACCTGGCTTAAGGATTAATCACAAAACCGACGGTCTTCTGGACTCCCACAAACATGGGCTTAATCCCGGCTAACCCCTCCTGATAAAAAACAATCAGATTAACCAACACGTAAACTAAAACAAACGCTATCACGGCAACCAAAACCCAACGAAGCCTATTCGAAGCCATCCTACCGTTAAGTATGCGGGTGTTACACAAATAAAAAGCAATTAAACAGGGCATGCAACTACCGGGCCCTCACAGGATCCGGAAATGCAGGTGCCGCAGCCGGCAGCTCCCAGAGAGCATGGGCTTCCAGTAAGACTTGCGCATTCTCCCGTGTCTGGGTTTTGCATCTGGCATGCGAATGGGCAGGGATTGTGTTCATTAACACACGTCACTCCGTCGTTGTCGCAAAATTGGTCTGGTGCACAATAGCTTTTACAAACACCCTCCATATAAAAACCTTCCTTCAAGATGCAATTAGAGCATACTTCACCCAGGTTTTCGCATGTGTTGGTGCAGTATTTCACGTCTCCGCTTTCAAAGCATTTTTCGCAATGACTTAAGCAACCGTCCTCGCAGACGTAAATTCCTCCAGGACCGGGGTTCACGCAAGTCGCGCATTTCCTCATCACTTCAGTGCAATCCATAAATCCAGTGCAATAACCCTGTTTACAGAAATTACATTCGTCTGAACCTTCTCCGCCGCAGTATGTGCCGTCGACTGCGTCTTCGCATTTACCGTTAACACAGAATTCACAGCCTTTTAAAGTCCCGCAAGCAATGAATAAGTCATCTCGCACAAGCTGACACAATCCTTCAACGCAAACACCGCAACTTGGGTCGATATTTCCGTGTTGGGGGGTTTCGCCTGAACAACTCGCACCATCGTTTCGCACGCATTCATATTGGTCGCATATCATGCAAGATAAGCTTGCAGTGTCATTCACACTAAAGGGGCCGCAGTATTTACCGTCAAGGGATTCGCAGAACCCTTTCCCGCATTTTCCGCATTTGCTTTCTGAATTCGGGCAGGCTGCTTTTTCGTGCAAGATGCATTTGCCGTCTCCGTCGCAGCTGGCGCAGGCGCCTATACTGTCGTAGGCACACTCCGATTCTTCCGGGGCGTTCACACATTTCCCTTCCGCATCGCAGACCTTGCATTTTACTGCAGGGTGATATGGGTTGCCGTTGAAATCTAGTATGCTATCGTCTTCTTCGCCGCAGTAGCCTTTCTCCGGGTTTTTCTGGCATTTCCCTCCAATGCATATGCTGCAGCCTGTTTCGTCGCCACAATATGATTTCATCCAGTCGGGTACTGGCTGGCATTCTTCGTTAAAGCACATGTGGCATCCTTCCTCAGAGCATGTTTTTGCGTCGGGCTGGCCTTCGCATTCGATGCACGAGTCTTTTATGCCATTGCCGCTTGTGTCGACTTTAAAGCAGGAGTCTGTTCTGTTGTTGTCGTTTGTGTCGCACATGAAGCAGTCGTTTAGTATACTATCACCGTCTGTGTCGCACAGCCAATTATCGGAGTCGGGTATTCCATCACCATCAGTATCGCATACTCCACCATACGGTCCGTAAGGACCGGCCGCGGCGGGTGCGGTGAACTTGGGTGTAATAGCCGGAAGACTACCGTTAAAAACAAGGATGAGTATGATTAAACCAGTTAAAGCAAACAGTAAATAAAGACTTCTTGATTTCCCATTCATTTTCACTTATACTATAAAGGGGGTATACCTTATATTACAGTGATTGTGTTTTTCTTCCAGCGTTTTGTGTTGTCTGTTTCGCTGTAGTCGTAGACGCGGAGTTCGTATTTTCCACTCGTCCATGTGGTGGGTATTGTGTAGGTTGTTTGCGTGTTTTCGTCGCATTTGTAGTTTGTGCAGGGTAGGGTGACGTAGGTTTTGTATGCGCTGTTGGTCGTGTAGATGTAGAGGTTTTTGTATA
>AQSC01000010.1 GCA_000402775.1 Euryarchaeota archaeon SCGC AAA252-I15 | reverse complement strand
AAAAGTTTCAAAATCGAAGAAAAAGGCCACTACTATAACATCCTGACGAGATATGTCCCCTTTTATCTCTTCATTGAGGAGAAGCTGAGACTTTCTCCAGGACCCAGGTTCAAAATACTTGGCTTAATAACCAAACTCGATTTAATCGTCCACTTCGGCTTCTTCGAATACGTCTTTATCGCGGAAAAAAGTTCGGCTTAACTCCTGATGCCATACCCTAGATTTCATGAAAAATCGTCTTGTTGAGAATATGGAAACACATATCTAGAAAAATTTTAACTCTTGGAAAATTAATGAATTTGAGTGTAAATCTTTAATCAATGTGTATGACATGTTATATTACATATTTGATTTTCCTAATTTGTAAAATATTATAATGGATTCAATAGGTTTTATCATCACGGAATACTTACCCTTTTCACAAACTTTTATCTATGCTGAAATACAAAATGTCCTCCGTTTCAAACCGGTTGTATTCTATCATTCTCTTGAGAATCTAGATATTTTCCCTTGCGATAACCTTGTTCATCTCAAGGTGGGTTCTTGGAAGCTTGATCACTCTTTCTATGGTACTTCATTGTTATCTCGTTTAAAAAGAGGAATACCCTTTGTACATGCATATAATTTCTATCGTAGTGCAATAAAAAAATTCAATATAAAAATCTTACACGCTCAGTTCGGCCCTGAAGGGGTGTATGCACTACCTATAAAGGAGAGATTTAATCTTCCCTTGGTGACGTCATTTAGGGGGTGGGATGTGTATTCATCTCCCAAGGTGAATCCCTGTGTCTATGATGGGTTGTTTGATGTTGGAGATGTTTTTTTAGCTCGTTCTGTGGTTATGCGAGATGACTTGATTTCGTTGGGTTGCCCTAAAGACAAGATTATGGTGCATCATACAGGGATTGATATCAAAACGTTTTTTTTGCATGGGATGAGGAAACCTCCTAAAGATGGGCTAGTCCGGATTCTCATGGTCACTCGTTTTGTCGAGTCGAAAGGGATTGATATCGCACTTGAAGCTGTGCGGATGTTGTCGTTTACTCAGAAGAATTTTCACTTGGAAATTATCGGGGACGGACCACTTTTGCAAGATATGATAGAACTTTCACGGAAACTTAAGATTACCTCCTTTGTTTCTTTTGTCGGGTTTCAACAACACTCTAAGATTTTGGAGAAACTGCTGTGTTCTCACATTTTTCTTTTAACACCCACAGCAACTGGGGGTATTAAGGAGGGTGGACCGAATGTTTTGAAGGAGGCTCAGGCCTGTGGGCTGCCAGTGGTATCTACTCAAACTGGGGGAATACCCGAAGTAGTTTTGAACAACGAATCGGGTTTTCTTGTCGATGATGGTGATGTCAAAGGAATAGTTGAGAAGTTAACATACCTAATCGAAAACCCTGAAATTTGGGGTAAACTGGGCGACTCAGGTAGAAAGCACATTGAACAAGAATTTAATGTCGTAACGCAAACAGAGCAATTGGAGAAGATATACGATACATTACTACATTAAACATGATGGATTCAGTTGGATTCTCTTTTGTTTCCACAAACCACGTTGGAATTCCTGAGGTGGTATTAGACTGTAAGACGGGAGTCCTCTCTCAAGAGAGGGAGGTTGACGAGTTAACTGAAGAATCTACTATTTGTTGGAAAACCAGCATCATTGGGTTACTCCGGTGTGAATGATAGAAAGATGATTGAGGAAGAATTCAACTTAAAAAACAAAAGCCGGAAACTTGAGCTCCTCTACGACAAGATAATCACTTCTCAAGCACACACACAATAATATCTACAAAATATTTACCAACAAACGGAAGTTTAATAAGAAAATCTTTTTTTTCAACAGACTTCACAGCAAAATGGATGACTCTAAGGTTAAGTTCCTCAATCATCTCTCGGAAGTCGTCTATTGCCATTTTATTCAACTCACGAAAGTGTTCCTCGTAACTTAGTTTCCCAAACCTCGCCTTGGGATTCATCTCCCCTAAAGCTTTCAACAACGTCCTGTCTGAAAAAAGGAGGTGACACCACGGAATTCTGAAATATTCTGCGGTATGAGCTGCTCTTTTTGCGCTCCAGGGTGAGAAATCAATACATGCCCTCCCCCTCTCTTTTAGAATTGTTTTAACCTCATTTAATGCCTTCTTCGATTTAGGATTGGTTATGTGCTCAAACACATTATTCATTAACACGATGTTAAACACATCTCCCTTAAATGGTAGGTGTTGTGCATCACCAATAACTAATGAAATATTTTGTGCATTCTTCTCCAACGATAATTGTCTCGCGGCTTTTATGTGGAGTTCATCGATATCTAAACCAACTATGAAATCAACACCCTGTTGAGCGTAATAGACTGTTTTCCCTCCAAGACCACATCCTAAATCTAAAACAATATTGTTCTCTAAAGTGATGTAGTCTCGGTAAATCCCGTAATTGTCTGGGCCTGATGTATATTCCCATATAGAGTAATCTCTTTCACTTCTTCTGCAATCAAGCTTCTTTTTAGGGAATAATCCATTCAGGCTATGGAAAATCGTTACTTTGAGATCCATTGTCTGCCCTGATTGTTGATGAGTATCATAATATCGTTGACTCGCTCCTTAACTTCAAGGTAATAATCATTATCCACTCGATACATTACCAGAGCATAAATCAATCCAAACAAACATGTATTCACGATCATTGAACTCATTGTTTGGTTGATTAGTGAATGTGCTACAAGTGTTATGATCCCGGCGAGACCTGATGCAATACACTGACTCTTTATGACTGAAAAATACTCTCTAACTGTCATATTGAGTGTCGGGATTAATCTCCAAAGACAGAGGATAAAGGCCATTATGCCTTTAATAACCATTAAAGACCCTACTCCAACAAGACCGAATCTCCGAGTGACCGGCACGATAAATACCACAAAAACAATTAATTGCAGAAAACTCATATCTCTTATGAATTTCGTCTGTCCAGTAGCCTTAAATAATTCGCCAGCGCTTGAATTCAGCGACCTTAACATTGCATATAAACATAATACTCTTAATACAGGAACTGCGTTCATCCATCTCTCGCCGAGGATGAATCTAACGTACTCTGATGCTAAAAGAAGGATGATTACATTCAAGGGTATGGTAAGCGAGGAAACATATTTAACTGTCTTAAAGAATGCCTTTTTAAGAAGCGGTAAGTTGTCGTTTATTCTCGAGAATGTTGGGAACATAACCCTCCCCATAATATGACTTATGTTTGTTACAGGCATGTTGGCAAATGAAAATGCCAAGGTGTAATAGCCAAGAACAGTAAGGCCTAAGATTTTCCCAACCACAGCGTCATCCACATTTGTTAAAACAAAGATGATCATTTGAGCAGCGAATAAATACCCTCCATACTTAAAAAGCTCTGACATGATGCGTCTATTAAATTTTAATTGTGGTCGGTATGGGCTGATTTTCCATATCGCAAATAAGCTTACAAGGCTTGCAATAAAACCTCCGTAGACGAGACTCCAAACCCCCCATCCTTTGAAGGCTAGAATTATACTTACTGTCGAGTAAGTGATGGTTGATACAACATCCGGGACCAGGCGTTTACCGAAATCCAGATTTTTTGAGAATAATGTAACTGGCACAGATACTAAAGCCATGAAAATTACTGTGAGTCCTGAGATCCTGGCAATTTGTGCTATTTCCGCTTCACCATAAAATGTCGCGACATATGGTGCGGTAAAATAGATTATTGTATACATCATAATCCCTATCACAGAAATGATTATGAA
>AQSC01000009.1 GCA_000402775.1 Euryarchaeota archaeon SCGC AAA252-I15 | reverse complement strand
CCGGAGAGCCTCTGAAATCTACATTATGGCCGTTGAAGCATATGATGATGGTCGGGAGGATACTGCACTTGGACTTCTCAACCAGTCTAGGATGCTTTACGAGGAATTCGAATACGGTTATGGGATGGTATTAGTCCAAGACTTCGTGACTAGGATTAGTGCTGACAAGTTGTTGGATAAAGCTCTTGAACGCTACGACGAGGGAAACTATGAGAGCGCCTCGACTTTGATGCAGGAGGCTATTAAACTTTACACCGAGATAGATTATGACGAGGGTATTTCCAAGGCGGACGTATTCTTCTCAAGGATTGATGCTGACGCGCTTTTAGTTGAGGGGATGCGATACATTCAGGCTGGCGAATTTGGCAGAGCTTCGGATGCCCTCAAAGAGTCGAAGGAGTTGTATGCGTATCTTGGTGATTCGAAAGGGGTTGCGAAGGCTGAAAAACTTCTTGTGGAAAGAGAGGTGGAATTCGAGTCCACAATCAACTCTTCCATCGTAAGCCTTATGGCTGATACAGCCTACACGCGGGCTTGGAGCAGTTTTTATCGGAGGCAGCTTGAGGATGCCATCAATTACAGTTCGAGTGCATTAAAGCTTTATGTGAGTTTGGAGGATGAAGAGAACAGGGTTAAAGCTGAAATTCTCTTAACGCATGCGAGGGCGGATTTGGAGTATGCTAGAGGTGTTGAGTTTGTATCGTCTGGCGATGACACTGAGGCAATCGGATACTTTGAGACCGCACTTGGATTGTATGAGAACATAAATTATTCGATTGGGATCTTGAAATCAGAGTTCATCCTGAACAAGACGATACTCGTAGTTGAAGCTGAAGTGATTTACGAGGATGCATTGAAATACTGGGGGTTGGAAAAATTTGATATTGCAGAAGCCTTAGCAGAAGACGCATTAAAAGGGTTTAAAATATTGAATGATACGGGGGGTATTGAACGCGCAGCTTTCTTGCTCGCAGAGGCTGGTCGGGAAAACAGAAAGCAGAAAGAGAAAAGGAATTTGGTTGTCTTAAGTCTAGTTGGAGTTATCATTGTTGGATTATTTGTTTGGAGGAAAAATAAATCCAGTTCAAAGAGGAAGCTAGAAGAGTCCACACGACCTAAGCAGGGATCTTCGAACTTGGAACTTAAGAATAATTTAACTAAATCCAAATTCGAATTGAAAGTTCCAAGGCCAAAGTTCAAACCTTTGAAAATCAAGGCTCCTAGTGTTTCGATTCCTAAACTTGAATTCAGGCTTCCAACGATTTCTAAACTAAACATTCCCTCCGCTAAAAAGACCGTTAAAAAGTTTATGCCTGAAAAAGTTGAAAGGCCTGCAGGCACTGGGATTCGATCAAGGATAAAAAAGGGTAGGATTTTAGAGGGGAAAACTACTAAACTTGAAAAGGTTGAAAGGCCGGTTAGGCGAGACTTGATTATCGAAAGGCTTGTTCCGAAAGTTGAAAAGCCAAAGAAGAAGGAGAACCCGGGAATAGTTATCCCAAAGAATGTAAAGCCTGCGGATAAGACCAAGTTGAATGTAAAACAAAAAATTGAAAAAAAGCCCGAGCAAAAAGTTGTGAAGGAAAACCCCTTTTTAAAGAAAAGTGTACCCGTAGAGAAGGTTCAACCTAAACCGAGGGTTGAGAGTCCAGTATCCCCACCAAAGGTTGAGATCCCGAAACCACCGCTCAAAGTTTCCGAACCCAAAGCGGAAGTTAAACAGAAAACAATCTCTGATGAATCACCAGTCGACCGAGTAAAGCGGATCAGACATATCCAGGAGAAGACGAGGATTGGATGGCCTTCCATTGCTAGCGAGCCAAACGACCTGTTTCTCCTGATACTTAGGATGCACGAACTAGGCTTGGGTGAGAAAATCCTTGTGGGAGATGCGAGAGACGTCCTTCGAGCCGACCAGAAAAAATTCGTGCGGTGGGTGAAACAACTTCACAAGAGAAACTGGCTGACACTCGAACACCACGAGAATACTTTCACGCTCAGACTATCAGACGAGATGATAGTAAAAGAGAAAAACCGTAAGAAACTCGGTGAAGACGACTATTTAATCTAGCTTCTCGATCATCTTAGACAACTGGCCACCGGGAGGGACCATGGGAAGAACACACTCGTCAGAGTCGACTTCAATGTCTATGACAGTCGAAACCTTAGATTTCAAAGCCTTCGAAAGTACCGGACCAATCTCGCCCGGACGCTCGACTCTCACTCCATTCGCCCCGAATGCTTCGGCGAATTTTACGAAGTCTGGACTGTTATCTAGGAAAGTTTCTGAACGCCTCTTGTTGTAGAAAAGATCCTGCCACTGTTTTACCATCCCGAGATAATGGTTGTTCATAAGAACGACTGTGACGGGGATGTCTTCAAGGACTGATGTTGCAAGATCCTGCCCGGTCATAAGAAAGCTTCCGTCAGATGCAATATCAATAACTTTGTGATCCGGTCTTGCGACTTTGGCTCCAAGACTTGCGGGGAATCCGAAGCCCATGGTACCCAGTCCACCAGAGGATATGAAAGACCTAGGTTTCTTCACATTAATGAAGTGTGCAGCCCACATCTGACATTGCCCGACCTCGGTTGTAATAATAGTTTTCTCGTCAATAATCTTATTGACCTCCTTCATGACCCTATGCTGATTTATCGGAGTATTATCATAATCCATTAGCGGTGCAAACTCTTTTATGTACGACTTGACCTTTTTATCCCAAACACTGTTTGGTTTAGACTTCATCTTGGAGACGACCTTTAGAATGTTTTGAAGGACAAGCTTTGCATCCCCAACGATTGGAATGTCCACGTCAACATTCTTCCCTATCTCAGACGCATCAATATCAGAGTGGATGAGCAATGCATCTGGAGCGAAGTATTTAACACTGCCTGTGATTCTGTCGGAAAACCTGCATCCTAGGGCGAACAAGACGTCGCATTCGCTGACTATTAGGTTAGCAGCCTTCCTGCCGTGCATCCCCAGCATGCCAAGGCACAGTGGATGATCCTCAGGGATCACGCCTTTGGCCATAAGAGTAGTGGTGACCGGAATGTTCAATGACTCAGCTAATTTAGCAAGCTCCGGGGAAGCGCCCGAAGAGATGACTCCACCCCCAATCAGAAGAACCGGCCGTTCAGCTTCAATGAGCGCTTTCGCCGCTGCCTTAATCTGGTTGGGGTGTCCTCCGCTTTTAACATCCCGGTATCCAGCCATTGAAATTTTCTTGGGATAAGCAAACTTTTTCGTAAGCTGCTCAGTCTGCATGTCTTTTGGAATGTCTACTAAGACTGGTCCCTGGCGTCTTGTAGTAGAGATGTGGAACGCTTGACTTATGATTTCGGGAATAGAGTTTATGTCAGTTATCTGGAAATTATGTTTCGTAATCGGCAGGGTAATGCCGACAATGTCAGCCTCCTGGAAGGCGTCGTTTCCGATGAGGTGGGTTGGAACATTACCAGTGAAGGCGACAATAGGAACAGAGTCCATGAAAGCGTCAGCAATCCCTGTGACGAGATTTGTAGCCCCGGGACCGGAAGTCGCAAAACACACACCCGTCTCCCCCTTAGCCCTAGCGTAGCCTTCCGCCGCATGCGCGGCACACTGTTCATGGCGCATCATGATGTGTCGAAGCTCTTTTGTATCGTAGAATACGTCGTACACCTCCATTATGGAGCCTCCGATTATTCCGAAGACGTTTTCAACTTTCTCCTCAATCAGTGATTTAACAATAGCTTCTGAACCTTTCATTTTAATTTAAACTCGGCTAA
>AQSC01000008.1 GCA_000402775.1 Euryarchaeota archaeon SCGC AAA252-I15 | reverse complement strand
TGGATTTTTTTCATGCAAGCTCTCCCAACCAGCTTTTTTCCCCTTTATGAGAGTCGAAAATATTTCAGTCCCGCCCTTTTTTAGCACGCAGTATATTTCGGATAAAAAAACACTGTCAGTTTCGATGTGTTCAAGATCATCAGACAACTCCCACAACAAAAAGATTAAATCATCGCGTAGATGAATGGGCTTATGGAGCTTGTTTCGGCGAAGATTATTAGGACGCTTACGAGAAGCAGCATGGGATAGATGATGATCAAGAAAGAAGACATCGCCCTTATACTTAAGCTTCTTTCGTATAAGCCGCATGACGCGAAGCTTTTCAGTCAACCATGACGGCATTGCCTTGTAGAAAGACCAAAAGCTTCTAGGATACATCTGAAGGTGCTGGTAGAGGATTCGCTCGAATTTGACAAGAGGCTTCTCATAAAAACCAATATAATCAATAGCCTCTATTGATATTCCAGCAATGCTGAGACAAAACCCTACAGCATTTACAGGGAATGATTGGTCGTGCTTCCTCCTCGTAAATCGTTCTTCCTGAGCTGCTGCGATTACCTCCCCGTCCTTGATAAGTGTTGCGGACGAGTCATGGTAAAAACACGAGATTCCAAGCACATACATTTTTCTAGAATTGGCGGTAATACTCCTCCCTAGCCCCACCCCCAATATCACACTCATTCCAAAGGGATTGAGCATCATCATCCGACTTTAAAACGAGAAAATTGCGACCCATAATCCTTGCAAGGATGGAGGAAGAACCGACTCCCAGAAAATACACAGGGATAAGGAGTACAAGATTCCCGACGTTTTTCATAACGTTGCCGAACCTTAGGAAGAGGGACTTGAAATACTTCAATATGGAATATACTTTTTTCATCTCAATCCTATCTAATCAATATTCTTCTAACACATTAAACTTAGAATAATATAGCATCAACATGGATTTAAAGCAAAAGACAATCGAGAACACCTTCATAGTGTTCATCGTGACCTTCTTCAACAGGGGACTAAACATCATCACAAAAATACTCCTTGCCAGACTGCTACTTCCAGAGGATTTCGGCCTCATAGCAATAGCGATGATAATCATAAACGCCATCTCACTATTTCGTGAAATGGGGATAGAAAGCGCCCTCATATATCGAAAAACAGATATCAAGAAAGCTTCCGACACAATATTTATAATACTCCCGTTCATCGGAGTGGGACTTTACGTTATTGCCTTTTTGATTGCACCGTATGCAGCGGAATTCTACGAAGAAATCTTAGTAAAAGATATTATCAGGATATCTGGAATCGTCCTCATCTTAACTTCTTTCAGCTCGGTGCCAGTTACACTCTTCGCAAAGGATTTAAACTTTAAGAAGAGGATGACACCGGAGGTCGTTTCGAATATCTCCTACACGATACTCACTCTGTTTTTAGCTAAACTAGGATTTGGCGTGTGGAGCCTCGTATACGGAGGAGTTATCTCGGGAGTGATAGGCATCATTACCATCTGGAGCATAACATCATACAGGCCTGCACTGCGATTCGACAGGAAAATCGCATTGGAGATGCTGAATTACGGGAAATACATCCTGGGAGCTCAACTCGTAATATTCGTCCTAATAAATATTGACACGGCAGTCGTGGGAAAGATTCTCGACATGAGGATGCTCGGTTTTTACACGATAGCTTATTCCATCGCAAACATCCCTGCGACAAACATCACCCATATTCTGGGAAAAATCCTCTTTCCAACTTACTCCAGATTACAGGACGATATGAAACGGTTTAACAGGTTCTTTTTGACTGTTGTAAGATACGTCTCTTTTCTGACAGTACCATCCGCCTTTTTCTTGTTCGCCTTAGCCCCCGATTTAGTAGCCCAAGTAATTGGTGTCAAATGGGCACCCTCGATAATTCCTTTAAGAATACTATGCGTGGGGGCGCTCTTAAGGTCTATTACCGCCACGACAGGGGTTTTGTTCAATGCTATTGGTAAGCCAAAACTCTTGCAGGACATAAGCCTTGTTCAGCTATTTTTCATGATCGCTTTTATCATACCCGCAACGACTCTGGGAGGTTTGGTGGGCGTCAGCATCCTCATGTCAACAAAGAACGTTCTCGCATTCGGAATGTCTTTTTACGTAGTTTCAAGGAACACTGAAATGAAATTAAGACAGCTTTACGATTCGATGAAAACGCAATTCAGTTCCTCCATACTGTCAGTGGCATCTGTTTTTTTACTTGGGACTTTAATCCCCCAGTCCTTGATCGGCTTGATAGTGAAAACCATACTATTTTGCGGCGTCTATATCCTATCCTTCAGTTTCATGGATAAAAAAATCTTTTACGAAATCTGGAGTCTATTAAGGTACGGGACGCATGAATTTAAAAAAGATACATTGGAATAGAGGGTTATATTATAAATCCTTGTCTATATAGGACTGGAACCACAATTCAAGCATGAGCAAATGCCATAGCCTGTCAACATCCTCCTTCCTGTTGGATTTAGTGGGGATTTTTTTTAAAAAATCCTGGTTGAAATACTCCCGTCGCTTAATGTATTGAATATCGAGTATATTTCCCGTATATTCCCCAAGTTCTCCTTTGAACCAATCTTGGAGGGGTACCGTGAACCCGTGTTTTTTTCTTTTTATTATTTTCTCGGGGAGAACACTTTTCAGCGACTTCTTTAAAATGTATTTTAGAGTACTGTCTCGGACCTTCATATTCCATGGTATTTTCGCTGAGTATTCGACGAGTCTGTAGTCGAGGTAGGGTACGCGAGCTTCAAGGGAGTGTGCCATGCTCATCTTGTCGACTTTCATAAGGAGGTTGTCTGGAAGCCAGACCTTGAAGTCGGCGTAGAGCATCTTGTCGAGGGTGTGGGTTGCGCTGGTTGTTTTATACTTATTACCGTATGCGTCCGGTGGGAAGTGACCTTTTATCTCAGCCTTGAATTTTTTCGTGAAAAACTCTTCCCGCTCCGCGTCGGTGAGTATCTTGATCATCCCACAATAGTCTGGGTCTAGCCAGTCTTGCCATTGGGCAGACTCTGATATATGGGAGTGGGTAAGTGATTTGATATACGCTGATTTTTTCCCTTCAAGCCGAATTCTGTGGTGTTTTAGCTCTCGTACATACTGATTGTAGCCTCCGAAGATTTCGTCTGCCCCCTCACCGGTTAGAACTACCTTAACTCTCTTTCTTGCGAACTCTGATACGAAATAGGTTGGCATGACTGCATAATCTCCTAGGGGTTCATCCAGATGCCAGACGACTGAGGGAAGAATCTTCACAGCGTCAGATGCATCCATCATTACTTCATGGTGGTTAGTATTGAATTTCTCAGACACCTCTCTTGCATAGCTTAATTCATTGATGCCTCTGGGAGCTCCATTAAACCCCACAATGAATGTTTCAATGGGTTTGTCTACAAACCGGCTCATAAGGGCGACGATGCCGCTCGAATCTATCCCCCCGGAAAGGAAAGCACCTAAGGGTACGTCACCCATAAGCCCTTTTTCAACCGAGCTAGTTAGCAGTTTAAGAACGTTTTTTTGATGAGACAACTCGTCAGGGTTTTTTTTCTTGGGGTAGACCAAGT
>AQSC01000007.1 GCA_000402775.1 Euryarchaeota archaeon SCGC AAA252-I15 | reverse complement strand
AAGGCAGAGTATCCGATAAACTCCCTCTGTTTTTCATGCGGTAAAAACAAGTGGCTTAACTGGGTTTTGGATGGAAACCAAGTATGCGACGACTGTGCCAAGCCTGATTAATAAGACTACTTGAGCATCTGCGGGGCGAATAGGAGCACGATCCCGATACCTATCATGAGAAGTCCTCCAAGGACTCTGCTGATTTTCATGTATTTTTCATTGCTTGCAATCGAGTTCACGGAAAGCACTGCTAGGCTGAATATTACGAAGTCGTCGAGCATGAAGAATACGTCGTAGACTGCGATGTAAACGTAGTACATTAAGGTATTTAGGTTGCTTAACGCAAGCACTTGAGTGAAAACTGCGGGAAGAGCCGCCGAGCATGCGAATTCGATGGAGTTGACTACGAATGCGAGGGCAATAATTCCTAGGATAGTGGCAAGGTTTAAAGGCGAGTGCAGGAGTTCGTTTATCCTGCCCATCGTCTTCTTCTTCGAGTTGGCGTCCCCTAATTTGCATTCGATGGCCCCCTTCTTTTCAACGTATTCCTTAAGATTTAGGGTTCCCCCACCCAAAGCTGCAAGTCCTACGAGGATGGTCACGATCTTAAGGTATCCTATAATGAGGAAGGCGTTAAGCCACGCGGTCATGAAGAGGAAGTAGAGGATTCCCGAGGCTGCGACGAACGTGAAAACCAGAAGCCACGCACGGTTTCTGTTCTTAAGCTCCATGACAATAGCGATCAAGTAAACGAGAACCCACATTGCACACGGGTTAAATCCATCAATGAGTCCTAGCATGACTGAGAGTGTTAAAAGCGAGTATTCGCGTAAATCCCGCTCACCAAGGAAGGGTAGTGGCACAATAAATGTTTCTTTTTCCCCGCATTGTTCTTCTACGGGAGACTGGCATCCCTCACTTAGACACGTTTTTATCGCATTCTCGATTTTTACCCCGATTTCCTCGTTGAATCCTACGTAGACTCTGTTTCCAATGACTGTGGTTGGCACAAGTCCTGCGAGATTGTATTGCCCGCACAAGCCCGTAAACAATTTCCCTCCATCAGTTGTAGTCACATCGTGCTCAAGGATGTTGATGCCGAACTTGTCTTCCATCCTTTCGTTGAATTCATGCTGCTCCTGGCAGTGGGGGCACGTGGGCATAAAGAAGAAATGGATGAACGAATCCGAGCCGGGAGCAGGCTCCGCGGGAGAGAACGAGTAGGCTAATCCACCTAAAACCAACAGAAAGACTACGAGGGCCTTGTTAAAGTCAGTGGATAAAAAATCCCGAATACCACCTATAACATCCATGGTTGATTCCAAGATTATAGGGGAGTGGCTTATAAAAATGTGTTACTTTTCCTTGAATACTCCCACTCTTTTTCCCGCATCAAGCCACCCTTGAACTGCCACTGTCAGTTCACACCAGGGGGCCGTCTTCGCTCGCACAAGCTCGTTCGACGACCCTGCCGTCTTACTTCTCTTTGAAGACTCCAAGCATTTTTCCCGCATCCAACCACCCTTCGGCGTATTCGAGGGCTGCGAGCGAGTTCACGTAATTTCCGTCTTCAAAGAAGTGTTTGGCATCTGAAAGGTAGCCGAAGGCCATCTCCTTGAATTCGTGGGCGATGCTCTCAAGATCCGGTTTTTCAGGCACCGTAACTTCAACTCCTTCAAAAAGAGGTTTAGCCTTCGCCAGATACTCCTCAACCTTCCCCTTTACGGTATCACTCATCTTTTCGATAATAGCAGTATGTTTCCACGCAATGAGACTTTCTTCCCGCGAGACTTGGCCACCACTTCCTCTGCAAGGCTTTTCCTGTCCGAGCTTGCTCGCGCGGATTTCAGAAACTTTATTCGAAGCTTCTTCTTTTTGTGGAGCATGCTTCTAATCTCCCCGATCAATGCGTCGGTTAAACCGTTTTTCCCCACGTTTATGGTCGTAATCTCGTCCATCCTCAAATTTAATAGTATCGCATTTAAATCATTAACATGGAAGTTAAAGACCTTGAAGTATTGACTCGCTACTTCATACCCGGATACGTCGTCTTGTTTCCAGTAGCCTTAATAATTTTATTTCTCTATCCTCAAGTAGGGGAATTTACGGGAGTTATATTTCTCGTCATGGGTTTTACCATTGGCTACTTCATACACCAATTATACTTGTTCCTCTTTGAGGGCAAGCGCTGGCCCTACGAGCGTGGTGGATACACTGGTGTCGAGCGTGGTGGTCGCCGAAAAATAATGGAGAAGGTCGCCGAAACCGGTCACACCCTCACGAAAACCCAGGCTTACAATGTGTGGGAGTATTTTTTCTACTCGAACTCTATTTCAGATGCCTTGCGTGGGCGAGTTCAAAGGTCTCACAGGTTCATTCACAGTCAACGGAGCGTTTCACTTGCATGCATTCTTGGCATAATCATCATTGTTGTGAGTATTCCATATCTTGCTTCAATTGACTCTTTAACTTTGAAGAAGGCATTCATCCTCCTTTTTATTGCAGTTTTTTACGCTTGTATGGCCGCACTGTTAATACTCAAGGCACAGCAAACACTTAACCTGCACATGCGCTTTGAAGAATTCATCGTCAATAAAAACTGGGGTAACATCAAGGAAATACTCGAAGCTGCGGAATACTTAGACGAAACAGGGAAGGAAAAATAGCATTTTTCTTTGATTGTTCGCATACTCTACTGGTGATGGAAATGGCTTACGCACCGATTACGATAAAACAAGCACAATATGAGATTACCGTAGACCAAAACAAGAGTGCCGCACAGGTGGGGCTTAAACTTGAAAACAAGGGGCAACTGAATCAAGTCCTCGATTAAGTAGCAAACGATCAGGGACTTAACCCCCTACCCGAAAAAATCCTCAGGAGTGTAGACAGCATACAAGAACACCCGTTTTTCACGGAAGAGACTGAAAGAGAATTCCAGGCGGTTGACGGCCCGGTGAACAAGTTACCCGACATCAAGGATTATCCGGAATTTAGAATACAAGTCGGGGAGGACGAATCCTTAACCATTCCCGAATTCACGCGAAGGCTTAATGGCCGAAGCAAAGTGTTGGATAGCCGGCAGGTGGCTGGACAAGGCAATCAACCTGGATAGTATGCGATGAATCCAAAGGAAATCCTCTTCGAGGCGGCGACACCGCAAACCGCGGGAGCACCCCAAACACAGGCGGCTTCACAGACTCAGCAAAATATTCAAGGCACAACCCAGTAAAATGTATCCCCCGAAATGCAAAGCGCAATCCAATCATCCCCAATGTACCAGCTCGCCCAAAAGCTCATGCCAGGGATGATGCAACAATTCGAGCAGGGAAACTATCTCGGCGCGGCCGTGACCGGGGTGAAGGAATTCTTCGGCCTGCTCTTCAGGTTCCTCGGAGGCCTGTTCAAAGGCGGAATCCGGGGGGCCTTAAGTGGAATAGGGCTTGGAGGAGGAACTGGAAGCGCTCTAAGCCAGACCCAGCTCGCAGACGAAGGACTGGGAGCGTAAAAAAAAAAGAGATTTTTTTAATCTAGAAGAAAGAAAGGGGTTCTTTTGGGCTTGCCCGGATTTGAACCGGGGATCT
>AQSC01000006.1 GCA_000402775.1 Euryarchaeota archaeon SCGC AAA252-I15 | reverse complement strand
AGCGGAACTTAAATGAAAAAGAAGGGGCGTTAGAAGACCGGATGAGATCTATCTCTGATAAGGAAGACAACCTCAACTCTCGCGAAAGGAATTTAGATGAAAAGCTGGATGAGATCGAGCAAAAGCGAGAGGACTACTTGAAGGGGGCTGAACACGAGTTTAAAGAAAGGGCGGGTAAGGAGCTTGCTCTTTCGAAGAAGGCGCTGGAGATTGAGAAACGCGAGGAACTAGTGGCTTTAAGGGAGAAGAACCTCGATGAATCATCAACCCAACTTCAAGCCCAACTGGATTCCACATCCAAACGGGAGAAGGAGCTGGACGAATTCGAGAAAAAAATTTTGTCTAAAAAGGGTGATCTCGACTCCCGAGAGCGGAAATTAGACGACCTTGAAAAAGAATTGTTAAACAGCAGGGAACTCGTCGCCCAGAAGGAGAGGGAGTTGATTTCCGGTTTGAAGGACGATAAAAAATCACATGGTTTGGAAGATAAGCTTCGCATTGAACTCTCCCGGAAGGAGGATGAGCTTAAAACCCTCGAAAAAGAGGTTTCCAGAAAAATAAGGGAAATCGATGCTAAAGACAAGGAGATTTCGATTAAGGATGTTAAACTGCTTGAAAAGTCCACTGGCTGGGGCGAGGCCGTAAGCGGAAAGAAACCGCTTCTCGGCCGCATCGGGAAAAACCCCACGTTAGATAAAAAAGCAACTTCCAAAGGTAACTTGAAGGAAGTAACCCTTAAGGCAGTTAACAAGTCTGATCACTCGATTTCAAATGTTTTAATCTTCGACACCCTCCCCAACGATGCGACAGGAGTTGAAGTTCAAACATCATCCATTCCAGGAGGCAGGGTGAGTGATCAAATGGTCTGGAAGATAAAAAAAATCGAATCCAAAGACTCCTTAGTAATCCACTACTCATATTCAACAAAAAATAAGATGGTATATCAAGCTCGGATGGAGTGGAATATCGAGCAAAAAAAGATTGATGAAACACTTTCATCCCCTAAATTAGGTGAAAATGAATTTCCAAACATGAGGAAACTCGAGGAAAAAGTGAGGTCTAGGGAAACCGAGCTTTCCAAAAAAGACGCGGAAATCGAAAAGCTTTCTGAAAAAATCAAGGCTCGCGACAAGAAGCTTTCTGACAAAGAGCGTGAAGTAAATCAACTCAACGTATCTGTTAAGGGTCGTGAAAGAGAGGTTTCCGCAATGGAAAAGAGCCTTGAAAAAGCATCCTTAAAATTTGATATGATGGAGAGGGAGCTTTCCAAAAAGTTTTCGGATTTGAAAAGCAAGGAAAGGATGGTTCAAGAACGGGAACGTGAAGTCGAGGTTATTGCTCGTGAGTTTTCGAGGAGTTCCCCTTTACGGAAGGATTCACCATCAGTTAAAAGCAGGAAGTCTATACTACCCGTCTTTGATGATGTTGCAAGGGATTTATCTACTTCGCAGGAGAGGACGATCCGTGAAGAGGTGCGCAAGATCCGCAAGAACCCTGTGGTGGGGGGGAAGAAATCTGCGGAGAAACCCGTTGAGGGTGAATTCTCATTCAAGATGGGGGGTGTGGCTGATCTGATATCCTCATCAGAGCCTGAGTCTCCGAAGGCGGGACGGCTTAGGGTGGATAGTGAGTCCTCTACGGGGCTTTTGGATTCCCTTGGAGGCAAGCCGAGAATCCTTAAACGCGTTGACGTGCACGGTAGAGACGTTTCCGTTTCACTCGCAATAAAAAATCCTTCAAACAAGATCATTAAAAACCTGGAAGTCGTAGAGGTACTACCTTCCGACGCCGAGGAATTCAATATCCTAACTTCAGGATTCCCCCACAAACAATCAGGAAACCGGGTCGTATGGAGTATCCCCCACGTAAACAAGAACCAAAAGAGGATAATACACTACCAGGTGAAAAGCAAGGAAACCGAACTTCCACCCGCCATACTAGAGTGGGATGAATAATTTTTAAACTTATCTCACAAATTAAGAGTATCTTAAAATGTTGATTGACAAGTTCAAGTGCCTGTATTGCGGGGGTTGCGTGGGAACATGCCCTCAAAACGCCATAACCCTTATGGAAGTAAATATTGTTGTTGACGAAGACGCGTGCAACCGCTGCGGCACGTGCGTGAAATTCTGCCCGGTAGGCGCCCTAAAACTTGAGGGTGAGAAATGAAGGCAGACGTCATAGTGGTGGGGGCGGGCCCAGCTGGAAGTCTCGCAGCCCGAACCCTTGCTGAAAGGGGATTCTCTGTCATCTGTGTTGAACGAAAACAAGAGATTGGCCCCCCCAAACGATGCGCTGAAGGCTTAAACAAGGATACAATGGAAGCGCTGGGAATCAACCCAGACCCGGCGTGGGCGTTAAACCGCGTGCACGGAGGCGTCATCTACTCTCCTAAAGGCAAGGAAATAAAAATCCAGATAGATAAAACAGACGGATACGTGATTGAACGAAAAATATTCGAAAAACACTTGGCAGCAGACGCAATAAGAAAAGGCGCTAAATACATTGTGAAGGCAAACGCTGAATCAGTCATACAAAAAAACGGCGTAGTATCGGGAGTTTCTGTAAACCACATGGGGGAGAACTTGAAGATTCAATCGAAAATCGTTATTGCAGCCGACGGAGTCGACTCAAAGATTGCGCGTAGCGCGGGAATAAACTCAACCAACAAGCTCCATGATTTTCACGCTGGAATCCAATATGAAATGGCTGGAGTCAGCTGTAAGGAAGACTTGCTGCACTTCTTCTTCGGCGACCACATAGCCCCAAAAGGTTACGCTTGGATCTTTCCGAAAGGGAACACGATAGCAAACGTTGGGTTAGGCATCATGGGTTCATCAGCAAAAGAGGGGGCTAGGGCAATAAACTATCTCGACAAGTTCATATCCTCAAATCCCAAGTATTTCGGAAACGCAAGTTACCTCGAAATAAACGCTGGGGGCATACCGGTCTCAGCAGGAATTGAAGAGATTGTGGGTGAAGGCATCATGCTCGTCGGAGACGCAGCACACCACGTACACCCCGTAACTGGTGGGGGCATGGCTTTCGCACTGCATGGAGGGCAATTAGCCGGAAACGTTGCAGCCGATGCGATCGAAGCCTCCGACTACTCTAAAAAGTATCTTTCAGCCTACAAAGTTGAGTGGGATAAAACCCACGGCGCGAAATTAAAAAAACTTTATCGTGCGCGCATGTTCCTTGAAAAACTTTCTGAAGATGATATGGAAAAACTTGCCAACATCTTAACGCCCGACGACATTCTTCGTTTAACAGGAGGCGACACAAAATTCGTAATTGCACTCCTTTTAAAAAAGGCACCGTCATTAATA
>AQSC01000005.1 GCA_000402775.1 Euryarchaeota archaeon SCGC AAA252-I15 | reverse complement strand
GTTGAAACAGCAGCCAGAGTCGCAGAGGATGAGCGGAAAAAGCGGGATGATATGGAGAAGAAGAAGTGGGAGGTTAAAAAAGAGGTGGAGGCTGAGAAGCTTGCAGAGGAAAAGTTCAAGGGTATTATCACTGAGGAAAGAGATTTAGTGGGCAAGGAACCGACTACTGAAGGCAGTATCAGCCCTCCTGTAAGCGAGGACATTGAGGAGGATGTGCTTTAGAAGATGCTGGATACAATTTTAGACATCTCTAAGAGGAGGGGTATCATTTACCCTTCCTTTGAATTGTATGGGGGTGTTGCGGGATTCTATGATTACGGGCCGGTAGGGTCAAGGATTAAGAAAAACATTGAGGACGCTTTAAGAAGGCATTACGTAATCGGCGAGGATTGTCTTGAAGTCGAGTGCCCTACCCTGTCGCCTGAGGATGTTTGGGTTGCTTCAGGCCATGTTACATCATTTACCGACGTTATGGCAGAATGCGAAAAATGCGGCGAACCATACAAAATCGAGCAGCTTTTTATCGATGCTGGAGAGCAAGCTTATGGGGCTAAGATTTCTGATTTAAAGGATATTGTTGAGGAAAAGGGAATTGTCTGTCCTAAATGCAAGGGTTCTTTGGGAAAGCTTTACGACTACAACATGATGTTTCAGACGTTCATCGGACCGGGAAAATACAAGACAACTGCGTATCTTAGGCCTGAAACGGCCCAGACCACTTACATAGCCTTTAGAAGGCTTTGGGAGGTTGCTAGGAAGAAACTCCCTTTCGGAGTATTGCAGATTGGCCATTCCTTTAGAAACGAGATTTCCCCGAGGCAAGGCTTAGTAAGGCTTCGGGAATTCAATCAGGCTGAAATACAGTTTTTCATGGATCCAGAGGATAAAACCGCCCCGAAATTCAGTGAAGTCGAGAGAATCAAAATTCAAATAACGGATAAAAAGGACAGGGAACACGACCTCACTTTGAAGGAAGCCCATAAAAAAGGCGTGATAAAAGACAAGGTCATCGCATATCATTCGGGTCGGGCAGTCCAGTTTTTCAAAAAAATTGGACTAAATCCTGGCAAACTTAGGCTTAGACAACACCATGATGACGAACGATCCTTCTACTCAAGCGACACGTGGGATGTTGAGTTTGAAAGTGAAAGCTACGGTACGATAGAGCTTGTGGGTATTGCTGATAGGACTGATTACGACCTTTCCGCCCACTCGAAGATTTCGGGCGAGGACTTGTCAGTTAACATTGAAGGCAGGAAGTTCATCCCCCACGTAATCGAAGTCGCATACGGAATAGACCGCCCCTTCTACTGCATGCTAGAATCCTGCCTTAAAGTAGAGGATAAAAGGACATACTTCACATTCCCCCGGCAAGTAGCACCATACATTTGCTCTGTCTTCCCGCTTGTTTCAAAGGATGGTTTACTGGATAAAGCAAGGGAGATTCAATTAAAGCTTAAGAGTCAGGGTTTATTCGTCCTATTCGACTCTTCTGGAAGTATCGGGAGAAGGTATGCGAGGGCTGACGAGATTGGAGTGCCTTATTGTGTTACAATAGATTATGACAGCCTTAAAGACGAAACAGTTACAATCAGGGAACGTGACTCGAAAAACCAGGTGAGGGTTAGTTTCGATGAGCTTTCACTCAAATTAAGTAGTCCTTTTTCCAGTCTTTAAGTGGTTGATTCTTTTAAATGTTTCTGTGTGAAGCCCCTTTCGAATGTCTTCTGTGAAATTTGCTTGATTACATATTTTAATCCGATCAAATGATTGTGAAAGCACTGGATCGCAGATTATTCTCCTCGCCCACTCACTGAAGTCGTTTTTATCCTCCCGGAAATGGTATAGGATTGAATTCAAATCCACTTTAGTCACTATTTCATTGAATTCGAACAAGTTTTTTGCATAATAACCTGTGTGACTTATCCTGTTTTCCTCACGCTTGTTAAAGTAGAAGGCTTCATCACGAGATAAATCTCGGAGACTCCACTTAGGATTGTATTTCGCCTCGCTAGTCTGCCAGAAAGTCCTAATGTCTCCGGAAACATTAGAGCCCCTGCACACATCCATATTCGGCCAAATTCGGGATCCCGCCTCAACCTGAACGCTCAAACCGAGGATACAATTCGATCCCAAGATAGAGTTTTCCCGTATGTGGGAGTTGGACCCTATATGACAGTTTTCACTAATCCATGCGTTTTCCACAGTATTCCCCCTGCCAATGCGAGTATCACTGAATAATTCAGAACCAATAATTCTTGCCCCCTCTTTTACGACTAGATTCGATCCAATACACGTTTTCGGGCCGATCAAGCAGTTATCCTCAATAATTGAGTTATCGTTTATGACACTAGGCCCCTGAATTACAGCACCTTTTCCGACATAAACGTTTTCCCCGATAAAAACTTGTTCTCCTAATTCCCCCAAAACCGTGGCTGAATCAGATATCTTCGGACTAACATTTCCAATCAAGTATTCCTTAGCCTGGTTCAACCCTGAAAGCTGGCCGACATCAGTCCAAAATCCTTGCGCAGGCCAAGCATACAACTGCCCCCTACCGCATAAAATCGGGAACAAGTCCCTGGAGAAATCGAATTTAGTTTTATCAGGAATAATATCTAAAACCTCTGGTTCAAGAACGTATACCCCAGTATTAATCAAGTTGCTCTTGCATTCACTCGGACCTGGTTTTTCCTGGAAACTATTTACTCCAAAATCCGGGTCTACTACTACTACGCCATAGTGTTCAGGGTCAGGGACGGGACATACTGCAATAGTGGCAAGCCCTCCGCTTTCTTTATGAAACTTTATGAGCTTGGTCAGGTCATAGTCTGTGATGTTGTCGCCTTGAATGACGAGGAAAGTCTCATCCAGGATTTGTTCAACGTTTTTAACGGATCCGGCAGTACCAAGGGGGTTCTCTTCTTCAGGATAGATGATATTTACGCCAAATTGTTCCCCGTATCCTAAATGGTTTATAATATGGTTTTTCAAATAATTTGAAGTTAAAATTATTTCTGACAGACCATATGAATGCAGATACTCTACGATGTATTCTATAACTGGCTTCCCAACCACCTGTATCATGGGTTTAGGACGCGTATAGGTTATGGGCTTAAGCCTTGTTCCGAATCCTCCCGCAAGTGTTACAGCCTTCATTTTATTTTCCACCCAGAAAAAGCATGGCTTCTGTTCCCAACCACCCTGGCACTGGGTAATAATATGGGTTATTTTCGTATAAAAAGAAAATGCAACCGAACATTGTTTAACAAATG
>AQSC01000004.1 GCA_000402775.1 Euryarchaeota archaeon SCGC AAA252-I15 | reverse complement strand
GGGCTATCGCCCACGCCTAACAGCGGATAAAAGGAAAATCCTATGGATTTTCTGCAAATCAGCCTCTTCGAGGCTGACTTCGTTTACCCGCTTTTGTTAAGTGAAATAAAAATGGGTCGCTGCAGTGCCTTTGGAACATAATAAAGTAAAAAAATGGCGGGGCGGCTCTTTATTATTTAACTTCCAAATTTAACCTATTACTATGTCCACTCTTTCGTATCATACTGAACCCGAAAACAGAATGGGTTCGGTAGAATTAAAAAATTTTATTGATTTATTTGCTGGAATTGGCGGATTTAGAATTGCTTTAGAAAGTTTTGGTTTAAAATGTTTATGGAGTTGCGAATGGGATAAACACGCACAAGATACATATTTCAATAATTTTGGGGAAATTCCCCAAGGCGATATAACTAAAATTGATGAAAGAAACATACCCCCTCATGATATTTTATGTGCGGGTTTTCCATGTCAGGCATTCTCTATTTCCGGAAAACAAAAAGGTTTTGAAGATACTCGTGGAACCCTTTTTTTTAATATAGTCAAAATAATCAAATATCATAAACCAAAGGTTGTATTGTTAGAAAATGTAAAAAACTTTGGACTGCATAATAAAGGAAAAACATTAAAAACAGTTTTAAGAATTTTAGACGAACTAGGCTACCATGTTTTCTATAAACTATTAAATGCGAGTTTTTATGGTGTCCCAACATCAAGAGAGAGAATATTCTTCGTTTGTTTTAATAAAAAATTGGGTATTCCGAACTTCCAATTTCCTGAACCAACGTATGAAAAAATATTTCTTAAAGATGTTTTAGAACCTGATATTGATGAAAGCGAATACATAATCAAGAGAAAAGATATAAGAATATATAAAACTCCTGAACAAACACCGGAATTAGCACCAATACAAATTGGCATTATTAACAACGGAGGACAAGGAGAAAGAATTTATAGTATTAATGGTCATGCAATAACTCTTTCAGCACATGGAGGGGGGGCAGCTGCAAAAACAGGGGCTTATTCTGTGAAGGGTATTATTCGAAAACTTACACCTAAAGAGTGTTCACGCGTAATGGGATTTCCTGATAATTACATAATACCTAAAAGCAAGGCACAAGCATATAAACAGTTTGGTAATAGTGTTGTAGTTACTGTTGTAAAAAAAATTGTTGAACAAATACTAAAAGCATGTAAAGTCGAGAAAGAAATGAACGAGAATGAATTATCTGATTTGGGATCAATGACTGCAAAAGACGGTTTTAGGAATGAAGACGACGTCGTCGAAAAATTTAATAATTGGAAAAAAGATTGTGATGCAAAAAAATGGTTAGAAATAATGGGTTATGATTTGAAGGAAATTAAGAAAGTTATTGCCGTTAAATTGCATGGATATAAAACGGATGTCCAAGTTCAGATAACAATAATACTCAAAAAAGCCATTTCAGCAGAAAACTTATCTGTGAAACTTGTTAGTAATCCCAGGGGATATAATCAAGTAGATAAAAGATGGATTGATCATTATAAAGATTTATGGAATATTCCCAATGATGTGACAAAATTATTAAAACTGTATACAGGTGAAATAAAACCTTCTAAAAAGAATCTTCGTGATCCTCGAAGGATGTTTTTTGATGAGATGCAACCTAAACAAAAAGATAAAGTCCTTTCATTTTTCAAGAAACAGAAAATTCTTGTAATATCTGACATTCTAAAAGGAAGGGGTAAATTCTCTGCTGGATGGATGTTGGTTGCATTGAGAACAGATGGTGGAACAAAATGGGTTCTTAAAACAATAAATGAGGTGATGAATACCTTTGGTAATGGAGAGGTAAGAATTACGGACAGAGGAAGTATGAGAATCGGTCAGATAACAATGCAAAGAAAAGGCGGAGATGCTGGTAGAGATACCTCAACAATGCTTCAATTTAAGATTAATCCAGTGGAACTTTTTGATCAATAAGTGATTTTATGACAGATACTGTTTCTAAGAAAAAAAGAAGCGAAATCATGTCAAAAATAAAATCAAAAAACACGAAATTAGAACTAGATTTCAGAAAAAAGATATGGAATAAAGGTCTGAGATACCGATTACATTATAATATCCATGGAAAACCTGATTTAGTTTTCGTTTCAAAAAAAATCGCTATTTTCATTGATAGTTGCTTTTGGCATAAGTGCCCAAAACACTTCAGACAGCCAAAATCTAATAAAAAATATTGGATTCCAAAGATTAAACGCAACTTAACCAGAGATAAAGAAATTAATAAACTATTAAAAAAGGAAGGATGGAAAGTTTTAAGATTTTGGGAACATGATCTCTTAGGAAATGAGAATAACTGTCTGAAAAAAATAATTCATATTTACAAAGCCGCCCCGCCTAAATAAAAAAATTTCGACCCATTTTTACTCTCCTCACAGCTGACGCTGTTCGTCGCCTCGTCTTCGACTCGGTCACTTAACAAGTGGCTAAACGGGAAATCCTCTTGTGGATTTCCACCAATTTTGCCTCCTATCGTCGGCAAAACTGCGTTTACCCCCATTAGTTAGGCGTAATTCCGAGCGCGCACTTTCAACAGTTATATCTTATTTTCCTTAAAGGATCTCAGTGTCTGTTGTGC
>AQSC01000003.1 GCA_000402775.1 Euryarchaeota archaeon SCGC AAA252-I15 | reverse complement strand
TAAGCTTGTCCACAAGCTCGTCAAGGCCCTTACTCTCCTCATCCAACTCATCTTTGTCAGGCATTGTATAATAAATTACGTTTATAATAAATAATTGTGCTACTCTACTGTGTCCACACTCAAAACTAAAGTGTAAGCAATCACGTGGGGGATAGCAATTTAATAAGTATGAAGCTCAAATAATTACTGTGGCTTCGATAACTGGTATAAGGCTTGATTATCTTACGGATATTGTTAACGCGATTACATCTGATGAGGAGTTGGAGTCAATTCTTGGGTCGCCACTCGCAAAGCATATAGTATTGATGGTTGAGGAAGGGGAATTCAGGTTCCGCACTCTACTACCCTTCGATGAGCCAGACAAGAAGTATACAAAAGAAGTGGAAAAGAAGGCCGCAACGATTGTGCAGAGGCTGATCAAGATGCATTACCCTGGGGCGGAAAATATGCCGGAGGTGAAATAATGTCTCGTCAACGTGAAGATTTTCACAGGGGAGCCTGGGTACAACCTTTCCAAAATAAACTTAGAGAAAGTGCACACGATATGCGTGAACGGAAGTTCCCAATTAGCCATAAAATGGTGGGAGGTGAGGGCGAACAACATTTTCTTGGAGGGGAGCCTGGAGCGCATCTAGGTTCCATTGGTGGTACGCCTAAATAGGTGGAAATTTCACACTCCTTAATAGTGTAGCATATCTCAGAGGATAGTGCAGGTTTGACCTCTATTATACCTGTCTTCAATATTTTATTTTATGGTTGATGTCTTACTCGTTAATCCCCCGTCAAGCAAACCTGCAATAACTGGGGGTGTTGCCCGCACTTACATGCCGTTGGGCTTGGGATACCTTGCTGCAGCACTTATTGGTAACGGATTTTCAACCAAGATTCTCGACTCGGACGTGGCCGGATTAAATGTCATTGAAGTCGCCGACCACATACTATCCACAAGTCCCAGGATTCTAGGCTTAAGCGTCATGTCCACGACACTGCGCGAGTGCCATCTGCTCGCCTCCACTCTTTGTTCTAAAGGATTCCCCGGTGAGATAGTCGTTGGCGGACCCCATATCACGGCTTTGCCTGAAACAGTATCCGAAATGGGGTTATCCTACGGGATCGTGGGCGAAGGAGAAAAATCCTTCCCCAAACTCTGCCGGGCGCTAATCCAAGGAACTGACTCGACCAAGGCTACCGGCATCTTCGATGCCTCGCGGAAACGACCTGTTAAGCCATCATTCATCCCAGATATCGATTCACTACTACAACCTGCAAGGCATCTTTTACCTGTTGACCGCTACAGCCACCTATCCTTCATAACCTCCAGGGGATGCCCTATGAAATGCGCGTACTGTTTCATGCCGCAAAACCCCTACAGAATTCGCTCGCCGGAAAATGTTGTCCTTGAAGTGGAGGAAGCGGTTGCCGAGTATGGTTTAACTCAAGTAAGTTTTGTGGATGATAATTTCACATTCAATCGAGAGCGAACCATTGAATTGTGTGAACAGTTAACGGGACTGGAAAATCCCATTTCCTTTAACTGCCAAATCTATCCTAAATCGCTAGACGAGGATGTCGTCTCTGCCTTGAAGAAGGCTGGATGCCGTTACGCGTTCATCGGAGTCGAATCCGGTTCCGAAAGGATACGACAAAGTGTGGGGAAAAACATCTCTGACGAAGAATACGGGGAAGCATTCAACCTACTAAAAAAACATGGTATTGCCTCCCGCGCCTACTTTATGATTGGCTTTCCAGGTGAAACCTCATCGGACTTGGAAAAAACATTGTCTTTCCCAGGGAAAATCAAGCCCACAGACGTGGATTATTGTGTTACTGAGCTTTTACCCGGAACCGGGCTTTCAAAGAAGTTGGAGTCGGAAGGCGTTCTTGAAACTGATGTCTGGGTGAAATACATGAAAGGTGAGGTGGATTACCCCCTTCTAGTCCCTTACGGATACTCAGCTGAAAGACTCCAAAAACTTTGTTTGGAAGGTTACAGGCGATTCTACTTAAACTCAGTCCAGCTTGTGAAAAAAATCAGGTCAATCCGCACAACATCTGACTTTCACGCTGCTATCGCCCAGTCCATTTACACTTTGAAGGCGAGTATTGGACCGCACGAGAAACCTTGATTAAACCTCTTTTTAAATCATAAACACTTTTATTAAAGGAATAATCATGGATTCAGCAGTCATTTTAGCGGCAGGTGAGGGGACGAGGCTTAGACCCTTAACTTCGACCAAGCCCAAACCAATGCTGCCTGTAGCAGGTAAGCCTATTTTAGAGTGGGATTTGCTCGCGCTTTCAGCTGCTGGAGTGAAAAAAGTAGTCATTGTTGTAGGTTACCGTAAGGATAAGATTATCGACTACTTCGGAAAAAAGCATTCTGGCGTCTCGATACAATACGTAGAGCAGAAGGAACAGTTGGGGACGGGCCACGCAACCTCCCTCACTAGGGAAAAGATTAAGGGGTCTGTAATAGTGATG
>AQSC01000002.1 GCA_000402775.1 Euryarchaeota archaeon SCGC AAA252-I15 | reverse complement strand
TGTTTAAAAACATTGTGGCAATACTCTTCGACAAAGGTCATGAAAGCTTGGAAAAAGAATTAAAAATTAACATAGCCCACAACAAGCCTTTCAGAAACATTGTTGCAACCCAAGCTTTCGGGAAAGTCCAAGATTTGAGCGAAGACATCGCAATCAAACTCAGGGAAGACCTCCTAGAAGGCTGGCAGGCGGGGGAAGGGATAACAGAATTGAAAGCCCGGGTTAAGAAAGTTTGGGGTGACAAAAACCTTACGGACGCTCGGGCTGAGACTATAGCCAGGACTGAAAGCGTTTTCGCTTACAATGGGGCGAGACTCCAAGCAGCTAAAGACTCAAGCTTATCACTCGTTAAAAAATGGAAGGCGACTTTTGACAGTCGGACTGCGAAAGACAGTAAAAAATTAGACGGTCAAATTAGAAGTCTTGACGACGAGTTTTACGATGAAGTAAACAACAAGTACGTTTCACATCCTCCTAACCGTCCGAACTGTCGGTGTAGGATCGACATAATACCAAGTAGTTTAATTTAAAAAAATGTTTGAGGCGAAGATTTTGCCGCACAGCCGAGCAGAGCGACTGATAGAAGCAATGACACCCCGACCGAGAACTAGTAGGAATGATATTGTCGCAGCCTTGAAAGCTGAAGTTGGCATAAGTGTGAATTACTCCACAGTGCAAAGACACCAGAAAAGATTAGGTTTACTGTAGGATTGCGAAATAATATTGTGCCTATTTAAACCAGATTAGACTTAATTTTTAATGTGGACTGAGTGACGACTCGGCAAAAATGTTCCTTAAGGTTATTCCACAATAACCTTGGAAGAACTTAAAATGCAGTCAACCCCACCCCAAATACTTGTAAGTTCAGAAAATCAGGCGTTTAGATTTTATACCGAACCAGGGCTTAAGGGGGGGGAGCCGCGCTATATTGTGGAAGGTTATATTGCCACTCACGATAAAGACAAGATTGGCGATGTCATCACAGAACACGGAATGCGAGGCATTTACGATCAAGCTGACATGCTAACTATGGATCTTGAGCATGAAGCATTCAAAGCGGATCCGGGCGGTTATGGCAGATACAAAAGCAGGAGCGCTTTAATTCCAATAGCTAAAGTCATATCTAAGAAAATCGATGATACTGGCGTTTACGTCAAGGCTGAAGTCAATAAGCATTTAAGTCGTTTCAAGGAAGTTTGGGGTAGCATTAAAGACGGTTTCGTGAAAGGGTTTAGTATAGCGTGGGATGAAAGCCACCCAACTGACTGGGTGCAGGATGGAAACACTAGATTATTAAATAATGTTAGAGTTCTTAACGTTGCTTTGACTGGCAACCCAATTAACGAGAACGCTAAAATAACTTCTGTGGCTATGAAAAGCCGCGACGCATTATTCTCACAAATAGAAAACGAAAACAAGGAGGAAAACACCATGACAGATGATGAAACGGGAACATTACCCGATGAAGTAAAGCCTTCCGAGGAAACTCAGGAAAAGCCTCCAGAGACCGAGGGGGAGAAGAAGCTGGAAGGTGAAACCACACCTGAAGGGGAAACAACGCCTGAAGACGTTACGGCAGGATTGAAGGCGGAACTATCTAAAATGATCGACGACAAGTTCGAAGCGTTCAAAGCAACACTCCCACCCACAGAAGGGGAAGAGGTTAAGCCGGAAGAGCAAGTGGGTTTGAAGGCTGAAATCTCGAAGATGTTGGACGAGCGTTTTGAAGAGTTGGGCGCTAAATTCAAGCAGCCAGCAATGAAGGGGGAAGTAACGCCCGCACAAGCCCCTATTAAACCTGAAGAGGAGAGTCTGGCAATGTATTTATAATGGAGGAATCAAAATGAGAAGCAGATATATGAATTTGGGTCCTACTGAAGCGTGGAATACTTACAACTATTTTTGGGGTAACATACCCCCTGGAACAGTGGTTAAGGATCCTCTTGGCTTCGCAGGTAATCCAACAGGAAACCCTGAAGCTGGGGTGGACATTCGAGCAGGACTTAAAGCCCGGCACAGTGCAGCTTTAAAAGCATTGACAACTACCAGCGGCGGAGGAGGTACAGCAGGTCAAGCAATGGTTCCAGTAGCTCTCGACCCACTTCTAGTGGATCAGGAGAGGCGGGAGACGCCAATGCGGGAGATAACTCAGAGGATTGCGAACCTCGGAATTACCGCAGACTGGAATGAGCGGACTTCGAGAGAACGCGGTAAATCATACGTCGAGCTTGCGGCTTTTATATCCTGCGGCGGGGGGCATTTTTTTCTAGGGTAAGGTCTCACCAGGATTAACTGGCAAGCTCTAAGGTATTAATTAACTTGAACTATGAAAGCCCCCCGCCGTTTTTTAGGGGGTATTATTAATATATTTTTAGAT
>AQSC01000001.1 GCA_000402775.1 Euryarchaeota archaeon SCGC AAA252-I15 | reverse complement strand
TTGGAAGATAAGGTGGATTAAATGTGATCACATCGAATTTACCCTCGACGTTTTCAAACAAGTCGGAGACGCAAAACTCTGCATTATCAATATCGTTGTTCAACGCATTCCCCCGCGCGCAATCCACAGCTTCAGAGTCAACATCAACACCGAGGACGCGAGCCGCTCTCCCTGCTGCGGAAAGCGCGATAAACCCCGAGCCCGTTCCAACATCGAGTAAAGTCTCTTTGTTATTAATTATTATGGTATTTGCGAGTAGTGTTGAGTCTTCGGCGGGCTCATACACTTTTCCCGCGCACTCTACTCGCAAATTTTTAAAGGAGTCGGCCATTACATTAAACTACTTATGGAATCCCTTTATTTAGATGCGAACTTGCGGCTTGAATCCACGCACCCGCTGGCGGATGCAAATCACGCAATCCTCGGAGTCCCAGCAGACTACACTCAGACAAGCCGGGTTGGCGCACGCCACGGGCCCCTGGAGATACGACGAGCATTCCTCGAGCTTGAGAAAAACTGGGATGAAATATCATTTCATGACTTGGGAGATATTGTGCCCGTACTCGGGGACATGCGTAAAACCTGCGAGCGATTGGCTACCCTCCTCTCCGAAGTGAAGGCCGAGTCAAGCGCTATCCCAATCCTTTTGGGTGGTGAGCACACAATATCCTGGGGTGCTGTGAAAACTTTAAAGCCTGAAGTAGTAGTCTGGCTTGACGCTCACGCCGACGTAAAAGACGAGTACTTGGACCAGAAATTCTGCCACGCAAGCGTTGCCAGAAGAATTCTTGAAGACTTTAACTTGGAATTAATCCAGGTTGGGGTTCGAAGCAAGTCTAAGGACGAGGAAGCGTACGGAGAAAAAGAAGGAGTCCAACAATTTAATGCCGGCGATATTAAAGAGATTAAGAACAAAATAAGGGATAAGAAAATTTACGTTTCAACCGACTTGGATGTTCTAAATCCATCGGCCGCTCCTGGCGTCGGCAATCCCGAGCCGGGCGGATTAAGTTTTAATACACTCACATCCCTATATCATACAATACTTGAATCGAGCACGGTGGTTGGAGCTGATCTCGTCGAAGCTTGCCCGGAACTTGATGACGGGCAAACCGCGACAATAACGGCTAACCTTCTACTCCAAATACTTACATCAAAATGAGGGGATACAAGATTGCGTTATCAGGGTCTTTTTCAGGGTCGAACATGGAGAAGTTCGTAGACAATCTTCCGGATAGGGGGATTCTCCAGCTTTCCATGGTGGGGCGCGAAATAACCCTTCAAGTCAACAGTGAAGACCTTGAGGAAGTGAAAGACAAGCTTAAGAAACTCGGCGTCGGGAACTTAAACATCCTCGAGTGGAGGAAGTGCGGTATGACCCTCCAAGGATCAGGGTCTGGCTCCGATGACAAAGAACTAGTGAAAATATCATTAATTCCGGCGTCAATCGACGAGGGACTGCGCCCAATCGCGTTTTTAAGCAGGTTCCCCTTGGAGGAGGGGCCGGTCGAAGTCATGCGGGACACAATCGAAGACGTGTTGGATAGTGCGGGAGTAACGGACGCGATATACACAATACAGGTTAACAAGAAGGCGGTTTCTGAAAAATACTTTGAGGCTGTGAAAGTCGCGGCCTTAAACGCTTTGTTTGAATGTGGCGGAGTCATAAGCATTGAATAACATCTTAGGACATGGTAAGCCACCGACTATTCCCCTTCGAGTCAATACGCAAGGGGCAAAAAGATTTCATAGACGACGTAGCCTCAGTGCTAAAAGATAAGGGGAACATCATCGCCCACGCTCCGACAGGAATCGGAAAGACCGCTGCAGTATTAGCACCAATACTCGAACACTCTCTAAAAGAGGGTTTAAACCTTTTTTTTCTCGCCCCCAAGCACACTCAACACATGATTGTGGTTGAAACTCTAAGAAAGATCAAGGAAAAACACAACCCCCTATTTTCGATGGTTGATTTCATCGGGAAGCAGTGGATGTGCCCTCAAAACGTAGGCGACATTGATAACCGGGAGTTCCACGAATTCTGCAGGAACCGGAAGAGAAAAGAGACTTGCACGCCCTACAACAACGTTCACAGAAGAAATAACGCGGGTAAGGTAAAAGAGCTCGTCGACACGATTCTTGCCACGCCCTCACACTCCGAAAAAATACAGGCTCTTTGCAATAAAAATGAGTTGTGTCCCTACGAAGTCTGTGTTAAGGCGGGAAGACTAGCCGATGTAATAGTCTGCGACTACT